>JAFLBX010000002.1:316495-632990 GCA_017303675.1 Ignavibacteria bacterium
GCCTACGAGTAAGACAAAAATGAACCATAATGATCTGCCCAGAACTCCATCACCTAATACAGAAAGTAATGCAGGTGCAAAATAAGTGCTGAGCGCTGCAGAAACATATGCTCCAATTGCCATAAAACCGGCGTGACCCAAAGAAAATTGACCTGTATAACCGTTAATTAAATTAAGGCTGGCTGCAAGTACAATGTTAATTCCGCAATAAATTATTATCTGGTAGTAATAAGAGTTTATGGAACCTGAAAGTAAGTTAACTCCAAAAATCACAGCTATGGAAATCAGTAACAGTATCTTGGTATTCTTCACTTAATCCCTTAAAAAATGAATGAAATTAACTTTACATATATACAAAATTAAGGGTTTTTAGGTCATTTTCAAGGTGTTAATTCAATCGAATGGCTTTATAAGTGAAACTAAATCCAATTTTTACAGGTTATTGATTTTGACATTGTTTTGATTCATAGAAATGGTTAACTTTACGTTGTGAAAAAAGCGTTCAAAAAATACTTTGTAGTTTTTTTGTCATTAATGCTGATTTTATCAAATTTTAGCTTTGCAACTCAATTAATGTTTTGCGAAATGACCGGAGATAGCAGCAGCTGTGAATGCAGTCACAAAGAACAAGTACGCTTCCGAGGAGTAAGCTTTACACAGGAAAACTCAAAATGCTGTGAGGAAAAAACCGCTGAACTTACAAATACAAATACACTTCTTAATCAGAATAATTCTCAGGAACACGACTCTTTTGTAAATATTTGTTTATATTATATATCTACAGTTGATCTTGATATCATAAACCATAGTTTATTTATTTATTCACCTCAGGACACTTACCATCCCGAAATTGACATACCGGTTTTTACATCTTCTCTTCTAATCTAAAATAATCTCGTTTCGATTCCAGGTTTTACTGCAGAATAATTTGTTATAAAATTATTTTATATATTTTTTTAAAATCGGAAATATGAGATCATGTCTAAATTCATTTTATTTGTTTCGGCAATATTTGCTTTAACGGGCTTCAAGGCATTTGCTCAAAACGGTTTTGATAACTACCTGAAAAAGGATTCAATTTACAGGTTCAATTCATCGTTAAAAGTCTTGGACTCACTTCTTAACACACGCTCACAAAATATCTTGAGCGACACCTCTTTTAATAACTCATTCGGAAAATCGGAAGTATTTTCTTTGAGCCAATTGCTGTTTGCAGCCGTAAATAATAACCCGGAACTGACAGCAATGCAAACTAAAATTGAAGCTTCCAATTCTCTTGCGGAAGCCAAAACATTTTTGCCTGACCCAATGTTTGAAATTGAACTTGATGATATTATGAGCGATTTTAACAGGGTAGGAATGATTAATTTTTTTGTTTCACAAATGTTCCCTTTCCCGGGCAAACTTGCTCTTGAAAAAAGATCAGTACTTGATGCAAAAGCAATGATGCAAAGTGAAAGGCTTTCAATGGCAATTGAAATTATGAATATGATTAAGATGAATTACTATGACCTTTACCTTGTTAATAAAAAGCTGCAGATCAATTACGATAACAGTCTGATTATGCAAACCTTTCTCGCATCTGCTGAGGCACAATATATGGTAGGCAAAGGTATGCAGCAGGAAGTTTTCAAATCTCAGGTAGAGATGTCACGCCTTCAGAATGAGGAGTTTGTTTTAAAGCAGCAAAGGAAAAATATATTTTCTGAACTGACAAAGCTTACAAAAATTGCAGTTGATGAAAAAACAAAAATTAATTTTTCCGATATTGACACTGATTATTTGATGAATGAAAGCAGTTTTAAGATTAATGAAATACAAAATTCCAGACTTATTGATTATGCATTCATTCACAGACCGGATATTAGAACCTTACAAAATAAGATCATTATGAATCAAACAGATCTTGAAATGGCTAAAATTGAACGATTACCTGATTTTAATATTAAACTTGGGTATAAAATACTGCCGTTTGAAGAGAGAAATGCTTTTGCATTTATGGTAGGAGTTAATATCCCTTTTGCGCCGTGGTCCAGCGGAAAATATGATTATGCAATACAAAGAAATGAAGTAATTATCAAAAGCACAGCTGATGAATTAAGCTTTAAAAAAAATGAGATTAAAAATGAGATTACAACTGTTGTCAATAATATGGCTGCTTTAAAAGAGACTATGAGATTTTACTTTAGTGTTCAATTGCCGCAAACAGAAAATACAATGAAGTCTGCGCAATATTCGTATGAAACCAATATGGGTGGGTTCCTCGACCTTCTTGATGCTTACAGGATGTACCAGGAATCAAGAATAATGTATTATGAATCGGTAACAATGTATCTTAAAATGATAGCCGAACTTGAAAAAGCTACAGGCTTAAATCTGAAAAATTAATGCTATAAATAAAAGTATTATGAATAAACCTATAAAAATAATTATTGGCGTTCTGGCTGCTGTTCTCATAATTGCGGGCGGATATTGGGGATACATTACGTTTATACAGAAAAACGATAATGTCACATCCGGAAACGAAGTGTATACTTGCCCTATGCATCCGCAGATCATCCAGGATAGACCCGGACAATGTCCAATATGCGGTATGGACCTTGTACAAAAAGGAGAAGTTGTTGATGACGAACAAACCGATCATGACCTGGATGGTGCTGATATCAGTACAGTCAAGTTATCTCCCTCGCAACAGGTGCTGGCTAATGTACAGACTGAACGAGTTAAAACTATGCAGTTCCAGGGTGAAAAAACATTTAACGGATATGTAAAAATAAATGAAAGTAAATTTGCACATATTTCTACGGCAGTATCCGGGAAAATTGTTAAAATGTTTATTACATTTGAAGGTGAAGTGGTTAGAAAAGGGCAGAAAGTTATGGAAATTTATTCACCTGAACTCGTATCCACTCAAAAAGAATATCTTCTTGCTATCGATAATTTCAACCGGATCAAGAATAGCGGCAACAGGCTGGCTATTGAACAGGCTCAAAGCCTGGTAACATCTTCAAGGGAAAGACTATTACTTTGGGAAATGACCTATGCGCAAATTGATGAACTGGAAAGGAACAAAGTTGTTAAAAATACTACAATATTGTATTCTAAATATTCAGGTATTATTACTAAAAAATATGTTCATGTTGGTCATTGGGCAATGGCTGGTGAAGATATTTATGATGTAGCAGACCTCTCTTCGGTGTGGGTTATAGCTAATGTATATGAATCAGATATGCAGTATATCAAAAACGGTCAAACCGCCGAAATTTATTCTGCTGCTTACCCGGGTGAAGTATTAAGGGCGAAGATAAATTTTATTAATCCTGTATTTAATCCTGAATCAAGAACTCTTGAAGTTCGTATTGATGTTTCCAACAAAGATATGAAATTAAAGCCCGATATGTATCTGAAAGTTAAGTTAAATACCTACGTTTCTCAATCTATTGGTGTTCCTAAAAATGCTGTGATAAGAACAGGAGATAATAATTATGTTTACATTGAAAAAGAAAAGGGAGTATTTAAACCAATAGAAGTAAAGATTGGCTATGAACAGGATGGATATTATGCTGTAACCTCAGGATTACAGGAAGGAGATCTTGTTGTTATATCGGGTGGCTTCCTGATAGACAGCGAATCGCAGATACAGAAAGGATTTACATCAGGACATGAAAACCATAGTGGTGATCCAAAAAAAGATATTAATGAAGAATTAAAAATTAATCCAAACCAGGATATCCTTAATGATATGAAAGAGAAAAAAACTGAAACAGAACATAAACACTAATATAAAACTAAAATCTGCTATTAGCAGAAGGAGTTAAAAATGAACAAAGTAATAATTAAAACAATCACAATTTCATTCATGGTTTTTGCAGTTCTTCTGATTTTTGGATGCGGCAAAAAGGAAAACACTGAAAACCAAAATGATAAACAGCAATCTAACCAAACAAAAGAGCAGGAAATGCAGAAAACCGCAGATAAGAACGCAGAGCATGTGGAAATAAAACTTCCAACGATACAATGCAGTATATGCAAGAAAAATATTGAAAAAGCTGTAAATAAGGTTCCGGGAACTATAAATGTGAAGGTGGATAAAGATGAAAAAGTAGCTCACATAAATTATGATAAATCTAAAACTGATCTTACGAAGATAGAAAATGCAATTACAATGGCAGGTTATGACGCTAATGATAAAAAAGCTGATCCTACAGCATACCAGAATCTTGATGATTGCTGCAAATTACCAAAAGACCAAAAAGAAAAATCATCACATTAATTTAAACATAATCTAAAATGAAAAACAAAAAAACATTGATATTATCAATCCTGACTTTTTTCCTATCGTTTGCAGGGTTATATGCTTTTTCTCCGAATTCCAATTTTGAAACTGTATATAATGACAAATTTGTATCAATTACTGATTCAACCGAATCAAAGACTTATACATGCCCAATGCACCCGGAAGTAATTTCAGAAAAACCGGGCAAATGTCCTAAATGCGGTATGGATTTAGAGTTAAAAGAAACTGAGAGCAAAAAAGATGAAAAAAAAGACGAAGGAAATAATCATAAGGGTCATCATGGATGTATGGGTCATTAATTAAAATTAAACACAAAAATAAAATGCAGAAAGAAACAATAAAGATCTCAGGTATGACCTGTAATCATTGTATTAAATCTGTTGAAGATGCTATTAAGCAGCTACCTGTTAATAAATATGAAGTAGAGCTCGGTTCACTTTACGTTGAGTATGATCAGGAAAAGTTAACAGAACAGCAGATATCAGAAGCAATTGAAGAAAGCGGATATGAAATAATTCACTGAAAAGAATATTGTTATGATCGAAAAAATAATAGAATTTTCCGCGCGTAACCGATTTCTGATACTTGTGATGTATCTGGTTATTGCTGGTTTTGGAATTTGGTCAGTATACAACACCCCTGTTGACGCAATACCTGACTTATCTGAGAATCAGGTAATTGTGTTTACTGAATGGATGGGAAGAAGTCCGCAAATTATTGAAGACCAAATAACCTATCCATTAACGCAAAATCTGCAGGGAATCCCTAAAGTAAAAGCAGTTCGTTCTCAGTCAATGTTTGGAATGAGCTTCATTTATGTAATTTTTGAAGATAACGCCGAAATTTATTGGGCAAGAAGCCGTGTACTTGAAAAACTTAACCAGGTGCAAAATACCCTGCCCCTAGGAGTAACTCCGGTAATGGGTCCTGATGGAACGGGGGTAGGTCATGTTTTCTGGTATCACTTAAAAAGTGATAAGTACGATCTGGGTGAGCTTAGAGCTTTGCAGGATTATTATCTGAAATATCAGTTAACATCAGTTGAAGGTGTAGCAGAGGTTGCTTCAATTGGCGGATTTATAAAACAGTACCAGGTTGATATAGATCCTGCTAAACTTTCTTCTTACGGAATCGGAATTAATGATGTTGTTAACTCAATCAGAAACAGCAATAAAGATGTAGGCGGAAAAAACCTGGAATCAAGCGACAAAGAATTTTTTATCAGAGGGAAAGGCTATATTCAAACCCCTTATGATATAGAAGAGATTACAATAAAAGATACAAAGTTCGGTATACCTGTAAGAATTAAAGATCTTGGAACTGTACAGATTGGCGGTGATACCAGACGGGGCTTGCTTGATATGAACGGTGAAGGGGAAGTTGTTGGCGGTATTATAGTTATGCGGTATGGTGAAAATGCATCGGATGTTATTGACAGAGTTAAAGAAAAGCTTGCTGAACTTGAAAAAGGACTGCCTGAAGGTGTTAAAATAGAAACTTCATATGACAGGAGCGATTTAATACATAGTGCAATCAACACACTCAAAGACTCTTTAATAGAGGAAGCAATTGTAGTCAGCCTGATAGTTATGATATTTTTATTTCACTGGCGGAGCGCAATCAGAATTATTATTGAAATACCTGTCTCAATCCTTATAGCATTTATTCTGATGAAACAGTTTAATATTACTTCAAATATAATGAGCCTTGGAGGTCTCATTATCTCTATTGGAGTACTTGTTGACGCTTCGATAGTGATGGTCGAAAATGCATACCGAAACCTGGCAGCAGCTTCGTTAAACGGAGGAACCATAGATTATACGGAAATTTCAGTTAAATCAGCTAAACAGGTAGGCAGGGCTATATTTTTTTCAATTGGAATTATAGTAGTATCATTTCTACCTGTATTTTTACTTGAAGGCCAGGAGGGAAAGCTTTTTCATCCTCTGGCATTTACCAAAACATTTGCCCTGGCAGGTTCAGCAATTATTACAATTACACTCGTTCCAATGCTTATGACCTTATTCATGCGCGGCAAATTTTATCCTGAGAATAAAAACCCCGTAAGTAAATTCTTCAGAATGCTATATGAACCTGTTTTAAACCTTGCGCTAAAATACCGGAAAACAACTCTTGCCATAAATGTATTGGCATTATTGATAACTGTTCCATTAGTTATGAACCGCGGTTCCGAATTTATGCCTTCTCTTGATGAAGGAAGTCTTTTATTTATGCCTACGACCCTGCCTAATGTTTCAATCACAGAAGCAAAAAGAATAATGCAGATGCAGGATAAGATCATTAAATCTGTTCCTGAAGTTGCTCACGTACTTGGTAAAGTTGGAAGGGCTGATACTCCTACTGATCCTGCGCCTATGAATATGATTGAAACTATTATAATACTGAAAGATAAATCTGAATGGCGCGAAGGATTAACTAAGAACGATATAATTGCAGAGCTTAACTCAAAAATGCAGATACCCGGTGTTGGCAACGCGTGGACTCAGCCTATTATAAACAGAATAAATATGCTTTCTACCGGTGTAAGGACTGACCTTGGCATTAAAATATTTGGTGATAACCTTGATACCCTTGAAAAATTAGCAATAGATGCCGAGGAGATAGTAAAGAAGGTCAACGGAGCAGCTGATGTATTTGCGGAAAGAACTCAGGGCGGTAAATATATTGATATAGATATCAAGCGTGATGTTATTTCAAGGTATGGATTGAATGTTGGCGATGTGCAGGATGTAATAGAAACTGCAATTGGCGGTGAAAACATTTCTAACACAGTAGAAGGCAGAAGAAGATTCCCGATACGTGTAAGATACTTCAGGGATTACAGGGAAGATATCGATAAATTAAAAAATATATTGGTAACCGTAGGCTCCTCTGGTTCATCAATGCAGGAGGATGCAGGTTCAGAAATGAGCAACTCTTCTGTATCAAACAGTTCCGAAAGTAATGTTTTCCAGATTCCGCTTGGGGAATTGGCAGATATTAAAATAACATCGGGACCTCCTATGATATCCAGTGAAAATAATATGCTCCGCTCAATAATATTCCTGAATGTCCGAGGGCGCGATATGGGCGGCTTTGTAAATGAAGCAAAGGATGTTCTGGATAGAAAATTTGCTCCTAACTTACCAAAAGGTTATTATTATACATGGAGCGGACAGTGGGAAAACCAGATTAGGGCTAAAGAACGCCTGGAGATTGTTATGCCTATTGTTTTCCTGATAATTTTTGTAATGCTTTATATGGTTTTTAAAAATTTCCTTGAATCTATTCTTGTTATGTTATCTGTGCCGTTTGCTTTAATAGGAGGAGTGTACCTGATGACTATGCTTGATTATAATTTTTCTGTAGCTGTGTGGGTTGGGTTTATTGCGTTGTACGGTCTGGCTGTTGAAACAGGTGTAGTTATGGTTATATATCTGCATGAAGCTTTGGATAAAAAATTAATCGAAAAAAATGATATATTGACAACAAAGGATATTGTTGATGCAACAAAAGACGGCGCAATATTAAGACTTAGACCAAAATTGATGACAGTCGCTACAAACCTGATAGGTTTAGTCCCGATTATGTGGGCAACCGGTACAGGCGCTGATCTTGCAAAACCAATCGCAGTTCCAATGATTGGCGGAGTTATTACTTCAGCTATTCATGTGCTTTTTGTAACACCGATAATCTTTGTAATGATAAAAGTTTACTTGAACAAACGAGGAAAACTGCATAAATCGGATATGGCAAAGTTTATGGTGCATTGATTGTTGTTCATCAATTACATTGTGTAGTCGACAAATTATATAATAAAAAAGCCCAAATCGTCTGATTTGAGCCTTATCTGTGGGCAGTGAGGGATTCGAACCCCCGACATCTTGCTTGTAAGGCAAGCGCTCTGAACCAGCTGAGCTAACCGCCCTTACTTTTGGTAAAGTTATACAAAATTACAGCTTTTTTTAATATCTTCAAGTCAGTTTTTAAGTTTTCTGCTGTCTTTCCACATCATTATTCCGCCCAGCAAAAACAGCAGGGCTGAGAGGTAAAATGAATATTCAATATCAAATATCTTCATAACTGCATAACCGAGGGCAGGACTGAAAATTCCGCGCACGCCTGTTAAAGTTATATGTACAGCCTGGTAATTGGATACTTCGTTCTTTGGCGCGTAAAAAATTGAGCTTAGCGCCCATGCAATTGTAACTCCGCTCATAGCGAAGCCGAATATAAAAAATGAGATGTACACTACAATATCAGTATCAGTAATTAATCCCATTGAAACAAAATGTTTCGCAGAGACCAGTACCAGAGGGAACAGAGCGAGGATACTGAACACATACCCGCAGAACTTTGCAGGATTACCTGTGCCGTGATACCTTCCCATAAGCGGGGTAAAAATTATCAAAGCTGAGTGAAATATCAATCCTTTTGCAAATGAAATAGGGGAATAAGAGAGCTTCAGGTTATCTACCAAAAAAACCGGGATAACCGGCGAAAGCACCATGAATGCCATTCCGTATAAAAAGAAATAAGCCTCAAACCTGAGGAATGGTTTATTTTCCCTGAAAATCCTGGCTGTGTTCCTAAGCGGAAGTACTGCAATATCTTTTATCAGCCTTATGCTGTAATATGTTTTCTGCTTTTTGTTTTTGCCTGAATAATCATCCATGCTCAGATTGATCATCCTGGCAAGGCTCCAGTAAACCAGTATACCGAAAACACCGGCTGCAGGAAATAATATTTTATAAACTGAGCTGTTCATATCGAGAAGATATCCGGAGACAGTAGTTACTATCAAAACAAATACTGTTTGAAAGGAAGTAGCATAGGAATACAGCCTGCTTCGGTTCTTTTCTGAGTAGTTATGTTTAAAAACTATGTTCCATATTGAAAGCAAAAGTGCATCAAGGTATGCGCCTACAGCTATGCAGGCTATGTAGTAAACGGGATTTTCAAATAACGGAAGAATTATAAGAAATGATTTTGCGGTAATGCCAATAAGCAGTATTGTTTTTGCACGGCTTCTTGAACGGTTAACAAGCTCACTTCCGTATATAGAAAATAAAAATGAAGAGCTTACAAGAAGCGAAAGTATCATTACCTGGAAATCGGTGCCGCCAAGTGTTTTTTTAAGAATTACATCCTGAAGCAGAACAACACCAATTGCAATTCCGCTGAAGATCTGCGAGATCAGATGAAGTGTAAAGGTCTTTTTTTCCAATGAGTGAAGGCCGGAACTATCGTTATCCAATATTTTGAATTACTTACCCGTTGTTTTAGATATTAGTTAATGTTTAATGAAGGAAATTCGTTATGGAATATATTTATATTTACCTTACTGCCGTATTTATTCTTTAAGTAAGCTCCAAGCTTTTCTGCTGAATAAACTGAACGGTGCTGTCCGCCTGTACAGCCAAAGCTGAACATTAAATTCGCGAACTCCCTATACAGGTAATTATCAACCGCTGCAGAGGAAATTGAATAAACATTTTTCAAAAAGTCCTGCATTACATCATTGCTGTCAAGAAATTCTATAATTGCACTATCTTTACCCGTAAGAGATTTAAATGATTCTTCTCTGCCGGGATTATATATAAACCTGCAATCGAATACAAAACCGCCTCCATTAGATGAACTATCCGCTGGAATCCCGCTCTTTTTGTAGCTGAATGAGTAAATATTTATGTTGAGCAAATAATAACAGGTCCTTTAACTTTTTTTGAGCGGGAGACGAGACTCGAACTCGCGACGTCCACCTTGGGAAGGTGGCATTCTACCACTGAATTACTCCCGCTTAAAATTTAAACATTGTTAACAAAAATACCAAAAATTTGTTTCCTTTACAATTTATATCAAATTCTGATTTTCATAGATTTAATACAGTATTATTATTAATTTACAATAACATAATTCCCGTAATTAATTTTTTATCTTAATGACAAAGAATAAAATTGCAGTTGTTGAAGATGAAGGTATTGTCGCAATGGATATCAGCAAGTGCCTTGCAAGCCTTGGCTATGAAGTAACGTTTATTTCTGATTCTGGTGAAAAAGTACTTGAACTTGTTAAGGAATCTCTGCCTGACCTGATTCTAATGGATGTTGAGCTTAAAGGGCAGCTGAACGGACTTGATACTGCAAGATTGCTTCGGGAAAAGTACAGCATACATATTGTATTTTTAACAGCGTTTGAAGATGAAACAACTCTTAACAGGATCGGGGAATTAAGCCCGGATGGCTACCTTGTAAAACCATTTGAAGATGACCAGCTGGAAAATACATTGAAACGTGTTTTAAAGAATTGATCATTCCCCGCCCATTGATGAGTGTATGATAGTACCGCTTTCACCGGCTATCCATCCATATTGCGGTGAAACAAAAAAACATTTTCTTAAAAAATTAGCAGTTGGTGTACTCTTTCTTGTAAAGTTATTACCTGCATCATATGTTTTATAAACAGCCCCAATATCCCCGGTTAGAAACCCTGTACTTTCATTTATAAAAAAAACCGATGTGAACTCATCTGTTGCAGGCGGCGGAAGAATGACCCAGTTAACACCTTTGTTTGTAGTTTTTAGTAAAGTACCTGTCTGCCCGCATGAATATCCTGTATTTGCATCGGTAAAAAAAATTGATTTAAGAGTGTTTTGAGAAGGTGTCTGCTGTAAGCTCCAGCTTGAGCCGTAATCACTGCTGAAATAAACAGTTCCAAAATCTCCGCAAATGAAAGCCTCCCCGTTTAAAGTAACATCAATGCTGTAAAGCGTACCTGAAAATGGCAAGCTGATTATTTGCCAATTGAGCCCTGCATTTGTTGTTTTAATTATTGTTCCGTTAATACCTGATGAAATTCCGGTTTGGCTGTCATAGAAAATAATGTCATACAGGAAGTTTGATGTTATCACAGGCAAAAGAGCCCAGTTTTCTCCGGCATCCGTTGTTTTTATTATATTGCCAAGTGAACCGCAGGCATATCCGGTATTTTGACCTGTAAAGAAAATTGAGTTTAAACTTGCTGCTGATACAGGAACCGGTTTTTTATGCCATGAAGCTCCGCCATCGGTGGTTTTTATTATTTTACTGCTGTCATTTGGGAATGAATTACCGCATGCATAGCCTGTCAGTGAATCTGTAAAATATATTCCTTTGAGATTATTTGTTATATTTGTTGATTGCTTTATCCAGGAAGAGCTTTCAGCGGGAGGAATTAACGGGTCTGACTCTTTATTGCAGCAAATTAAGGTTGTTATAAATAAAGCAATTATTGAAAAGTTAACCGGGAAATAAAATATTTTCTTGATTTTTTTAATATTCATCTGAATTTGCAAATTACTTATTATGCAAATAATATTCAATTTAAAATTATTCAAAACCGCAGAACTTAGAACAGTGTATGCTTGTTTTATTAATGAATAATAGATATATTTAAAAAATTTATATTTAAAATAATCATTAGATAATCAAATGAAAAAATTAATTTTTACCGCAATTCTGTTATTTATGTCAGTTGGTTTCTTTCCTGTAACAAAAGCAGATTCTCCCGTAAAAACCTTTTCTAATGATGATATCAAAAAAATTACAGGTGCTTATCTGGAAGGTAAGCTTGATTTTGAAAACCCTGTAATGGTGGATGTTGACAGTGACGGCGATTTCGACGCTTTAAAATTCAATGACGGGAATGTATCATATTATAAAAATATGGGCACCAATGAAGCGCCTTCGTTTGTTCTGGAAAATGAAAATTACGAAAAATACAGCAGAACGTTTTTTGTTGAGCCTAAGATGCCTTACCCGATGTTCTTTGCTGATAAAGATGGTGATGGCGATATGGATATGTTTGTAGTAAAGGATAAAAGCTATAATTCCTCCGAAAAGAAAGTTGAATACAAAATTTCAAGCGCCGAAAATTCGATGGACCTGAGTACAGGAACACTTATAACAATTATTCTTGTACTTGTGATAGTGCTGCTGGTTCTTGCAATTATCAGGTAAAAAAGTAAATTTTGGAATAAAAAAAGGGAGCTGAGTTCAGCTCCCTTTTCTTTTTATATGAATAAAAATTTAATCAATTATTAATTTTGAACTTTCTTTAATATCGCCTGCAGAAAGTACACAAGTGAAGTTGCCCTTTCCGAAATTTTCAGGACTAATATTAATTTCGTATGTCCCGGCAGCCAGATTATTGTAAATATAGGTTCTCACCAAATTATTAGAGTTATCATAAACTGAAATATTCACATAAGAAGATGAAGGCAGTTCGAATTTGATCTGATTTTGCGAAACCTGGTAAATATTATATTCTTTTTCTATTACAACCCTGTTTTCTATTCCTGCAACTGAACCATCCGGGAAATTAACTTCCCTGAACTGCTGAGCAAACAATATATTTGTATTGGCAAATATAAATAAGGCTCCCATCATTGCCAGTGCCAATATTATATTAAATTTCTGCAATCTGTTGTTATTTCTTTCTTTATTAGACATTTTTGTTTTCCCTTTTGGTAAATATACCATTAATTAGCTACGTAAAATTATTATTTATCTAACCCCATTTCAATACCTGTAAAGGGGTATAAACTTTGTAAGTATGTAATTAATCGCTAATTTCATTGAGATTTTTGCTAAAAAAAGATATATTTGTCTAAATTTTAAATAAATAAATGAAATTCAGCCAATATTTTCTTCCAACATTAAAAGAAGTACCTTCGGATTCTGTAATTCCTTCACATATATTAATGGTTAGAGCCGGAATGATCAGGCAGTTGACTGCCGGTGTATATTCATACCTTCCCCTGGGATTAAGAGTTTTTAAAAAAGTAGAAAAAATCGTGCGTGAAGAGATGAATGCAATCGGCGGCTCGGAATTTTATTTACCGGCGCTTTCACCTAATGAATTGTGGGCTGAAACCGGCAGGCTGGAAGACTATGGAGACGATATTTTCAGGATAAAGAACAGGGAGCTGGTTCTTGCTCCGACTCACGAGGAAGTATTTACATCGCTTGCTAAGCCAAACCTGATCTCATACAAGCATCTGCCCCAGATATGGTACCAGATTCAGACAAAGTTCCGCAATGAACCGCGTCCAAGGGGTGGTGTTCTGAGGGGAAGGCAGTTCACAATGAAAGATGCATATTCTTTTGATGCTACATGGGAAGGACTTGATGAATCATATAACAAACATGCTCAGGCTTACAGAAATATATTCACAAGATGCGGGCTAAGATTTTTTACAGTATCAGCTTTCAGCGGAGCTATGGGCGGCAGTGAATCAGAAGAATTTATGGTTGAAGCTGATTCAGGTGAAGATACTGTAGTTATAAGTTTAGATAATACTTATGCCTCAAATATTGAAGTTGCTTCTTCATTCACTGTTAAAGTAGATAGAAAAGATTCCGGGCTGGCTTATGAAGAGTTCCATACTCCCAATATCAAGAGTATTGATGAGCTTGCCGGATTTTTAAACTTAACAGACCGTTCAAGGCTTGCCAAATCAAGATTGTTTGTAATTCCTGCAAAAGATGCACGTAAAAAAGATGAATACTTGCTCGCACTTGTATGCGGCGATGATGAAGTAAGCGAAACTAAGCTGGCGGGCATTTTTCCGGGAATAAGACCGGGACATCCGGAAGAGCTAATGGAAATTGCAGGAGCAAATGCCGGCTCAATCGGACCTGTTAATTTCAAAAATAAAGATGTTAAAATAATTGCTGATAAGAGACTTGAGGATGCAGATGAGCTGATCAGCGGTGCATGTAAAAATGATTATCACATCAAAAATATTGACCTTAAAAGGGATGTCAGCGGAATTAAATATTATGATATAAGGCAGGTTAAGGATGGTGAAAAAACCACAGACGGAAATTCGTCATTAAGATTGACAAAAGCTATAGAGGTTGGTCATATTTTTAAGCTTGGCACCAGGTATGCTGAAGCTTTGGGCGCTAAATATCTGGATGTTAATGGCAAAGAAAATGTTATTATCATGGGCAGTTATGGAATCGGAATTGAACGTATTGCTGCTGCGTATATTGAACAAAATCACGATAAAGACGGTATTATCTGGAGCGGTGAAATTTCACCTTTCAGCATTCATTTAATAAGTGTCAATAAAAAGGCAGATGCGATAAAAGAAGCTGCCGAAAAACTGTATAATGAATTATCTTCAAAAGGTTATGAAGTATTGTTCGATGACAGAGATGATATAAGTCCGGGTGTAAAATTCAAAGATGCAGACCTGATAGGTATCCCACTGCAGCTTGTTGTAAGTGATAAAAACATGAAAAACGATGAAATTGAAGTGAAATTCAGAAGAACCGGAGAAAGGGTAAAAGTTAATTTTTCATCTATTATTGATAAGCTTCCCGGGTTAATGGAAAATATATAATATTGATATTTATCTAAAAAATTGTAATTTTACAAAACAATTCAATAATCTACAGGGTCAAATCTATAGCAAAAAGTTTATACCATTCTTTTTAAACTAAATTAAAATTTTTGGGATTAAGTTTATCTAACAGGCAGTTATTTACCTTCGGGCTTGTTGTATTGTTAATTGGCGCAGTTATTGGCAGCGTCAGCTTAACATATCCTTTCGGCAGAGACCAGGCTATTTATGCATATGCAGGTAAAATGCTGCTTGAAGGAAAAATGAATTACCTTTACGTTTTTGACCTTAAGCCTCCCGGGATTCACTTCTTATTTTCACTTATCCAGCTTATTTTCGGGGAATCAATGTTCAATGCAAGGATTTTTGATATCCTGTGGCAATCGATAACCGCATTTTTAATTGCACTAATTTCTTTCCGCCTCCAGGCCGGAAGATTACTTTCGATACTCTCATCATTTTTTTATTTATTCCTGTACTATAGGCTGGATTATTGGCACACTCTTCAGGCTGATGGTGCATTGAACTTATTTTTCGCTGCCGCTGTGCTGCTGTTACTGGGCAGTTATAAATTACACTCATTTGCAAAAATTTTTCTGGCAGGTTTATTGTTTGCGGCAGCACTTGTTATAAAATATACTATCATTACGTTTGTTCCATTTTTATTCATAGTATTCATTGCAGATAAAAAAATATTATTGAGTTTAAGGCTTAAAAATATTTTGGTTTTTTCTCTTGGGGCTGCATTTACAGGATCATTAATTTTTGCAGTATATTACTTCAGCGGAGCGCTGAGCGCTTTCCTGGATATTCAGTTAGTGCAGACCCCGTTATACACTAAAATAGCATATGAAACCGAACAGGCAGGCTATATTTCTTCACAAATATTGAAATTATTCTTTTATTCAGCCTATTCACCTTTAATAATATTATCATTTTTCGCTCTGCTTTATACCGTTATTTACAAGGCAGCAGATTTCAGAAATCTTTTAATCTTTGCATGGATACTTTCATCATTAATTAGCCTGATAATTCAATGGAAGTTTTATTATTATCATTTCCTTGTAATTATTCCGCCGATCTCAATTGGCGCTGTGTATGGACTTTCGCTTTTAAAAAATCATTTTAAAAACAAAAGAATTGTATATAGAATTATATTACTGGTTTTTATAAGTGGATTTACAATATTCGGATTCAAACCTTACATTGGCAATTATGATACCTTGTTTAGTTATTTATCCGGCAAAGAAGATCTGAAAAGCGTTTATATTAAGAACGGCTTTACCAGTGATTCCGTTTTTATGATAAGTAAAACGTTTAAAGCGGTTGATATAGTTAAACAGAATTCGAATATTAATGACGGTATATATGTTTGGGGATTCGATCCGCTGATATATTATCTATCTGACAGGAAATGTACCTCGAGGTTTATCTACAATTTTCCATTGTTATGGAAAGGGGAGAATTCTTCTTTCAGGAAAGAGTTTATGGATGAATTAAATAAGCAAGAGCCAAAGCTCATTGTTGTAGCTGCAAATGATCCATTGTATTATATATCCGGTTATAATGAGGATTCAAAAATGCTGATTCAGCGTTTTCCTGAATTTAACGAGTTTTTAAATGCCAGGTATGACTTTAAAACAAAAGCTGATGATTATGAAATTTATGAATTGAAAAAATGGTAAGGAAAAGAATGCAAAAAAAACGAATAATATTGGCTTCAGGCTCACCAAGAAGAAAATTGCTGTTAAGAGCACTATTAAATAATTTTGGATTGAAGTTTGATGTAATACAAGCTAATATTGTTGAATATATACCTCAAAATGTTAAAAAATTCGGTAATTTTGCAGCAAATTTGGCTGAACTCAAAGCACTTGAGGTCGCAGTACGTAAAAATGGTGTTATAATTGCTGCTGATACTATAGTTGTTTATAAAGGTAAAGTACTAGGAAAACCAATAGATAAAAAAGATGCAGAAAAGACCTTAAAATTGTTAAGCGGAAATGAACACAGTGTTTATACAGGCTTGGTTATTTATGATACATATGATAATAAAATGTATAAAACTTATGAGATTACGAAGGTTACATTCAGAAAAATTTTAAAAAGTGAAATAAAGTTTTATGTCAGCGGCGGCTCTCCAATGGATAAAGCCGGCGCATACGGAATTCAGGATGACCTGGGAAGTACATTTGTTCGGAAAATTTCTGGTGATTATTTTAATGTAGTAGGGTTACCATTACAGAAATTATATCTTGGATTGAATAAGTTCATTAAATTGATAAATTGATTTATTAGAAAAAAATTGATTGTACCAGAAGTATAAGAAAAAAATATTGTTTTCAGTTGTGTTAGGGGCTGTTGTTTTTCTGGGTTTGAGTATTTACGCAAATTTTGAGGAACTTATGGAAGCATTTGGTTTGTATAATTGGCTGATGTTTCCGTTTATTTTGCTTCTTTCATTATGTAATTATTGTTTCAGGTTCTTAAGATGGGAGTATTACACAAAAGTACTCGATATAAAAATTGAACGCAAACTAAGCTTTTTGATATTTTTATCTTCTTTTATTATGTCAGTTACACCGGGTAAAATAGGAGAAGTATTTAAATCATACCTGTTAAAAGAACAAAACGGAACCCCTGTTAGTAAAAGTGCTCCAATTGTTTTTGCTGAAAGAATTACTGATTTTCTTTCACTGGTTTTATTAAGCCTGACCGGAGCGCTGATGTTCGGTTACGGCACGAATCTAATACTAGGCTTTGGTATATTTTTTGTATTACTGGTGTTTGTAATAAGCAATAAAAAGCTTTCTTACGCAATATTGGGTGTGCTGGAAAAATTCAAATTTATTGCCAGGATCTCACATAAACTGCATACAGCTTATGACAGTATTTACCAAATGGTAAAATTTAAGGAATTAATAATAACCATTATTTTAAGTATTTTTGCATGGGCTTTTGAATGTTTAAGCTTTTACCTGGTGATAAACGGGTTCACGGTATTAGGCGCTCCGCATATTGATATATTTATAGCAACATTTATTTATGGCTTTGCAACAATTGCAGGAGCAATAACAATGCTGCCCGGGGGCCTGGGTGCTACTGATGCCAGTATGACTGGGTTATTGGTATTGCTGGCAATACCAAAGAGTGTTTCTGTAGCTGCAACTTTGATAATTAGGGCAGCTACTTTATGGTTTGCGGTAATAGTGGGAATTATCGCAGTCATGTTTTATCAGAAAATTTCCCATAAAAATATTAATGAAATTGTTCTGGAATCATAGTAAAAAATCATTATGGAAAGAAAAATTCGTGTAATTATTGCAAAAGCCGGCCTGGATGGACATGACAGGGGTGCAAAAGTCATAGCAGCCGCTTTCAGAGATGCAGGTATTGAAGTAATATACCTTGGCTTAAGACAAACCCCTGAAATGATCGTTGAAGCAGCTTTGCAGGAAGATGCTGATGCTATCGGTATAAGTATTTTAAGCGGTGCGCATATGACCGTATTTAAAAAAATACTGGATACTATGAAGAATAAAAAGCTGGATAATGTTTTGTTATTTGGCGGCGGAATTATTCCAAAAGAAGATATTGAAAAATTAAAAGCTCTTGGTGTAGGAGAGCTGTTTACTCCGGGTACACCAACCACTGAAACAATAGAATATGTAAAAAATTGGGTCAGTGAACACAGAGCTCTGGAAGTTTAATAACAATTTTAAATTAAAATATTAA
Organism: Ignavibacteria bacterium; assembly: GCA_017303675.1. NCBI lineage: Bacteria > Pseudomonadati > Ignavibacteriota > Ignavibacteria > Ignavibacteria bacterium. The sequence goes on from JAFLBX010000002.1 coordinate 334,918, forward strand.
ATGGCAATCAAATTCGGTACTGATGGCTGGAGAGCAGTCATTGCAGATGAATATACTTTTGAAAATTTAAAGAAAATATCAAAAGCTACAGCTATAGCTTTTGAAAAACATCCCAAAATAAACAATGGAATAGTTGTTGGTTACGATACCAGATTTCTTTCAAAAGAATTTGCGGAATGTTCCGCGGAAGTATTTGCAAACCATGGTATTAAGGTTTATTTAACTGATTCTTTTGTAACCACGCCAACTGTATCTTTGCTTAGCAGGGATAAAAATCTTGCTTACGGTGTAATGATAACATCATCGCACAACCCGGCAAAATATAACGGGTTCAAGCTTAAAGATGAATTTGGCGGTTCAATGGGTCCTGTACATTTAAATATAATTGAAGAAAAGCTTAAACAAGCAGATTCATTTAATTACGGCACAGGTAGCTTGGAAGAATTTATTAAATCCCGAAAAATTGAATATATTAAAGGCAAGGATTATTACAGGGATACTTTAAAGGAAAAGATCGATACAGAAACGATAAATTCTTCCGGTATAAAAATTATTTATGACGCAATGTTTGGCTCAGGACAGGGAATGATGGATGGTATTATCAATATTACTGCACTTAGAAATGAAGTGAATCCATCATTTGGTGGCTCAAGTCCGGAACCTGTTCAGAAAAATCTCTCCCTAATTTCAGATGAAATGAAAAGCGGTAACTATGATATCGGTATTGTAACAGATGGTGATGCTGACCGAATTGCGATATTTGATGAAAACGGAGAGTTTGTTGATGCGCAAAAGACCTTTGCACTGCTTTTAACTTACATGGTAGAAAACAAAAAAATGACCGGCGGGGTAGTGCGCGGATTTTCTTCAAGTGATGTTATAAAAGAAATATGTGAAGAATACGGCCTGAAATTATATACAGTACCAATCGGTTTTAAATATATCTCTGAGCTTATGATAAAAGAAGATATTTTAATCGGAGCTGAAGAGAGCGGCGGTATTGGACTAAAACATCATTTGCCTGAACGTGATGGTATATTCAATGGTATGATGTTTTCGGAGATGCTGTCTGTGAAAAAGAAAAAAATGAGCGAGCTTATTGCTGAAATTGAAAATAAATACGGTAAGTATTATTATAAAAGGATTGATCAGCATCTTTCAAGCAATGAGCTTAAGTCAGAGCTGATTGAGCTTACCAAAGGATTGAAGGAAGTTGCGGGAATTGAAGTTGTAGGCATTGATACTCTTGACGGCTGTAAGCTTCTGTTCAAAAACGGCTGGCTGCTGGTAAGAGCATCGGGAACAGAACCTTTGCTTAGAATTTATACCGAAACAACCGGTGAAAATAAAACCGAAGAAATTTTAACAGATATTAAAAAGAAGTTTAAACTATAAGAATGACAATTAAACTAAATTTATTTTTGGCATTTGTTTTCACGGTAGTGATAATGAATGTGTTTTCACAAAGCGGTTTGAATGATAAGGATCCTACTTCCAAAAGTAATCCGCTAAAACAGCTTGACCTTAATATGAATACCAATAAAATGGATCTTCAGAATTTTGATATCCTTAAACAGATCGAGCCATCTGCTAACACAAGTACTATTTATAATGATCAATTGCTGGAAGGAGCGATTGATGCCGGCAAATATATCATAGGTCCAAATGATATATTTTCTTTAGGTATATGGGGTGTAGTGAATACTCCTTTACCACTGGCAGTAAGCCCTGAAGGCTCATTGATAATACCATCTGTTGGCGAAGTTGCTGTTTCAGGACTGACATTAGCAGAAGCTAAAAGCAGGGTAATAACAGCAGTAAAAAAACGCTTCATATCGGCTGAAATTACTTTAACTCTTGTATCACCTCGAAGGTTTCTGGTAACAGTAACTGGTGTTGGACAGGGTACATACCCGACATCTGCAATTATGAGAGCCAGTTCTTTAATTGCATTTATTTTCAGTGATAGTTTATCTTTAATGAAATCCGGAACTACACCCGGTGAAAGATATAATTTCAGCTTCAGAAATATTAAGCTTAAACGAAAAAACGGTGAAATACAGAGAATTGATCTGTATGAATATTTCGCAACCCAGAATGAGCGGTATAATCCGTTTTTAAGGGAAGGGGATGTGATCACTCTTCAAAAATACGATTGGGAAGGAAAGTTTGTAGCGGTTCAGGGGGCGGTTCAGTTCCCCGGTATTTTTGAGTATATCCCGGGTGATGACCTTGAAACAGCAATGCAATTGGTAAGAGGAGTAGCTTCTGTAGCAAATTTAGATAGTATCACTGTTTCAAGGATGGATCCAACTGCTACGAAAATGGAAAAGATCTATCTGAATTTTGAAAAGGATAAAAATTTTAAATTAGAGCCAAATGACAGAGTGTATGTGAATGCTCATGCAGAAGTAAGGCGTGATTTTAGAGTATTAGTACTTGGTGAAGTTGTAAGACCCGGCAATTATCCAATAACGTTGAATACGACCAGGCTCTCTGATATTATCAATGAGGCTGGCGGATTACTGCCTAATTCTTATTTGCCGAATTCCGAAGTTTATAGAAAAATTGATACTTTCTTTATCCAAACAAAGAACAGGGATACGCTTGAAAATGTATATACCCGGAGATTAAATGATATTGTATCCAATAAAGAAGAAAAGGAAAGCTTTGACCAGGACCTTCTATATAAAATCGGCAGAGTAAATGTGGACTTCGTTAAGCTTGAAAAAGGAGATAATTCTCAGGATATTATATTAAAACATGGTGATATTGTATATATAGCTGATAATAAAAAAGATGTTTATGTATATGGTCAGGTCAACAGGCCCGGATTTGTTCCATACAAGGAAGGGGCTGATGCCCAGTATTACATTGATGCAGCAGGAGGATATGGAGAACGAGCTGATGAAGATGAGATCCGGGTCATAAAATTTAAGACCAGGGAGTGGCTGGAACCTGAAGAAGCCACAATTCAATCCAGTGATTTTGTATATGTTCCCAGAATAATTAAACGGGATTTTGCTTATGATATAGATCTTATATCAAAAGTTGCAGGAGTAATTGTAAGCGTTATTACATTAACATTATTGGTAATTCAATCACAAAAGTAGAAAGAAAAATTTTGGAACACAATACATTGAAAGATGAAAATAATGTAAATTCTAAACCCTTAACATTAATTGAATTGATTTCTATATTTTTGAAAAACAAGGGAAATATCCTAATATCAACATTGATCGTTTTGGTGGTATCTGTTGTTGTGTATTTCTTTGTACTTGATCTAATATATCTTTCAACTGCAACAATAAAAAGCAGCGGGAAAGGCGGGGGTTTATTAGGGTCATTAAATGTTGATGTGCCTGATCTTAGTTCATTAGATGATATAGGTTTAAGTGGTTCTAAAACGGTAAAAGAACTTGCTGCTTATGAAGAAATACTCAATAGCAGAAGATGCATAGAAGCACTAATTTTAAAATTTGGATTAAAAGAACGCGAAGAGTTTGATTTTATGGAAGATCTCGTAAAAGATTTCAGAGAGAACAGACTTGAGATCAAAATTGAAAAACTGGCGGGAGTAATGTATGTCGGAGTTTATGACAAGGATCCTGTTTTGGCAAAAGAAATGGTAGAGTTTTTGCTGGAAGAATTGAATAAAATAAATATCGAAATGAATGTTCTGGAAGCAAAAAACAACAGGGAGTTTATAGAAAAACGATATTTACAGGCCAAAGAGGATTTAACCAAGACTGAAGATACATTAAAATCGTTTCAACAGATTTATGGAATAGCGCCGGATTTGTTAATCAAAGCTTCTGCACAATCAGTTTTTACTCTTGAAGCTGAATTAAAATCTGAAGAGGTAAAATTAGATGTTGTCCGGAAAATATTAAGTTCAGATCAACCCGAAGTTAAATTGCAGGAAGAAAAAGTTAAATCATTAAAAAATAAGATATCTGAAATACAAAATTCCACGGATTTGAATGATTTTTTAAGGCTTGGGAATTCACCTCAAATTGCGATGAGTTTTCTTCGTATGAGCCGAGATGTTGAAATCCAAACTAAGATAATAACATTTTTGCTGCCCCTTTATGAACAGGCTAAAATTGAAGAACAAAGAGAAACGCCTACTGTTCTTATACTTGATAAGCCATATGTTGCTGAAAGGAAGAAAAAGCCAAAGAGATTAACAATGGTCATTATCTGGACTTTTATAGGGTTTGTAAGTGCATTTTCGTATTTTGTATTTAGAGAAAAGTATTATCAGTTTAAGTCCAGAATCGAAATTGAAAATTCAGTTAAGAAATAATTATTGTGAAGTATATACTGAATAATTCATTTTCACTATTTATTGTTTTACCAATAATTTTTGTTACAATAATATTAGTTGATGATTTCCATTCTAAATATACATTAATCACTTTTGTAGTGATCACTTCAATTATATTTTTCTTTCTAACCTTTGAATTTACAAAAAATATTGATGTATTTGTATTTACGCTAATATTTGTCTTTACTCTATACGCAATGACAGTTTTGCCTGGATGGGGCGTATTGAACAAAAATAGCGTGTTTGTAGTAGCTGTATTGTATGTAATTTGGGGTATACATAAATTTAATTTAGATTTTGCTTCCAAAAAAATTGTTATTAATAGTGTTTGGAAGATAATTTTTATTCTACAAATAATCTCTCTTATTATTTCAATTTGTCTATTTAACTTAAAAGATTTCTTTTATACTTACGGTTTACCAAAAATTATTGCTTACTTAGGGTCAGCAATATTCTTTGGTTACTATCTTCCTAAAATTATTGAAAAAAAAGTTGAACTGAAGTATTTAATTATAAAAGGTATTATAATAGCAGGCATTGTATCTTCTATTGGAGGAATAATAACGATTTTCTTAAATGTTAACCCATATTATAGTTATCCAAATAGTTCAATTTCATTTTTTGCACATGTTAATTTACCGAGTTTTCTATATACATTTTCTATCCCTTGTGTATTGTATTTAATATATTTTGAAAAAAATAATTTAAATTATTTTTCTAGGCCAATTTTAAATTTAGCTTTGATTTTAATGGTAATTAATATGTTGTTTACATTTAATAGGTCCGGAATAATTTCTATGTTTGTAGGTATTACATTTATGACAATTTTTTATTCCCGGAAATTATTAATTGGAATGATATTGGTAATCATACCCCTATCATCGTTTTTGCTGACATTTCTTATAACAAAAGGTGCAGGAACTATACTTGCGAGATTACAGCTTTATACTGTATCATTTGAAATGATGAGAAGTTCATTCTGGGGCTTTCTTTTCGGATTTGGCGTAGAGTCTAATTTTCTTTTATTCCAAAAAATTAAAACATCAAATATGATATTTGATAGCCATAATTATCCTCATAATGGTTATATATTTTTTATTCTTCAGTTTGGAATAGTACCTCTAATCTTCACATTACTCTCTTTTGTTATCCTTTTTAGTAAAAGTGTAAAATTACTTTTTCAGAAAAACAGTAATAAAGAAATAATTCTATATTTCTCGATAATTTTATCTGTGGTAATCTATTCATTTTTTGAAGATTTCTTTTTGTTTCCCGAAAATTTTATGTATCATTTAACTTGGTTTTTTTTGGGGATGCTGTATATTAACATCAAAAATCAACGTAGAATCAATAACCAATAAGTGAAAATATATCGTTTAAATGAAAAAAATGTTTAAAAGAATAATTGGCACAGCTTTAAGAAAAGTTGGATACAAGATTACTAAGGTTGAAAATGGATTTTCTATAAATTCAAATCTTGAATGGTTTAAGGATTATAAATTTAATACTATACTTGATATAGGCGCGAATGAAGGTCAATTTGCCGTATTTGCAAATTCGTTGTTTCAGGATGCTAAGATTTATTCGTTTGAGCCGATTATTAAATGTTATAAAGTATTAACTGAAATAAATAAAAAAATACCGTTGATCGTTCCTATGAATTATGCTTTAGGTAATACGAATGAAGAAATTGAAATAAATGTTAATCAATTTTCCCCATCTTCATCTATACTGAAAATGGAAAAAAAACATATTGAAAATTTTCCGTTTACAGCAAAGAGCACAAAAGAAAAAATTCTAATTAAGAAGCTGGATGATATATTAAATGAGATTGATTATAATGACAAAATATTAGTAAAAATTGATGTTCAGGGTTTTGAAAAAGAAGTTATACTGGGTGGATTTGATTTTTTGTCAAACAAGGTTGATCTAGTCATAATCGAGACATCAATTGTGAAATTATATGAATCTGAACCGGAGTTTGAAGAAATATTTTCATTATTTATGAAAATGAATTATAAGTTTAAAGGTGTAATGAATCAGTTATATAGTCCTGTAAATGGGGAAATTCTTCAGGCTGATTTAATTTTCAAGAGAGAGCATTAGTAAGAATTTTTTTTAAGCAATATTTTTATCAATGTTTTTGTAATATTATTATCAGCGCCAAAATATCTTTTTATATCCTGAATTTTAAATATCTCCAATATCCTGTACAGCCATATTGTACAAACAAACACTTGTAATGATATTGTAATTATTTGTAGAACATAATTCAGTATAATTATTTGCAAAATGTAGCTAATAGTTAAATTAATAGCAAATACTATTCCTAATTTTATCAAAGATTGTAAATTATCGAATATTAATGAATTCAAAATTATTTTTTGATAATATAACATTAACAAAAATGATGATATTATTGCCAGGGAATACGATATAACAAATGAATAAAAGCCTAATGGGTTATATAATAAAAAAATAAATATAATATTTATTACTGAATTAGTTAACTGTATATATATTGTTTTTTCTGCGTGACCCTTAGACATTAAATAATTATACATCGGAATCATTGTAGAGCTGAATAATAAGTAAATTGCTGTTATGAAAAATGTTGTTATTGATATAGTGTTTACATATTCACCTCCGATCCATAAAGAAATAATTGGTTTAGTGCAAAATACAGCAATAACAACTACCGGTAAAACTAAAAAAAAAGTTTTTTGTTCTAGGTCATGAACCAGATTTCTGATTTGTACTTTATCATTAGATCCTGAAATTAATGGCAATAATGGTTGCGAAGCTTTGCTGATTAAACCCCAAATTTGGTTTCTTATTTTTAAAGCAATATCAAAAAAGCCAACTTCTAAATATCCCATAAAATGTGATAAAAGTAGTTTAGTTAAAGGTTCATAAAAGAAAAACACTAGACTGCTGAAATAAACCTTTAAGCCTAAAGATGTTTGTTTTTTTAGTAAAGGAATAAATGTTTTGCCAATATCAGAGTAATCTATTTTACCCCAAAACTTATTAGCAGAATAAAACATTAACATAAACCATATTAACGCCGATATGAATATACTTATACCAATATGAACAAAATCCATCCAAATCAATAAGCTGATAATAATTAACGAATTATAAAGAATATTATAAAGTAATTGGTAAAAGTTAGAAATGTACATTTTCTGCATTGAATCAAGAATACTCGAAAATACCTGGCCAATAAAAAGAATTGCATTAGAAAGAACTAAGAGAATAAATAATATTTTTATTTGAAGGTAAAATTTAATCGGAATGTTTAATATAAATAATATAATAAATTGATTAAAATATATTGCTGTAAAACTAATTAAAATTGCTATAGTAAGTATTATTGAAAAAGAAATAATAATGTTATGATCGTTCTCTCTGCACTTACCTTTTTCAGCTAAAAAAATAAGTAATGTTGAGTTCAAGCCAATATTAGTAAGCATATTCAGGTTTCCAATCAAGGATATAGTCGCGAAAAGTCCGTAGTATTCAGATCCCAGAGTTCTAATGAATATTGAAACAGTGAGAAAAACAAGTATAGAGGAAATTGTTAACTGGAAAATACCGGATAAAGAATTTTTAATTATGATTTTACGCATTCATGATGACTAACATGTTAAACACAAATATTATAATATTGAAAAAATACTATTATTTTTATCTTTTATCAAATATACACAATTTTTAAATTTGATAAAAATAATACTTTGTTACCTAAAATCTCCATAATTACTCCATCGTTTAATCAAGGAAAATATATCCGTGATACGATTGAATCTGTACTTAGCCAGAATTATTCAAATTGGGAACATATAATAATTGATGGTGCTTCAAAGGATGATACAGTATCAATTCTTAAAGAATATGATCACTTAAAATGGATAAGTGAAAAAGATGAGGGTCCGGCAGATGCTATTATCAAAGGTTTTAATCTTGCGGATGGGGATATATTTACATGGTTAAATTCTGATGATTATTTCTGTAACTCAGCTCTTATGAAAATAGTTGCTGAAATTAATTCCGGATACAACATGGTAGTAGGAAATATGATAGTCGTATCTGATAAAAAAGAATATCTATATGAGAATAAAAATAATGATATATATAATTTTGAGTATCTCGTAAAAGTAAATTCCGATATTATAAAACAACCATCAACCTTTTTTACGAAAAAGTTGTATTTTGAAACCGGTGGTATAGATAAGTCACTTAAAATAGTATTTGATTATGATTTATTTTTGAAAATGCTTAAGATCACTAAACCTTCATTTTTAGATATTCCTCTTGCATATCAAAGAATTTATGATGATACCCTTACTTTACGCAGCCTTAGAAAGCAATCAAAAGAAATTTTTAAAGTTTCTCGCCAAAATGGTGCTGGAATACTAGATCCAATTATGAAAAGTATTTTAAAAAAATATATTTTTCCTGATTCTTATGGTAAATCACCTGGAATTATATACAAATCTTTAAAAACTGTTTCTGAATTTTTTAGATGAAATATTATTATGTGGAATTGAATTTATCTATTGCCATTAAAATATATTTATTACATTGATCAATATATCTGGCAGGTGAAAATTTAATATTAATATTATCTTTACCATTTTTGCCCATTTCAATTCTTTTCTCAGGATTATGATATAAGTATGAAATTTTTCCTGCTAAATCAACAAAATCCCCTGGATTATATAATAAACCATTAATATTATCATTTATTAATTCCACTGTGCCACCACTTTTAGTCCCGATTACTGGAACGCCGCATTCCAATGCTTCTAAAGTTACCAAACCAAATGCTTCATTTTTTGAACACATTAATAAAATATCATAAAATGGTAATATTTTTTTAGGATTTTCAATATTATCAATAAATGTTATATAGGAATTTAATTTATTTTGATTGATGTAATCAATAATTTCATTTTTATAAATAGGATCCCCGCTTCCAAGTATTGTAAGAGAAACATCTATTCCATGTTTTCTGCAAACATCTACAGCTTTTATTGCATCAAGTTGCTGTTTTCCTCTATGTATTGTACCTATTATAATGCAATTTAATTTGGATGAAAATGATGGTTTAAAATCAGCTGTTATATTATAAATATTATTATCATAGTATGCTTCGTATAGCAAAAATAATTTATCTGTATTTATAAAATTTTTATATTTATTCAAAACTGCATTAGAATTAACCAGGCATAGAGTTGATAAATAATTTGTTAATTTTTTAGAAATTACATTCCCAAGGTCATATATATAACCATGATCTTCAAAGCCAAATTCCCTGAAATGCCATAAATGTGGCAATTTTAATAATTTTGCAATAAAAGCACCAAAAGAGACAGTACTTGTATTTGTGTAAATAAGGTCAAATTTATATTTTTTAAGTATAAAAGCATATGGTATCATTATTATGATATTCCATAATATTCTTTTAAATTTAGATACTAATCCTGAATTATTATTTAACCATAATTTAAAGGGTATAATTCGATAATTGAAATTAAGTGATTTTAAGACATCTTCTACCGGGCCTTTTTTAGGTAATATTATTAATGACTCTATATTGTATTTCTTCAAACCGAGTAAAAGTTTTGGAAAGGATTTTTCAGCACCTCCTAAACCTGAGGAATGGGAAAAGAAACAAATGCGTATTTTTTTGTTCGTATTAATATAAATTATATATATTTTTTACAATTATACCAAAAATTTATCAGTGAATATATGACAAATTATACCCATTTTACTAAAAATTTACAATATTTCGTAAATATAATTTAGTTTACTAAATATTCTAAACTCAATTAATATTTATTATTCTCATGAAAAAAGCATTAATTACAGGTATTACAGGTCAGGATGGCTCATATTTAACTGAGCTTTTATTGGGTAAAGAATACGAGGTTCACGGTATTCTTAGACCGGCTTCAATTTTTACAACTGAAAGAATTGACCATTTATATAACGACCCAAAGATCAAAGATAAAAAACTGTTCCTGCATTGGGGAGATATGACCGACTCAAGCAATCTGAACAGGATACTCGATAAAGTTCAGCCGGATGAGATCTATAATCTGGCAGCTCAAAGCCATGTAAAAGTATCATTTGATATCCCGGAATATACCGCGGAAGTCGATGCTGTTGGTACACTCAGATTTCTTGATGCTATAAAAGAACTGCAGCTTAAAACCAGGTTTTACCAGGCATCAACAAGCGAGCTTTACGGCAAAGTTGCTGAAATACCGCAAAGTGAAAAAACCCCGTTCTATCCCAGGAGTCCGTATGCTGCAGCAAAATTATACGCGTTTTGGGTAACTGTAAATTACAGGGAGGCATATGATCTTTTTGCATGTAACGGAATTTTGTTTAACCATGAATCACCGCGCCGTGGAAAAACCTTTGTTACCCGTAAGATAACACAGGCAGCAGCAAAAATTAAAGCAGGCATGCTGGATACTGTTTATCTCGGAAATCTTGACGCTAAACGTGACTGGGGTTATGCCCCTGAATACGTTGAATCAATGTGGCTGATACTGCAGCAGGATAAACCAGATGATTATGTTGTTGCAACAGGTGAAACGCATACTGTCCGTGAATTCTGCGAACATGCATTTGGTGAGCTTGGTATGACCCTTAAATGGGAAGGTAAAGATGAAAATGAAAAAGGTTTTTGCGTTGAAACCGGGAAAACAGTTGTAAAAGTTGATGAAAAATATTACAGGCCAACGGAAGTGGAAATATTGATCGGAGATCCTGCAAAAGCTAAACGCATTCTGGGCTGGGAGCCAAAAACAAAGTTTAAGGAACTTGTTAAAATTATGGCTAGAGCTGACTATGAAAATATTACCGGAGAAAAAAATGCTTAAGGATTCCAGAATATTAGTTGCCGGAAGCAAGGGACTGGTTGGCTCTGCAATTGTCAGAAAACTGGAAGCCGAAGGCTTCAGTAATTTAATTACTTTTTCCAGATCTGAACTTGATCTTATAAACCAGGCTGCAACTAAACAATTTTTTGAAGAAAAGAAACCTGAATACGTGTTTCTGGCTGCCGCTAAAGTTGGTGGAATTTTAGCTAACAATACTTATCCGGCTGATTTTATTTATGATAATGTCATGATAGAATCGAACATAATCCATTCAGCCTATTTAACAGGAGTTAAAAAGCTGCTTTTTTTAGGCAGTTCCTGTATTTATCCGAAATTTGCCGAACAGCCGATAAAAGAATCATCCTTATTAACAGGTGAGCTTGAGCCTACGAATGAGCCATATGCAATTGCCAAGATACTTGGAATAAAAATGTGCCAGTCTTATCACAGACAATATGGTATAAACTTTATTTCTGCAATGCCTACTAATCTGTATGGGATAAATGATAATTTTGACCTGAATAATTCTCATGTACTTCCTGCACTGATCAGGAAGTTTCATGAGGCTAAAATTAATAATTTAACTTCTGTAGAACTTTGGGGAACAGGTTCACCATATCGCGAATTTTTATATGTAGATGAACTTGCTGATGCATGTTATTTCCTTATGCAGAATTATAATGAACCGGATATTGTTAATATTGGTACAGGAAAAGATATTACCATAAAAGAACTTGCTGATCTTGTAAGAGCTATAGTCGGTTTTGACGGAGAGATTATATGGGATACAACAAAACCGGATGGTACTCCAAGGAAACTTCTTGATGTTTCTAAACTGAACTCTCTGGGCTGGAAAAGCAGCCTTTCTCTTAAAGAGGGAATTGAAAATACTTATAAATGGTATCTCAGTACAGTTTAGCAGCTTTATGATGGTAAGTATAATCATAGTAAATTATAATGTTTTTGGTATACTTAAGAATTGCTTAAACAGTATATACAGGAAGTTTAAAGAATTTGAATTTGAAATAATAGTTGTAGATAATAATTCCCCTGAACGGGATATTGATTCAGTTAACCATATATTCCCTGATGTAAAATACCTGAGTTTAAAGGAAAATTACGGTTTTGCTAAAGCAAACAATATAGCTGCTAAAAATGCTGCAGGAAATTACCTGCTATTCCTTAATCCGGATACCCTGATTGCTGAAAACTTCATTCCTGATTTCATTGACAGATTCAAAAATGACCAGCGTACAGGTATTTGTGCCCCGGGTTTAGTTTACCCCGATTATTCTTTTCAATCTTCCACAGGACCTAAACTGGGTTTATTATATGATTTTCTTGAATCTTTTATGTTAGTTGATCTATACAGAAAGCTCACAAGAACAAAATATATTACAGGTTTAAATAAAGTGTATAAAGTTGGCTGGGTAAGCGGAGCGTGTTTATTCATTGAAAAAAAAATATTTGAATCTGTTGGGGGATTTACTGAATCATATTTCCTAAATTATGAAGATATAGATCTGTGTTTTAAAATCCTGAAAAACGATCGTGAAATATTTTATATGCCCTCTTTAAAATGTATACATTTGGATCATAAGAGCTTTAATAAAGATTATGAAAGGCTAGTATTTACGAGGTATTCAGGCAGGCTGAATTATATTAAATTAAATTACAATATTATACAGCGAATATTTTCTCGCCTTATTTTCATTTCCGGTTTATTTCTCAAAATTCTTCTTGTTAACTTTTCATACACCACGAATGAAAGAAAATCAAGAAGAAACGGTTACATAAAATCTTTAAAGCTTTATGCGGGTATGCAAAATAATCTGAAATAATGTCAATTATTTAATCACTGTAAATAAATTAAATTTAATACATCTTTACAGTTCATATGGATTTAAGTATAATCATAGTAAATTACAATGTTTACAATGACGTTATTGAATGCATAACCAGCATAAATAATAATGTAAGTAAGCTGAGTTATGAAATAATTGTAGTTGATAATAATTCTTCGAACAGAGATATAGAAAACCTTAATAAGATCTTTCCGCAGGTAAAATTGATATTAAACCGTGATAACAAAGGTTTTGGCTACGCAAATAATATCGGTGCTGCAAATGCAGCAGGGGATTATATAGTATTGGTAAATCCGGATATTTTTTTCCCGGATAATTCACTCGAAAAAATGTATGAATTTATAGTTTCAGATCACCGGATTGGTGTTGTTGGCCCGGTACAGGTAAAGCCAAACAGCGGAATAGAATATTATTATACTTTTTTCCCAAGCATATATTCCCGGTTAATGCAGGAGTTCAGGCTGTATATGACAGCTCCTGTTATGAAACAGAGGTTTTACAATTTCCTCGATAATAATATCAAGCTTGCTAAACCATTTCAGGTGGATTGGGTTATGGGCTCTTGTATGATGCTTAAAAGGAAATTGTTCGATGAAGCAGGCAGATTTGATGAGGCTTTTTTCCTTTATGAAGAAGAAACTGAACTTGAATTCAGAATCAAGAGTGCCGGATACCGTAACTATATGATTCCAGAAGCAAAAGTACTTCATAATCATCACAGCTCTTCGGGTAAATTAGGTGTTTTATTTGTTAACTACCAGGAATTCAGAAGCAGGATAATATTTGATTGTAAAAGATTCAAAGGAATAACATATCTATTCCGAAGAATTTCAATTTCAGCTGCATTGATAACAAGGATCATTTATTTTTCTATAAAATCCATTTTTAATAAAAGATCAAAGAATAAATTACTGGCAAATTATGATCTGTTCTTATTTTCAATAAAGAACAAAAGTGATATTTCGAATGACAGGTACAATTTTGATAAAAAATTACATCTTTTCATTCAGCAATAATATTTCAATGAAAATTTATTATATTATTATCTATTTAAAATGAAGTTAATTTATGATCATGAAATATTTGCAAGGCAGAGATACGGAGGTGTTTCAAGATATTTTTATGAAATTATCTCGGGGATCGCAGAGAAATTCCAGCCAGAAATAGACCTGTATCTTGGATATAATATCACTGGATATGATTTTTCGAAAATAATCGGCAACATAAACATTGAAAAAAAAGATTTAAGCTACCCCTCTAAGCTTCACTTCATAATTAATCAGTTTAACAAAAAGGGTTTCAAAAATTATTCTTCTAAAAAAAAATATGATGTTTTTCATAAAACTTACTACTCAGATGTTGGTCTGGGACTAAAAACAAATATAATTTCAACTATACATGATATGACACATGAATTATATCCTGTATATTTTACCAAAAATGATGGTACATCCGGAAAAAAGCGGAAAAGTGTTGATTCTTCAAAGGCTATAATTTGTGTTTCTGAAACAACAAAAAATGACCTGGTGAAAATTTTTAATGTATCACCTGAAATTATTAAAGTTATTTATCACGGCATAACATTAAAAAATGACAGGGAATGCAAAACTAATTTAAAAAAGCCTTATTTGTTATATGTTGGACAGAGATGGGGTTATAAAAATTTCAACCAGCTATTGAGTGTATATGCTCATGATAAAGCTCTGAATGGTAATTATGACCTGGTATGCTTTGGCGGGGGTGAGTTCAATTATTCTGAAAAATTATTCATTGCAAAAAATCACCTTGAAAACAGAGTAAAGCAGGTAAATGGAAATGATGAAATATTAAAAGCGCTCTACAGTCACGCAGAAATGTTTATTTATACATCGCTTTATGAAGGATTTGGATTTCCGCCACTTGAAGCAATGGAGTTCGGCTGTCCTGTGCTTAGCAGCCCTGGAGGCTCAGTTAGTGAAATTTTATCAGATTCAGCCTTGTTCTATGATACATCCAGTGGAAATGACCTTTTAAACAAAATTCAGCTGTTATTAAATGATGAAAGCATTAAACAGCAATATATATTAAAAGGTAAAAACAGGGTGAAAGAATTCACATGGGAAAAAAGCATCATTGAACATTACAATTTTTATAATGAAGTAATAAACAGCTAGAATGAAAATAATATTTTTAATTATCGATCTTATCCTGCTACCGGTAACACTGTTTCTTTCATTTTTCTTTTATCTAATAAGAAAAACCGGCGAAGACAGGCTTGTGATTTGCAATAAAGTTCTGCTTGCAAAGGGAATTTTACCTACAAAAACTTATTTTGAAGAAGCTATTTAACTTCCTGATTGCCTGATATTAAAAAAAATATTAAGCTGCTTTTGAATAAAGCAACGGGAATAAAGTTTTCTAAAAAAAAGCTGCCCGAAACAAATGATATTCGAAAAATTCTGATAATTTCCCTGTATTTTGCAGGTGATCTTCTTTTCCATTCCGCAGTAATTGAAATTCTAAAAAAACTTTATTCTAATGCCTCTATAGACCTTCTGACAAGGTCTTCATCTGCAGGTTTGCTTAAGAATGATCCAAGAATTGATAATTTTATCCTTTATGATAATTTAAAAACCACCGATTACAGAGATCAGTCTGCTCCGGATGAAATAGGATACAAAAATCTAATTAATGATCTAAAAATCAAAAATTACAGTTTAATAATTGATCTTACCGGTAAAAGAGCTACAGCTTTAGCTGTTAAACAAATTGATGCGGGTTATTCAATTGGTTTGAATTACGACTATAACGGCAGGTCATATGATAAATTTGTATATTCCAACACTGCATCAGAAAAAGGACATTTGATAGATAAGTATTTGAATGTTATTAAATCTGGACTCAATATCGATAATTTGAAATGGCAGGAATTAAGAAAAAGCGTTCTAACAAAACCTTATATTTATTCAGACCCGGATTCTGTACTTAAAGCGGAAAAAATACTGGAGAAAATGGGACTCCGATCGAAAAGTTTTGCAGCTATTCACTTAACATCTGGTTGGCCAGCTAAAGAGCTTCCTTTAAAAACTTTTTCTGATTTAATTGTATATCTGGAATCAGAAGGCATAAATTATGTTTTAGTTGGTGATTCTAATGATAAAAAAAGAGCTGCTGAAATTGATGAAATGCTCAGTAATAAATTTGATTTGAAGAATAAGTTTGCTGAGGCTGATTTTAAATGCTCTTCTGAATTGATAAAATTATCAAGATTATTTATCGGAAGTGATTCAGCCCCGTTACATATCGCTTCTGCTTATGATATACCTGCAGTAGCTTTATTTGGCCCCACAAATCCCGGATTTTCAGCTCCAACCGGTAAAAATGTAAAAATGATTTACCATAAACTGCATTGTTCAGCTTCAGATGATAAGCAATACTGCACTCGAAACGGAGGATTTACCTGTCCCTATTATGAATGTATGGCCAGCATCTCTTCATCTGAAATAATAAATGCGGTTAAAGAGCTTTGGGGCAGCGGAAAGGTGAATAATTAGAATGAAAAAAATAAACCTGCTGCATGTGGTTTGTAATAATGAATTCAACGGAACCGAGCGTTACGTAGTTGACCTGGCTAAAAATCTGAATAAAGATGAGTTTAATGTAATTGTAGCTACACCTATGAAGGGTCCGCTTTCAGATATTTTAAAAGAAAATAATATCCGTGAAGAAGTTTATGATAACGGTAAAAAATTCTACTACTCTTACAAAGGTTTAAGGAACCTTTACCGTATTATGAAAAGGAACAGGATTGATATCGTTCACGCAAACGCGAAATTTCAGCCGTGTATACCTGCAATGTTTGCCGGGGTTAAGTTAAAGGTAGAGACCAGGCACGGTATCTTTTATTCTCTTAAACAACTTGAATCACTTTCTATTCCAAGGAAAATTTATGAGTATTCAAAACAGTTCTTTGTGGATGATTTTATTGCAACATCAGAAAATGATAAGGATACATTGATCAAATATTTCAATATTAAGCCCGGGAAAGTATCAATATTGTATCTTGGTATTGATTTTGATGATATGCAAAAAAGGAGCAGCGGACTTTTCAGGCTCAAACCGCGCTCTAACAGCGGTGAATTTATAATAGGCCATATTGGCCGGCTTACCTTTCAAAAAGCTCAGGAATATTTACTTGAAGCTTTCAAAATTATAAATGATAAGTATCCATTCACCAGGCTTGTTATTGTAGGCAGCGGTGAAAATGAGGAAATGCTCAAACAATATATTGCTAAAAATGATTTAACTGAAAAAGTTGTTTTTAAAGGGTACATTAAAGATATTTACAGAGAAATGCAGACATATCATGTACATGTACTCACTTCCAGGTTCGAAGGAACAGGTTATGTTAACCTTGAAGCCATGGCTTTGGGGGTGCCATTTATTACATCAAATGTAGGCGGTGCTACAAATTTTTTTACCTCAGGTCATGATTCAATTATTACAAATGTTGAAGATCCGGTATCTACTGCTGATGCGATTGAATTGCTGTTGATTGATGAGGATTACAGACAAAAATTGATAAATAATGCTTTTGATACAGTTAAAAAGTATTCAGTTCAATCAATGGCTGTAAGTACTGCCCGTTATTACAAAAACAAATTAAATTCAGCATAAATTATCTGAATTTTACCCTTATTTTATCTAAAACCGCCATAATTAGTGATAAATAATAGAATTGTATTAAACCGCAGATAATCTAATATTTGCCGATTATCTATGTCTAATAAAAAGCGGTTTGATCTAAGAATAGTAAGCCAGCCTTTTTACCCTGAAATGGTAAGCTCAGGGCAGGCTTTAACGGAATTAGCGGAAGAATTAACATCTTATGGACTAAAAATTAAGGTTATTGCCTCACAGCCAACAATTTTAGAAAACAGTAAAACTGTTCCAAAAGTTATTGATTATAAAGGAATTCATATTTTAAGGACATGGTCCACCAGGTTCCCCAAGTTATCATTTATCGGTAAATTTATAAACCTGATAACTTTTTTTATTACTGCTTCATTCGATATCCTTTTCAACGATAGAAAAGTACCGCTGCTTCTGGTAACTAACCCGCCATATATGGCTTTAATTGGCTGGTTTAATAACCTACTGAACGGTACAAAATACGGTGTTCTTTTATTCGATATTATGCCTGAACAGGCAGAGCTGCTTAACATGGTTAAGCCCGGGGGATTGCTTTCCAGGTTATGGAGGAAGATCAATAAACTTTGGTATATACGTTCTTCTTATGCAGTTGTATTAAGCAAAGATATGCTGCAGGGAGCAATAGAAAATGCGAACCTGAACGGTACTAAATATGAAGAGGAATGCAGAAACAAAACTCATATAATTCACGTTTGGTCTGATGACAGGGTCATTAAGCCAAAGGCAAAATCTGAATCAGCTGCAGCTAAGGAATTGAGCATGAACGATAAGCTTGTTGTGCAGTATTCCGGCAACCATGGCAGGTTTCATGATATCGAGTCAATTCTGAATATCACAGAACATTTTGCAAATGATAACAGGATAATATTTCAATTCATTGGTGAGGGATTTAAAAAGAAAAATGTTGTAAGCTTTAAAAATGAAAAAAAGCTGGAAAATATATACATCAATACATACGTTCCGAAAGAAAAGCTGCAGGATTCACTTGCGATGGCAGATCTTGGTGTAATTGCTCAGCTGCCGGCGCAGGAAAGAGTGTGTTATCCTTCCAAGCTTTTGGGAATTATGTCAGCGGGTAGAGCGGTGCTTGCAATATGCTCACCTGAAAGTGATATGGCAAAAATGATAAGGGATCATGATATGGGTTTTGTAATAAGAAACGGAGATACAGCTTCAGCTGTTGATGTATTAAATATGTGTCTTAATAACCCGGGTATATTGAATGAAAAAGGCAGAAATGCATTCAACTATCTTAACCGGAATTTGACACTTGGCTCTGCGGCAAAAAGCTATTATAAGCTGATCAAAGATTTCAGCTGATTTACTTTCTAAAATAACTTTGCAGCTATACAATATTGTCAAAAAGATCAGAAAAAATATTATTAATCGTATCAGACTTTGTGACAATAAACGCGGCATGGATACTTTATTATCTTGTCAGGGTTGAATCAGGCTGGATACCTAATACAGCGCCTACTTCGTTCCTGATACCACTGGCTGCTGTATATTTTTACTGGATAGTAATTTTTTCTTTTTCCGGTTTATACCAGCACTGGTTTGTAAGATCCAGGTTTGATGAGTTTGCATCAGTTTTAAAAACCATTTCATTTGGATGTTTTATCCTGTTCTTTCTAATATTTCTTGATGATGCTATCAGCGATTCCAAAGCAATTTCAAGATTTCTGATCCTGATATATTGGGGTTTAATGATATTCTCTGTAGGCTCAGGCAGAATTCTTATCCGCAGCTTCCAGATGACAATGCTTCAAAAGGGCATTGGCCTCAGGAATTCAGTTATTGTCGGAACAGGAAAACGCGGAAGTGAGCTCCAAAACCTGGTGAATAAATTCCCTCAGCTTGGATACAAGTTTTCAGGATTTATTTCAGTTCATAAAGTTAAACCAAATGATAATATTTTGGGTGATATTTTAGCTCTGAAAAATATCATCGATAAGAATAAAATTTCAGAGGTATTGATAGCTCTTGAAGAATCGGAAAAAGATAAGCTCTTC
This sequence comes from Ignavibacteria bacterium, assembly GCA_017303675.1. Classification (NCBI taxonomy): domain Bacteria; kingdom Pseudomonadati; phylum Ignavibacteriota; class Ignavibacteria; species Ignavibacteria bacterium. The sequence continues at coordinate 354,719 of JAFLBX010000002.1, forward strand.
GAAATTATCAGGTATTGCCAGGAAACGGAGGTAAACCTGAAAATTATGCCGGATACTTATGAGATTGTGAGCGGGTTGGCTAAAACAAACCAGCTTTACGGCGTTCCTTTCATAGAAGTTATGCCGGAAATTATGCCTTATGGCTCTAAGCTTTTTAAGCGGGTTCTGGATATAATAATTTCTTCTTTCCTGTTGATAGTACTTTCACCGCTTCTGCTGATCATTATCCTGGCTATTAAGCTTAGCTCTAAAGGACCGATTTTTTATACACAGGTCAGAGTCGGAAGAAATTCAAAACCATACAACATGTACAAGTTCAGGTCAATGGTTAAGGATGCTGAAGAATATGGACCTGAATGGGCGGGTGAAAATGACCCAAGGATAACCGGAGTCGGAAGGCTTATAAGAAAGATTTATCTTGATGAAATTCCGCAGCTTTTAAATGTGCTGAAAAATGAAATGAGCATTGTTGGCCCAAGGCCGGAAAGGCCGTATTTTGTAGATAAGCTAAGCCGGGAGATTCCGTATTACTATAAACGTTTAAGCGTTAAACCCGGAATAACAGGCTGGGCACAGATAAAACATAAATATGATTCTTCGCTTGATGACGTAAAAGAAAAACTTAAGTATGATTTCTATTACATAGAAAATATGTCTTTAAAATTGGATTTTAAAATAATGATAAACACTTTTTTAGTAGTAATTTTTATGAAAGGTCACTAATTATAAAATGAGTATTAAAAATATCCAGATGGTGGATACTAAATCACAGTATCAAAAGATCAAAGCTGAAGTAGATAAAGCGATCCATGATGTAATTGATAGTACGCAGTTCATCCAGGGACCTGCTGTAAAAAAATTTGAAGAAAATGCAGCAAAATATCTTAATGCTAAACATGCTATCGGGTGTGCATCAGGAACTGATGCTCTCCAGATAGCAATGATGGCTTTGAATGTTCAGCCCGGCGATGAGATATTAACAACACCATTCACGTTTGTTGCTACCACAGAAACTATTGCGATACTTGGAGCAATACCGGTATATGTAGATATTGATCCTGAAACATACAATATTGATGTAACAAAAATTGAAGCCAAAATTACCCCAAAGACCAAAGCGATCATGCCTGTTCATTTATACGGCCAGCCATGTGATATGGACCCGATAATGGAAATTGCCAAAAAGCACAATTTATATGTTATAGAAGATGCTGCGCAGGCAATGGGGGCGAAGTATAAAGATAAAATGATCTGCACGATCGGCGACATAGGCTGTATAAGCTTTTACCCAAGTAAAAATCTCGGAGCTTTTGGCGATGGCGGCATGATAACCACAAATGATGATGCACTGGCTGAAAAGATACGAATGATAATCTCGCACGGTTCTAAAAAGAAATATTACCACGAAACACTTGGCGTTAACAGCAGGCTTGATTCCATTCAGGCTGCAATACTTGATATAAAGCTGAAATACCTGGATGAATACTGCGATGCAAGATATAATGCTGCTATGAAATATAACGAAAAATTCAAAGGCATATTTGAAACTCCTTATATTATGCCCAGTTCAAAACATATTTTTCACCAGTATTCTATCAGAGTCAAGAACAGGGATAAAATGATGGAATTCCTGAGATCACACGGAATACCTTCAATGATATATTATCCCGTACCGCTGCATATGCAGGAAGCCTATAAATATGACTATAAACCAGGAGACTATCCGGTTTCAGAAGAAATTGCAAAGGATATCATTTCTTTGCCGATGCATACAGAATTAACCGATGAGCAAATTGATTTTATTTCATCTAAAGTAATAGAATTTAATTCACTTCAATAAAACGGAATATTGAAAAGAGCATTAATAATAATACCCACATATAACGAAGCTGAAAATATTGTTAATATTATCAATGAACTTGTAGCCATAAATTATCCTGATGTGATAATTGAGATCCTTGTAGTAGATGATAATTCAACCGATGGAACAGCAATGCTTGTTAAAAACCTGGCTCACCAGCGTGTACATATTATCGAAAGACCCGGAAAAATGGGTTTAGGAACAGCTTATATTAAAGGTTTTGGCTATGCCATTGAAAACAATTATGATTATGTTTTCGAAATGGATGCTGATTTCTCACACGACCCTGAAGCTATTCCGGGATTTCTTGATAAGCTTAAAGAGTATGACCTGGTAATAGGCTCCAGGTATATAGAAGGTATTGCTGTGGTGAACTGGCCGCTTAGCCGCTTAATGATAAGTATTGGCGCAAGTTATTATACCCGTATGATAACATTTCTGCCGGTGAAAGATGTTACTGCGGGATTTATGGCATACAGGGTTGGCTCTTTAAAACAGATCGATTTTAATAAAGTGCATTCCAACGGGTATTCTTTCCAGATCGAAATGAAATTCCGTATGTGGAAAAAAGGATTTAAGATAACAGAGATACCTATCGTATTCATTGATAGAAGAGCAGGGGTTTCCAAGATGTCGAGAAAGATAGTATATGAAGCTATGTATATGGTATGGAAACTAAAGCTGAAATCAATTTTTAATAAATTATAAATAAATCATCTGATATTTGATAGATATATCTGTAATAATAGTTAATTATAATGTAAAGGAACTGTTAGAACAGTGTATCAATTCTATCCTTAAAGCTTCTGACGGCCTGAAAGTAGAAATAATTGTTGTAGATAACAATTCTTTTGACGGAAGCATAGAATATCTGAAAAATAAATTCCCGTCTCATCCTTCCATTAAGCTTATCGAAAGTCCAATAAACCTGGGTTTTGCAAAAGCCAATAACCTTGGAGTAAAGGAATCCAGGGGAGAATACCTGTTAATACTGAATCCTGATACTATTCTTCAGGAAGATACATTGACAAGCTCACTGAAATTTTATAAAGAGACCCCCGGTATCGGTGCAATGACTTGCAAGCTTATACTTCCTAACGGAAAGCTTGATCTTGCCTGCCGCAGAAGCTTCCCCACGCCCTCAGTTGCAGTTTACAGGATAATGGGGCTAAGCCGGCTGTTTCCTAAAAGCCGAAAATTCGGCAAGTATAATCTTACATTTCTAGATGAGAACAGTACTTATGAAGTTGATGCTATTGTAGGCGCGTTTATGCTTATTAAAAGGGATGTATATGAAAAAGTAAAAGGATTTGATGAAGATTACTTCATGTACGGAGAAGATCTTGATCTTTGTTTCAGAATAAAAAAAGCCGGTTATAAAATATATTATTACCCTGATACTTCGATTATTCATTACAAAGGTGAAAGCACCAAAAAAAGCAGCATTTCATATGTAAATAATTTTTACGGCGCTATGCAGGTATTTGTTAAGAAGAACCTTAACACAAGCTTCTGGCTTATGAACCTGCTTATAAGGATATCTATTATTTACAGGGCTTCAATATCATATTTTACAAGGCTGGTTAAAAACAATTACCCGATACTGCTTGACCTTTTGTTTATTGTGAGCGGTATGATACTTGCCATTTACCAGCGTTTTGAGTTCTTCCCGTTGGAAGCTTACACACTTGTGATATTCGTTTATACATTTGTATGGCTGGTTACACTTGCGCTCAGCGGTTCATACAGCAAAATCGAAAAATTTTCACTGGTCAAGCCTTTGAACGGTATCCTTATCGGATTTTTCGTAAACTCATCATTCACATATTTTTTCAATGAATACGCTTTTTCAAGAGCGGTAGTGCTGCGCACAGTAGTGAATGCATATCTCTTTATAGCTGCATGGAGACTGGTGGCCAAAATTGTTAAATATTCTAAAAGCAGGAGTATTTTTAAAACCGTAAATACTCTTATTATCGGAAAAAATGATGAAACCGAAAGTTTTATTGCAAAGCTTAAAACGAGGGTTGACAGCGAATATGAATTCATAGGATATATTTCACCTAATACCAGCCACACTGAAGGCTTTATAGGCAATTTAAATAACCTTAAGGATATTGTAATATCAGCAAAAATAAGAAATATTGTTTTTGCAAAAAATGAGCTTTCAAACCAGCAGATACTTGATATGATGTGGTCTTTAAAAGACCAGAATATCAGCTTTAAGATATTAGCCGGAGACAGCGATATTATTCTGGGTAAATCTGCTTTGGATAAAATCGATGATATTTATCTAATGCAGATTGAATATAATATCAATAAGAAATTCAATATATTTGTAAAACGGATTTTTGATATTTTTTTGGGAATATTTTCACTTTTCACTGTTTACCCGGTTGCGCTTATTGTTTCTAAAATGCCGGCTTATTATAAAAAACATGAAAAGTTCTTTAAAAAGCTGCTGCTTATTCCGTTTGTTATCACAGGAAAATACAGCTTTGTTGGCAGGGCTACATGGGATAAGCCTCAGCAGGGGATGCAGTACCTTGGGAAGAACGGCTTAACAGGGTTAGTTCAGATTAACCTGCACAGGAACCTGAGCGGTGATGAAATTGAATATTTTAATTTTTACTATGCCAAGAACCAGTCACTTGCACTGGATATTGAAATACTTTTAAAGACATTATCTTTATTTTTATTTAGAAAGAACGTACCAAACTTATGAGCAAGAATGTATTGGAATTTGAAAAACCTATCATTGAGCTTGAGCACAAGATAGAAGAAATGCGCGCTTTATCAGATAGCCTTGATATATCCAATGAAATTGGCAAGCTTGAAAAAAAGGTAAATGAACTCAGAACTTCAGTTTATAAAAATCTCACACGCTGGCAGATAGTACAGATAGCCCGCCACCCTGAAAGACCATACAGCCTTGATTATATTTATTTAATGACAGAGAACTTTATAGAAATGCACGGCGATAGAGCCTATGGCGATGATAAAGCTGTTGTTGGCGGATTTGCCATGCTGGATGGCAAGCCTGTTATGATAATAGGGCAGCAAAAGGGCAGGGATACAAAATCAAATATATACCGCAACTTCGGAATGATGAATCCCGATGGCTACCGCAAAGCCTTAAGGCTTATGAAGCTTGCCGAAAAATTCAACCGTCCGGTAATTACACTAATTGATACACCCGGCGCGAACCCGGGTATTGAAGCAGAAGAACGCGGGCAGGCTGAAGCTATCGCAAGGAATATTATGGAAATGAGCAGGCTTAAAGTGCCTATCATTGTTTGTATCATTGGTGAAGGTGCCTCAGGCGGAGCGTTTGGTATTGGCGTTGGTGACAGGATCCTTATGCTTGAATACTGCTGGTATTCTGTTATTTCACCGGAATCATGCTCAAGCATTTTATTCCGCTCATGGGAATACAAGGAACAGGCAGCAGAAGCTCTGCAGCTTACTGCAAATGACCTTGTAAAACATAAGATTGTTGACAGAATTGTAAAAGAACCGGAAGGCGGCGCTCACCGCAATCACAAAGAAGCTGCTGAGCTTCTTAAAGAGGCTATACTGGACGAGCTTAAACAGCTTGAAAAAGCTGACCCCGATAAATTCCTTGACCAGCGCACTAAAAAATACAGCGCAATGGGTTACTGGGAAGGTTAATAATTTAAATCCATTACCAAAAAAATGAATACTGATATTGTTGATAAACAGGCTAAGTTCCTTGTAAAAGGGGCGAAGCCTTTGCATGGCTCAATTCGCATAAGCGGCGCTAAAAATGCTGCTTCAAAGCTTATTATTGCATCGCTGCTTACAGATGAACCCGTTAAGCTTATAAATGTACCTGTAAGTATAAGTGAAATTAAAGTCACAAGAAGGATAATTGAATCTCTCGGAGCGAAATTCACTAAGTTCACAAATGATGAGCTGGTTGTACAGACCAAAAAGATACATGATATATCTTTCTCCGCATCACTTGGACTTATAAACAGGATAGGTGTACTTACAGCCGGACCCCTGTTGCTGAGATCTGGCGAAGCAAAAATACCAAAACCCGGCGGCGACCAGATCGGCGCTAGACCCATCAACTTCCATCTCGATGCGCTGATAAAGCTTGGCGCAACTGTAAAAGAGCATAAGGATTTTTACCTGCTTAAGGCTAAAAGACTTATAGGTACTGATATAACCCTGCCGTTCCCTTCAGTTGGAGCAACAGAAAATATTATCATAACCGCTTCACTTGCCATAGGCAAAACTACTATCCACAATGCGGCAATTGAACCTGAAATAATGGATCTTATCATGCTTCTGCAGAAAATGGGCGCTGTTATTGATGTAAAGACTGACAGGACAATTGTTATAACAGGTGTAGATAAGCTCTGCAGCGCTGAGCACCGCGTCATTCCGGACAGGCTTGAGGCAGCTTCATTTGCATGCGCGGCGATAGCTTCAAAAGGGGATATTACCATCCATGACGCGCGCCATGCCGATATGATAACATTCCTGAACACCATTAGACTCATTGGGGCTGAATATGAAGTGCTGAAAGACGGTATCAGGTTCTATTACAAAGGTGATCTAAAGCCAATAAGCATTGAAACGGATGTGCATCCCGGCTTTATGACAGACTGGCAGCCGCCTATGACCATTTTGTTGACCCAGGCTAACGGCATAAGCACACTGCATGAAACCGTTTACGAAAACCGTTTTGGTTACATTAAAGAATTGAACAAAATGGGCGCGGCTATAGAGCTTACCAATGATTGCCTCGGCACTCCCTGCCGCTTTAACGGAACAAACTACTATCACAGTGCGGTCATAAAAGGCAAAACCCCCCTGCGCAGCGCTGAAATAAATGTACCTGATATACGCGCGGGATTTTCATACCTTGTTGCGGCAATTCTTGCCAAGGGTGAAACCCTTGTTCACGGAATCCATTACATTGACAGGGGATACGAGAACATAGATAAAAAGCTGCGCAAGCTTGGCGTGAAGATAAGAAGGGTCTAATTTTTATTGAGAGTAAATTAATGGCAGGCTTAAAGAAGCCTGCCTTTTTTGTTTGTATTTTGATAGATTTCCCCCGTTGTTGGTGTTGTCACCAACAACAAAATGAATAGTGTAATTTGTGTTTAGTGCTTTTATTATTTCTGCCTGTAAAAATTTAATACAAACAAAAAACCCCTCGGGACCTTCCCGGGGGGTTTCTTGTTTTTTATAACTGTACGATTTGTGCTTAATGTATCTGTGCTTTTTTTATCATGTATAACAGCTTTGTGCTTTATATGTGCTGTTATTCTGCTTCGTTTCTGAGTTTATTCGCCTATTTTCACGAGCTTAGGCTGGTATTTTAACTTAGTTAAAGACTTCACGTCTTTCTTGGCGGATTTTTCTTTGTCATACAATCCCACCAGTACCTTATAGGTCACTGTTTTTGTATTTGTATTGGGATCTGTAACCGCTATTTCTTCAAGAAAGATCTTAGTGAAACCGTCGCGTTCTAACCTGCCGATTCTTCTGTCGGCAAGCGACTTGTCAGTATATATCCCCACTTCCAGTGAGAGACCTTTAACTACTGCCAGTTGGTTTGATATATCGTAAAACCGGATAAGTGAATCTATGTCATTTATCTGCTGATAGAGGTTTGATTCTTTCTGTTTTTCCTCTTCTGTTTTCGGTGTTACAACCTTGATCTTTAAGTTGCCTTTTTGTTTCAGGTTCTTATTCAATTCAAAGTCACTTGAAGTACCGTCTTCGCCTTCAAATTCAACGAACACCTTTGATTCAGCATCAACATTGCCGTTTATAAGCTCTGTTGTTTTGAACTCATTGGTATCTATTTCTGTGATATCAATGTGTTCATCCGGATCGATACCCTGGCGAAGCATTTCAGCTTCTTCTTCAGTTATCTGCTCGATCTTTACCTGTGCCGTACCGCCCATACCGATAGCTTCTTTGGAAGCCTTGGAAAGATCTATTATCCTTCCGCGTATGTATGGACCCCTATCGTTTATTCTTACTACGGTATAGAGATTATTCTCAAGATTTGTGACCTTCAGCAGGGTACCGAAGGGCAAGGTTTTGTGAGCCGCCGTGAATTCATAGGTATCAAAACGTTCGCCGTTGGCTGTTTTTCTACCATGGAATCCAGGACCGTACCACGAAGCCTCGCCGGTTTCCACAAAGCTGGAGCCGGTAGGATCTCCGTTTGAGTAAGCACTTTCTGATATTGCACCCGTAAGCACGAGTTGTACAGTTAAAAAAGAGATTAACCACAAGATTCTTGTTTTAAACAATGCATCTCCTTTCAGTTTTTTGTTAATAAATTGACTGTCCAATAGCTAACATAGCATATTATTTCATCATCACGCGGACAGTCTTGCTCGTTCAGTATTGTCTATTGCAATACGTCTTGGAGCGTCTCTTTTTTTAACTATGGCATGTAATTATGCCACACTCTTTATATTAAAAGAACAAAAATTCAATATGCCTAGCCGCTTTTAAAGCAGGGGAGGCATAAAACTTATTTATATAATTTTTATCTGATTATCTCAGATGAACCGTCTAATTTGTGAATCTTAACACCTGCAACCTGTAACCTGCAGCCTGTGACCTACTTAACCTGCTTCATATTCAAAATTCTTTCCTTGCCGTCAAGAAAAGTAAGCCATCCGTATTTATCATTGCCTTCTTTTACCACGTCAAAGAATGCTTCCTGCATCTGTTTTGTTATCTTGCCGGGCATTCCGTTGCCGACTATCATCTTATCAACTGAACGGATCGGTGTAATTTCAGCAGCGGTTCCGCAGAAGAATATCTCATCTGCCATGTAGAGCATTTCTCTCATTAAGCTGCCTTCTTTTACCTCAAATCCCAGATCCTTGGCAAGTGTCATTATGGATTTCCTTGTAATACCGCTGAGTATGCCGTTATGGATACCCGGTGTGTATAAGATACCATCCTGCACTATGAACAGGTTCTCGCCTGAACCTTCGCCGATATAACCGTTCACATCCAGCGCGATTCCTTCGCTGAAGCCGTTTACAATGGCTTCCATCTTAATAAGCTGGCTGTTCATATAAGCGCCGCCTATTTTAGCCATAGTAGGAGTCGTATCAGGGGTGCTTCTCCTCCAGGAAGATACACATACGTCTATACCGCTTTCGTGAGCGCCCTGGCCTAAGTATGAGCCCCATTCGTAGGCTGCAATTGTAAGCTCAACGGGATTCTTAAGCGGGTTTACATTCAGGTCTTCATAGCCCCTGTATGCTATCGGGCGGATATAACAGTTTTCAAGCTCATTTATTTTGATAGTATCAACTATCGCTTCAAATATCTCGTCGTGTGTGTATGGTATTTCAGCCCTGAATACCCTGGCGGAGTGAATAAGCCTTGTAACGTGTTCGCTCAGCCTGAATACAGCAGGACCCTGTTTTGTTTTATAGCATCTTATACCTTCAAAGAACGATGAACCGTAATGTAAAACATGTGAGAGTACGTGAACCTTAGCATCATCCCAGTTGATGTGCTTCCCATTCATCCATATTTTTTCAACTTTTTTTACCGGCATAACTCATAAATTTTAAGTTTTTAAATGAGACTTTTTTTGTAAATCCTGTAAGTCTTATATATATGCGCACCTAATTTTTCGGCTGTCATTCTCATCGGCATATTATCTTCCAGAACCCAGGAAATCTCAGCGCCGGTGTACCCATTCTTGTTGCCATTTTTAATGGTCTCAAGGTAGAATACTGAATCGATCGCTTTCTTCTGGTATTCAGGCTTTACACCCATAATTATAACTCTCAGAAAATCTATCTTCTTTTTGCCTGTCAGGATCTTCAAAAAGCCGAAGGGAAGCAGCCTTCCGTTCATTTTCTTCAAGACCTGGTTGAAATCAGGAAGAGAAAGTGTGAAGCCTGCAGGCTTGCCTGCCACTTCAGCGAACATCACAAGGTCAGGATCAACCACCATTTTGAGCGAATCAGCCAGGTAGTCAAATTCTGCGGTGGTAATCGGGACAAAACCCCAGTTACTTTCCCATGCGCTGTTGTAAATCTCTTCTATCTTTCTTACTTCGTTGTTAAGGTCCTTCATATTAAGCTTGTGGGTTGTCACATCAGAGCGCTTTTTGATAAGTTCGCTCATGCGTTCAAGCTTAGCCATTACTTTTGCATCATTTATAACCTCAGCGGGAATGTAGTAAGCATACAGGTCTTTGGCTTTTTCAAATCCAAAATTCTCTATTTTATTAATATAGTGTTTTGGATTGTAAGTCATTAAAAATACGGGAGATGAGTCAAACCCATCTATCAGTAAACCGCATTCATCATTTGTTGAAGGATTTACCGGTCCCAGTATTTCATTTAAGCCTTTGCTTTTTACCCATTCACAGGCGGTATCAAGCAGCAGATCGGATACATCTTCGTCGTCTATGGTTTCAAAGAACCCGAAGAATCCTGCCTTATCTTTATGAAAATCCGTGTGATTGTCATTTTTGATAGCGGCTATTCTGCCAGCAAGCTTGCCGTCTTTTTCCGCGAGGAAAAGCTGTACTTCAGCATGTTTAAAGAACGGATTTTTGTTCGGGTCAAGGTTTTTTCTTACATCAAAGATTAATGGCGGAACCCAGTATGGGTCTCCCTTGTATATATCCCATGGGAACTTAATGAACTCCATTCTGTCTTTTTCATTTTCAACTTTTCGTATCTTTATCAACCTGATCTTCAGTCCCTGATTTGAGATAAATTTTGATCCCGAATCAAATTTTTGTGTCCCTAAATATACCTGTTTTTGTTAAAAGATACAATCAAAAAAGGGGGGCACAGGGGTAGAACTCTATTGGTAAAAATAGAATTAATAGAGTATTATGTACCGCTGCAAGCATTAAAATTGCATAATATATTTGCTTTAATATAATACAGTTACATAGATTTATTAAAGTGATATATTAAATTCATTCCATGTTTCATTTGTTGTATGCTTCAAAATATTAGCAAAATTGAACTGAAATTCATAATATTTTTGATTATTTTAATTAAATTGAAATTTCTATTGAAACTACGACTACTTTATATAATTTTGATTTTGTTTTTTGTGAGTATATTTTCTGCGCAAAGCATATACTCGCAGGATAGCTGGTGGAAAGATAAGAAGTATAAGTCAGAAGAGAAACAAAGGAAATTCGATAACTGTAAAGCTGTATTCCTCAGCATTGCAGACGGATTAATGTATTCCAATGTCACATATATCAGCCCCTTTTTTCAGAATGAAATTTACCTGAGCCTTCAAAACAGTGAAAAGGGGTATTATAACAGGGAGCAATCAGGCTACATTATTGAAAATTTCTTTTCAACATACCCGGTTTCTTCTTTTAAGTGGAAGAACTCAAGCCGTTCAGAGCGTTTTGCATTTGCTTTGGGAAAATATAAATACAAAAAGGGCGGCTTTATCAGTACGTTCACAATTTCAGTATCATTAAAATATATCAATGATCTTTGGATGGTTGACCAGGTTATTGTAAACTAGCACTTTAAGGGCTGTTATATGTTTCAATTCGAAAAAAAAGACATATTCCGTTTCAAGGTCCTTGGGATGCTTTCTTTGATCCTTATATTTGTAATACTTTTTATTTTCGGTGTAAGATATTATTTTTCCCAGTCAATTATCAATAACTGGGATTCCATTTCAGCTGAAAAGAAAAAAGAAATTCACGCAGATTGCCTTAACATATTTTATAATTACCAAAATCAGACCTCGCAGTTTTCATACCAGCTTTTGATGAATAAAAAGCTGATCTCGGCAGTTACTTCCTTTAATACCAGGAAGTCATACGATGCGCTGTATGAATTGGAAAACCCCGGCGAGTATAACATTGAGATATATAATTCTCGCCTTGAGCTTTTTATATATTCAGGCAGGCAGATCTTCCCAGATATATTAGAGCTTAAAAAGGCATTAGCAGGTGAAAGATACTCAATAGTTAAAGAAACAGGTATTTATACCATGATAGTCGTTCTGGACCCGTTAAAGAGCGAAAGCGGCGCTATTGAAGGTGTAATGGTGGTTTCAAAGATACTGGATGTTAATACAGGCGCACAGTCTTCATTCCTTAACAGCTCAGGCATCAAAAAGGATATTTACGACAGGTTTCACCTTGATGTACAGTTTGAATTCAATTCACCGGCAAATACTTCAGCAGTTATAGATACTTCATCAGGCTCTCTTACCATGCTGCAGCTTAAAGGAATAAACAACAGCATTATTGGTAAAATGTTCATTCCCGGACTGGACCAGTCATCATACCTGCTGAGCGTAATGGGCAAGTTCGGTAATATTATCGGGTTCATAATATTCATACTTAATGCTGTATTGTTATACTGGCTTATACTGGCATCAGGAAAAGCCGATTCTTACTTTGTGAAGATATCTTTGGTATCTGCCGGATTTATCCTTTCAAGGTACCTGTGGCTGTACATGGATTTCCCGGGTGAGTTCTTTGTTCTTTTCGGTTCTGATATCTTCTCACCGGTGCATTATGCATCGGGAATCGGTTTTGGAATGGCTAAATCACTGGGTGAGCTATCTGTAACAGCTATAATGTTTTCTGTTATTTCGGTTTTTATTCTGATTAATGTTATAAAATTTTATAAATCAGAGCTTAAGCCTGTAAATAAATATGCCGCTGCAGCAGTTACACTGCTTGCTGTTATAGTTTCAATTGTAATAATGAATTATTTCGGAGTAATAGTTCAAAGCCTTATATTTGATTCATCAGTCAAGTTCATAGATAAATCTGACCTTTTTTCCTTCAACCAGCCAGAAATGATAGTCGTAAGCCTTATCATCCTTTTCCTTTCAGTCTCAATGGTAATGATACTCCTTGCATGTTCACTTATTACTGCCAGGTACTTTAACCCGGCAATTGGATTCAATAAGCTGCTTCGAAAAAATTCAGTATTGATATTTTTTGTATCGCTCCTTTTGGTTAACCTGATAATTTCAATATTTCCTGACCAATTCATAGAAGCTTCGCTTAAGCTGAATTTAAGGCTCATCATAATTGCTCTGGCTGCAATCTTCAGCTTGTATATCCAGCGGCAGCTTGCTGTAACCAGGGAATACAAATTTATAAACCTCATCAATCTTTCGCTTCTGCTCCTTGTATGCGCTGTATTTATACCGGCTGTGTTGCTGAATAAAATTACATCTCTAGAAAACAAATATCTTGAAAAATCAGCAAAGGATATATCGCAACAGTCAAGCGATAAGATTGCATTTTTAATATCTGCCACAGTTGATGATATCAGTGAAGATGCATCGATAGAAGCTGATATCAGGAATAAAAATAAATCAGGCAAGCTTGCTTTTAATATTTGGGCAAAGAGCAAGTTTTTTGAAGAGGACCTTAATTCAGCGGTTTATGTTCTGGATACTTCAAAAAAGCTTATTAGTGATTTTAACATAAATCCAGTTGAGCTGATTTCTGACAGTGTTTTAAGCTTTACGCTGAGCTCTGCCAAAAATAAAAAACAGCCGGATAACACAGAAATTTCTGCCGCAGAAGAAGTGACTGAAGAGGAACCTGAAACTCTGGATATTAACGCCGTAATGAATTCTATGATTGCGGATGAAGGCGAAATATTCAGAAATGAAGATATGAAATTCTTCTCAGCGCTTATACCAATAGGAAAATCTGACCTTAAGAACAGCAGGTTTAATAAAACAATAGGCTATGTTATTGTTGCCGCAGGTTATGATGCCAAAAATTTCCTTACACAGACTAATCTGGGTATCTTCCGCAGCTTTGCCCGCGATAATATACTGAATAAGCTTACTTCCACTCCGGTTATATCTGAATTTTCCGAAGATGAGCTTGTAGGTTCCTCAAATAAGGATGTTTCCAAATCACTTATGAAATCGCTGGAAGCATTCAGGGAAAGCGTTAAGGATAAGATCGATAAATCTGCCCTTAGATATGATGAGTTTGAAAACGAGATATATAAATCATTTTATGTTCTTTCTGAAAATAAGCAGTCAGGCAACATTTCAAGCCCAAAAATATATGTTGTAAGCGTAAAAGTTAACGATTTCAGCCTGAGTACATTTTTCTTTTTCAGGTACCTGCTTTTTTTGGTGCTCATTTACCTGATATTCTTATTTGTTTATATAGTTTATAAAGGATTTTCATACCTGCTTGATACGGAATCCGTCCGGTTCATTAAATTTGGCTTCAGAGAAAAGCTTTTTGCTTCTTTTTTGCTGGCTTCCGTTATACCAATAGTTATACTTGCTATATATACCAGGGCTTTTGTAAACGATAAAAATGAATACTTCTACAAAAACCAGCTTATAAGCGATCTCAGAATAGTTGACCAGTATGTAAGGAGCAGGATAATACTTGATGCTGTTAAGCTTGACAAAGAAAAACGTACAACCCGTGAAAATACAACAGGATTTACTAACCTTTTTGACCGGAGTTTTTCTGAAACTGATAAAAATTTCAATTTTTATATTAAAAATAAGCTGGTAGCTACAACAAGCGAACAGCTTTATAAATCAGACCTGCTTGATACCCGGTTAAGCGGGAATGCTTTGTATAACCTTGCAATATTAAAAAAAGATTATTTTTCTGAAAATCAGCAGATCGGTGATTTTACGTTCATTGTGGGATACAAACCGATTTACGATAATTTTAATAATTTAACCGGGATAATTTCAACACAAACTGTATTTAAGCAGAGTGAAATTAACCAGGAGCTCACAGAAAGTCTGGTATATATACTCGGACCCTATTTTGCTGCAGTAATACTGCTTATATTTATTGTAAACTTCCTCTCATACAGGATATCAAACCCGATCTTAAAGCTTCAAAAGGCTACTGAACAGCTTTCGCTCGGTAACATTGATGTTCAGGTTAAATCCAACAGCAAAGATGAAATAGGGGAGCTTGTTAAATCATTTAACCGAATGATTCGGGAGCTTAAACGATCCCGGGCAGAGCTGCAAAAAGCTGAGCGCGAAGGCGCATGGCGAGATATTGCACGGCAGGTTGCGCATGAAATTAAAAATCCGCTTACGCCAATGAAGCTGGCGATGCAGCATTTGTATTATGCGTATACTCACGGTTCTAATGATTTTAAATCTATCATTCAAACAACAAATAAGCTGATAATAGACCAGGTCGAAACCCTTAACAGGATAGCTACGGAATTTTCAAATTTCGCAAAGCTTCCCAGCAGGAATTATGAATTGCTGAATATGAATGAGATCCTGGATGATGTAGTAAGGCTTATGGATACAAAAGGAAATATCACGCTTAAGCTGGATCCGGCTTTGAATAATGAGCTTGTTATGGGTGATAAGGATGAAGTTAAACGCGCATTGATAAATATTATTAAGAATGCTGTCCAGGCAGTTGATGAAATTGAAGATAACAGTTTAAAAGGTCATGTGAATATCGAAGGTATCAGGATGAACGGGTATTATTCAGTAAAAATTAAAGATAACGGTATCGGAATGGATGATGATACCCAGCAAAAGCTGTTTGAGCCGTATTTTTCAACCAAATCAAGCGGTATGGGCTTAGGGCTCGTTATCACAAAAAAAATTCTTGATGATATGAAAGCAAAGATCATTGTTCAAAGCAGTCCTTCCAAAGGAACAGAAGTAGAGATCAATTTCAAAATTTCTGATAAAATATCTGAAGGAAAACTTTAATTTTTATATTTCGAGTTATATTAACTAAAAAAGGCATCTCAAATGAGATGCCTTTTATTCAAAAATTTTAAATATTCAGTTACCTTTTGAAGTACCAGTAATTATCATCCTCGTAAAAAAACTCCATACCATAGTGTTTCCTTATCAGTACTTTGAATACAATAAACTTTCCGGGAGCCTTTGTGATCTTCGGGTGTCTGCCGAAATCACTGCAGGTACTCAGCTCAAATAAAGTTGTTCTTGCAATTTTACTTGGTTTATATTCGCCTACGTATATGGTCTTTCTTTCCAGCATTCAGTATAAATTAATTGCATAAATATATACATACTATTTTTTAATGACAAGGAAAATTTGAGTAATATAACGTTTGTACGTGATATCTACTTGAAGAAAAAGTTATTAAGAAGTTAACCCTTTTAAATTATATTTTTAAACATTCCCGGCTTCAGTGAAAAAATATAAATTATAATAATGAACAAATTCATAAATTGAAATTACCATAATAAATGCGTAATTTTAAGTAATTATGCAAAAATTTTCAGGTTTTGTCCCTATTATCGGTGCTCCCAATGCAGGTAAATCCACTTTACTCAATGCAATATTGGGACAAAAAATATCTATTGTTACTGCAAAACCGCAAACTACCCGAAACAGGATAACCGGAATTTATACAAATGAGAATGTTCAGATAGTTTTTGTTGATACTCCGGGTGTGCTTGACCCTAAATATAAGCTTCAGCAGTTCATGAGCAGGGAAATTGAATCAAGTGTTGTTGAATCTGATATTATAATACTTGTTATAGATATCAATAAATATGACCGTGAAAGCTTTAGTACGCTTTATAACACATACAACCGGCTTTATGGTGATCATAAAATTTTCTGTGTTATCAATAAAATAGATCTTGTAAGAAAAGAGCAGGTACTGCCGGTAATTAAGGATATTTCTGAAAATTTCAGAATAGATGAAATTATTCCTGTATCAGCTGTTAAAGGATTCAATATTGAAGAGCTGCTTAAAACCATAATTAAATACCTGCCTGAAGGTGATTTTTATTTTGAAAGCGATGTCCTTACTTCGCAGCCTGAAAAATTCTTTGTGGCTGAAATAATCAGGCAGAATATTTTAAGGCAGTTCAAAGATGAGATCCCGTTTTCAGTTCATATTGATATTGAAGAATTTAAGGAACGTGAAACCGGCAAGGATTTTATAAGGGCTTCTGTTATTGTTGAGCGTGAAACCCAAAAAGCGATTATAATAGGCGATTCAGGTAATAAAATCAAAAAGCTTGGTGAGTTATCAAGGAAAGCCATTGAAGAATTCCTGGATAGGCCGGTTTACCTAGAGCTTTTTGCGAAAGTTCGCAAGGACTGGAAGAATGATGAAGATTTTTTGAAAAAGAATTTTAATAAATTCGGTACTTCAACTGCATAATAATTAATTATTGGAAACAGCATTTAAAAATTACCGTGAATTAATCGATTCAAGACTGTTCAGCTTTCTTGAAGAAGAAACTGAACGCTCCCGCTACTGCAAGGATAACCAGAAGTATCCGTACACGCTTTTTGACCCGCTGAATTACATTATGGCAGGCGGCGGAAAGCGTATCAGACCGATCCTTGTTCTGCTTTCCTGCGAGGCTTTTGGCGGTGATATAAATAATGCCATCGATGCCGCAATTGCTGTTGAGATCCTGCATAACTTTACCCTTGTACATGATGATATAATGGATAATGCAAATACACGCCGGGGCAAGGAAACAATTCACAAGAAATGGGATGTAAATGCTGCAATACTTGTGGGCGATGAGCTGATAGGGCTTTCATACCGCTCTTTACTGCGTGCCAGGACTGAAAATATTACGGGAGTCTTGAGGGCATTCACAGACGGAGTAATTGAAGTATGTGAAGGCCAGGCACTGGATAAAGAATTTGAAGTAAGCGCAGATGTATCCATTGATGATTATAAGATAATGATACGCAAAAAAACAGCTGAGCTCTTGCGGACATCATCAGTAATGGGCGCAATAATCGGGAATGCTGATGAGAACGGAATACGCTCAATCAGTGATTACTCCGAAAATATCGGGCTGGCTTTTCAGATTCAGGATGACCTGCTTGATGTTATTGCTGATGAAGGTGAGTTCGGTAAAAAGATAGGCGGAGATATACTTGAAAGAAAAAAGACATTTCTTTACCTGAAAGCCCTTGAAATACTTGATGGCAGGAAAAGGGATGATTTTATGTATTTGTATAACTCGCCCTCATCTGGCGATGAAAAAATTAAGAAGATCGTAGAGCTTTATAATGAAGTTTGTGTAATTTCATCCGCTAAGGAAGAAATAGCAGCATATACAGAAAAGGCAAACAGGAATCTTGAATGTATTTCAAATAATTCAGCAAGAAAAATGCTTGAGAATTTTTCAGATATGCTGTTAAACCGGAGCTATTAATGGTAGAAAGGCATGTAACCATTGTAAATAAAGCCGGAATGCATACCAGACCTGCATCAAACATTGTAAAGATAGCTTCAAAATACCGCTCTGATTTTTATATTATTAAGAACGGCTACAGTATCAACGGAAAAAGTATAATTGGTGTAATGACACTTGCAGCTGAACAGGGTTCTAAGCTAACACTGAGGCTGGAAGGTGAAGATGAAATTAAAGCTGCTGATGAATTGCAGAAATTTTTTGAGGATGGTTTCGGGGAACTATAACAGTATTGGTTAATAAAACTGAACAGATATATAAAGGTATTGCCGCATCGAAAGGGATTTCGATAGGGAAACCTTTTGTGTACAGGGCAGAAGTTCCAAGTTATAAGGTTGATTACTCGCCTGCAGTTTTAGTTTCTCCCGATACAGAGATATCGGATTATGAAAGCGCAGTATCACAATCAATTAAAGAGCTGAATAAAATTTTCACTCTTGCAAAAGAAAAGCTTGATGATAAGAACCTGCAGATCTTCGAAGCCCAGCTCAGCTTTTTATACGATGATTTCTTTCATACCAAGGTAAAAGAGCGCATCCGCTCAGAAAAAAAACAGGCTTATTCAGTTTATAAAGAAGAGATCCAGATACTCGAAAATGCCATAGTATCTTCATCAGATGAGTATATCAGGGACAGGGTAAATGATATCGAAGATATGAAGAACAGGGTGCTTCGTAACCTTCTAAAAGGCAGGTTGATATCGAAGATCACTGAAAATTCTATTGTAATAGCCCGAAATTTAACTCCAGCCGATACTATCCTTTTCAGTAACAGGAACCTGCTTGGCATCGCCACAGATCTTGGCGGCATAAACTCTCACGTTGCTCTCATTTCACGATCTTTAAAGATACCAGCTGTTGTAGGAATGCAGGATATTTCTGTGAATATTTCTTCAGATGATAATCTAATAATTGACGGCTATAAGGGGCTGGTAATTAAAAACCCAACTGAAGAAACAATTAATTCTTACAGGCACCAGATAGAAAACAACAAGGTACTTGAACGTAAGCTCGAAGAGCTGGAAAAGCTTCCAAGTGAGACCAAGGACGGAAAGAGCGTCAGGCTTTCAACAAATCTTGAGTTCAATAATGAAGTGGATTATGTTGTAACTCATTTTGGCTGTGATGTTGGCTTATACAGAACAGAGCATTTATTTATGGAGCTTGGTGATTTTCCTTCGGAAGAAGAGCAGTATAAGCAGTATAAATTCCTTGCTGAACATATTTATCCAAAAACTGTTACTATCAGAACTTTTGATATTGGCGGAGATAAAATACTTCCTGATTCACAAAAGGAAGTAAACCCCTTCCTTGGCTGGCGCGGGATCAGGATTTGCCTGGATAAAAAAGAGACCTTCATGGCGCAGCTTAGGGCAATATTGAGGGCATCTTCTTCAGGGAATATTCACATCATGCTGCCAATGGTATCTGGTATAGAAGAAATTAAAAAAACTTACCAGTTCCTGGATGAAGCAAAATCTCAGCTTCGCGAAAAAAATATCAGGTTCGATGAGAAGATCAAAGTAGGTGTGATGATAGAAATTCCATCTGCTGTATTGCTTGCCGATGAGATGGCTGAAATGGTTGATTTTTTCAGTATCGGTACCAATGACCTTGTGCAGTATGCGCTTGCTGTTGACCGTGACAGCAGCCTGGTTTCTGATATGTATGAAAAATTTCATCCGGCAGTGTTAAGGCTGATTAATATGACTGTGAAAAGCGCTCAAAAGCATAACATACCTGTCAGTGTTTGCGGGGAAATGGCTTCAGACCCGTATGCAAGCTTACTATTGATCGGTATGGGAGTAAATGAGCTTAGCGTTGTTTCAACAGCATATCTTCAGATCAAAAGGCTTATAAGAATGGTTGATTATAAAAATGCCTGCGATGTTGCAGAAAATGTTTTGCAAATGAGCTCAATAAATGAAGTAAAAAATTATATCGAAGAATGTTTTAATAATAATATTGGTGAGAAGTTATAACAAGAATTGAAGTATAAATTATGATAACAAGAACAGAAATTGATCTGCATGACAGCGGGAAAATGTTTGCTGTGATAGAAGGATTCCATTCACAGCTGAAACAGGCTTTTGATATTGGAAACGGTATTGATATAAAGCTTGATGTGACCGGGATTCAGAATATTATCATTACCGGCCTTGGTGGTTCAGCAATCGGCGGCGACCTCTTGAGAAGCTACCTGCAGTATGAGATCAACCTGCCCATCCAGGTGAACAGGAATTATTATTTACCGGCATATGCAGGAAAGAATACTTTGGTGATTTGTTCAAGCTACTCCGGAGATACTGAAGAAACAATTTCTGCATATAATGATGCCAAAAGTAAAGGATGCAGAATAGCTTGCATTTCATCCGGCGGCAAGCTGACTGTAATGGCTGAAAATTACGGTAATTACGTTGTTAAAGTTCCGCGCGGCTACCAGCCAAGGTGTGCTCTTGCTTTTTCTTTTATTACAATGCTTATGCTGTTTATTAAGCTTAATATAATAAAGCCAAGAGATGAACAGATAAACGGTCTGATAGCGCTGATGAAGGAAAGATCTGCTAAATATGCAGATTTCTTATCTCAGAATAATACTGCAATAAACATCGCAGAACATCTGCAGGGCAAAATTCCGGTGATATATTCTTCAAATGACCTGCTTGATGTGGTGAATTTAAGGTGGCGCGGACAGTTCGCCGAAAATTCCAAAACACTGGCTTTTGGCAATTATTTCCCGGAATTAAACCACAATGAAATAGTTGGGTGGCAGGAAAATTCAGAATTTTTGCGTAATTTTGCATTAATATATCTGCTCGATAGGGAAGATAATCCCAGGATCATTAAAAGGCAGAAAATTACTAAGGATATCCTGACCCCGTACAGGGGAATTGATATTGAAGTGGAATCAGAAGGTAACTCAAAGCTTGAAAGGATCTTTGATTTGGTTTACCTTGGTGACTGGATCAGTTTTTATCTTGCAGTAATAAATAAAACTGACCCTTCGCCGATAGAAAAAATTAATATCTTGAAAAATAAATTAATGGAGAGTTAAATCCGTGTGGATTGAATTGCTTATTTCGGTTATTAAGATAGGACTTGTTATAAATGTGCTGCTGGTTTCTGTTGCTTATGCAGTATATGCTGAAAGAAGGGTTTCGGCTTTCATGCAGAACAGGTACGGACCCAACAGGGTTGGATATGAAGGACTTCTGCAGTCATTTGCTGATGTTATTAAGCTGGTTTTTAAAGAGGATATTGTTCCTGCAAAAGCAAACAAGACCATTCATACGCTTGCGCCTATGATCTCGATCTTTGTTGCATTAACTACTATCGCTGTTGTACCGTTCGGTCATCAGATCGAGCTTTTCGGCAGAGTGATTTCACTTCAGATAACAGATGTCAATGTGGGTATTCTGTATATTCTGGCATTAACTTCACTTGGAGTTTACGGTATTACGCTAAGCGGGTGGTCTTCAAATAATAAATATTCATTGTTCGGAGGTATCCGTTCCAGTGCGCAGATGATCAGTTATGAGCTTTCAATGGGACTATCAGTTGTAGGTATCGTTCTTATTACCGGCTCACTTAGCCTGCAGGATATTGTCCTTCATCAATACGGCTGGAAATGGAATATAATACTTCAGCCTCTTGGCTTTATTATATTCCTTGTAGCTTCCTTTGCCGAAACAAACAGGACGCCTTTCGATCTTCCCGAAGCTGAACCTGAGCTCGTTGGCGGTTATCATACAGAATATTCTAGTATGAAATTCGCATTGTTCTTCCTTGCTGAATACGCAAACATGATCGTAGCTTCTACTGTAATTGCAACATTGTATCTCGGTGGATGGCAATTCCCGTACTTACAGACATTCGGCCTGCCGCCATTGGTTACTGCAATTTTGCAGGTTCTTGTGTTCTGCGGTAAGGTAGCATTCCTTGTATTTTTCTTTATCTGGGTGCGCTGGTCATTGCCGCGTTTCAGGTACGATCAGCTTATGAACCTTGGCTGGAAGGTAATGCTTCCGCTTTCTATCCTTAATATTATTGTAACTGCAATAGTAGTTTCTTTGTTAAAGTAAAAAAGGTATTAAATAATTAATTTTTTGCATAAAAAATGAAAAAGACCATAATTTTTACAATTTTTGTTTTAGCTTTCGCCTTTACAGCTCAAACATATTCTCAAGGGTATGATTTTGATCTCAACGATCTTGACGGCAACAGTGTAAAGCTTTCAGAGCTAACAAAAACAGGACCTGTTTTTGTTCAGTTCTGGGCAACATGGTGTGTACCCTGCAAAGAAGAAATGAAGGTATTAAATGAGCTTTGGAATAAATATAAGGATTCCGGTTTTGTATTCGTGGCTATAAGCATTGATGACCAGAAATCATTAAGCAAGGTTAAGCCGTATATTGAGTCCAAGAGCTATAAATTCCCGGTTCTGTATGATACAGATAAAAATGTATTTTCAAGCTTTGGCGGGCAGGACCCGCCGTTTTCAGTCTTTGTTGACAGGAACGGAAGTATATTCAAAACGTACTCAGGCTATATGCAGGGAGATGATGCAAAGCTTGATAAGGAAATTAAAGAAGCTTTAGCAATAGGGAAGAAGTAGAACAATGCGAAAAAATACGGGGGCAGTTTTATTTTTTGTTGCTTTATTTTTAATATCAGCTTCAGTTGCTGCTCAGCCCAAGCTGAATGTCAGGGTATCAGCCAGCAACCTGCTTCGCTATGGTACCGGTGTTGAAAACAGCTTAACCGGTGATGTAAATAAAAAATATTTTGAAGAATTACTTGATGCCAGGCTGTTTGTTAATGAATTTATGGCAGGCGTTAGGTATGAATATGACGACCCGATCGAGTTCGGTAAATCTGTTAAAGGAATTTCGCAGAGATTCCTAGAATTCAAAAAAGAAGATTTTACAGTGCGCGCAGGAAACTTCTATGAAGTTTTCGCAAGCGGGCTAACTTTAAATTCATTTGAAAGCCGCCCGATTGGGTGGAATACAATGTTTGACGGCGGTAAAGTGAACTATAAGCGTTCTTTCGGTAAAAAAGGTAATGTTAAGTTCAACGGAACAATAGTTGCCGGCGGACTTGATTACACCGATATTAATGATACCGCAAGAACTGAAACTTACAGCATTCGCGCAGCTAATTTCAGTATTTCACCGGTCAAGTATATTTCTCTCGGTGGTTCTTATCTTTATACTGAAGGTAAAATTCCAACCGGTACTATTAATACAGATATTACCGCTGAGATCTTTGAAGGAAATTTAGGACTGAATTATAAAGGATTCAATCTTTTGTTTTCTTATGCAAACAAAGTTACAATAAATCAGCCTAATTCAATTTTCACTCAGTCAAAAGCGCCAAGGGGCGATGGAGCATACGGGTCACTTTCATATACTCGCGAAGGATTTGGTATTACCGTTGATTATAAGAATTACAGGTTCAATGTAACAACACCTGACCAAAGGAGCGCAACAGACCCGTTCAAGTCATTGCCGTTCCAGAACGCGCCTTCGGCAATAAAAGTATACTCAACAACACTGCTTTCAAGGTTTCCGCATAATGTTGATTTTAATGATGAAGTTGGCTGGCAGGTGGATGTATTTTATTCACCAACACCCAAGCTTACTCTTAATGCAAATGCATCATTAACCAGCAGGCATTATGACTATGTTGATGTTGATACCACAACATTGACAAGATACGAAAGAATTGACAGAAGCGCATTTTTGCCTTCAACTAAAAATGAATTCTCTCCTTATTGGGAGCTGTTTTTTGAAGCTGAATATTACGTGAACAAGAACCTGAAAACCAAGCTGGGCGTATCACGTAAGACCAATATTCTTTACAGCATCATAAATCCGGCTGCCAGTGATATTATAAGAACATTCACTGTTCCGCTTGAAGTGCAGTATACTTTCGGCAAGATCTACGGGGTAAAGCTCAATGCTGAATTCCAGCAGGCTTACAACAGCCTGCGCTCCGGTGATACGCATTTCTGGAGCCAGCTAAGCACATTAAGCATTTCACGCTCGCCGAATATTATTGTATCCGGAACTGCTGAGTTCACCAATGATGAAGAAGATCCTTCCGGAAAGAAATACTGGATAAAAGGAGAGCTGGTTTATAAATTCACGTCTGCCAATACTGTAATAGTATCATACGGAAGCGAACGCGGCGGTATTCAGTGTTCAAGCGGCATCTGCCGCTATGTAAGCCCGTTCAACGGTTTCAGGCTGACAATAATGAATAACTTTAATTAATAAGGTTAAATGAAATATCTGAGAATTTTTTATTTTGTAATTGCTGCACTCCTCATACACGGGTGTGAAAGCAATGATACAACAACAAACTCTGTTTACATCCCGCAGCCTGTGAACAAAAAAGTGCTAGTGGAATTTTTCACGAATGCAGGATGCAACCCCTGTATTGCAGCTCATGGATATCTGGATGAGATAAACCTGAATTCAGGTGCTACTATAAATGATACCAGTGTGATAATTTTAAGCTATCATACCAAATATCCGTACATTCTTGACTCACTCTACAGGGCAAATATTCCCCAAAACCAGGGGAGAAGCGATTACTACGGTGTCAACAACACTCCACAGGGAAGGCTTAACGGCATCAGCATGGGGCAGTATTCTTCATCAACATGGTCAGCCCAGATAAATGCTGAATTTAAAACCACCAATTATCTCAATATCACATTGGATAATGTTTATGATGTGAATCTCGATACCGGAACGGTTACTGCAAATATTCAGCTTGCAAATGCATTGCCTTCATCAAATACTGTGATTCACATGGTAATAATGGAAAACAATGTGTTTTATCCTACCGCTCCAAACGGCATTACACAACCGGATGATGTTATGAGATACATGATAACAGGTACCGGCGGTCAGGCAATTACAATCGGCGCAAATAATTCTGTATCTATGAATTACGGATTGAACAGCAGATGGGTTCCTGAAGAATGTTATATTGTTGTATTCATTCAAAACCCAGATACTAAACAGGTATATGGAGTTGAAAGAATTAAGGTTTTAAATTAATATATCTGAATAAATTTAATTTTAAAGCATCTGCTAAGCAGGTGCTTTTTTTATTTATTATGGAATTTATATACCCATTACGGTAGTTTTAAATGTATAATAATAATTTAATTATAGCTAAAAAGGTGATTTTTATTTATGTATTTTAAGTTAGATTTGATGTAATTAATACTGTTAATTATGATACGGATAAAATTACATAAAATTCTGCTGATCATTTTTGCCTTTACGCTGATCTCTCATTCACAATCAAACCGTAAAATGTACGGAATAACAATTGACGGCATTAATAATATTAACAATATTGTAACTGCTATCGGCAATCACAGGTACAGAATGACAACCCGTATCGTGTTTGATGAATGGGTACCCGCTTCAACTTATGCCACGGCTGTGAATAAACTTGACAGCGTTACTGTAATAATGGGTGAGCTTCTTGACAGCTATTATGTGAAAGATTATTCAGTTGCTCAATATAAGCTTCGCGCTGATGAATATATGAACACTTTAGGCAGCAAAGTGGATATTTGGGAAGTCGGTAATGAAGTGAACGGGGAGTGGCTCGGTCCGGCTGATTCTGTTAAAGCCAAAATTAATTATGCATATAATAAAGCGAGATCACTGCAATACCGCACCGCTTTGACTTTGTATTATAATAAGAACTGCTGGGAAAATCCGCAGAATGAAATGTTCCGCTGGGTGAATAACCATATTTCAACTGATATGAAACAGAATCTCGATTACGTTTTTGTTTCATACTATGAAGATGACTGCAACAATCTCCAGCCAAACTGGCAGCAGGTGTTTGATAGCCTTCATGTGATCTTCCCGAATTCAAACTTGGGAATAGGGGAATGCGGTACTAATCTGGCTAACCGCAAGGAAGAATATATCAACCGTTATTATAATATGTATATCACCACCCCTAAATTCATTGGCGGTTATTTCTGGTGGTATTACAGGCAGGATTGTGTGCCTTGGACAACCAAGCCGCTCTGGGGTATACTTGAATTTGCAATCAGAGCATCTGTGTTATTATATAATACAGATGAGAACGAATTGATCAAAGATGGGGACGGATATTGATATAATGAGTAATGAGTAATTAGTAATTAGTAATTAGTAATTAGGATTATATTAGAGCACATTTATACACCCCTATAAGTTTAGGGAGTTATTCACAAATCTTGTCGTGCTGAGCGGAGTCGAAGCACTCAAATACCTGCTATTCAATTTATTGAATAAAAACTCAGCCAATCTATTTAATTCTGCGAGGAGCGAAGCGGCGAAGCAGTCTCAATCCTTAATAGAAAAACACAAAATCTTATCTTTTTTATTTCACCCTGCCAGTTGTAAATAATGATCCCTAATTTCAATTAACTTTTCAATCACGGGTTCCATCTCCTTGATTGCCATCAGCTCCATTCTGAATCCTGAAATGTTCGGCAGTCCTTTTAAATAACCGGAATAAAATTTCCTTATCTCCAGAACACCTCTTTCTTCGCCTTTTGCGGCGCAGTTAAGCTTTAAGTGTTCTATACAAATTTCAACCTTCTCATCTATTGCAGGTTCTGTATATTTACCTGTAGTTATATACTCCTTTGACTGGCGGAATATCCACTGGTTTTGTATCGCGCCCTGTCCAATCATAACCGCATCGGGCTCATAGGTATCAAAGGCGAATTTTACATCCTCCGGGGTTTTAACATTGCCGTTAAGAATTATTGGAATAGTTACACCTGCATCCTTGATGCGTTTTACCCAGCTCCAGTCAGCATCGCCCTTATTGCCCTGGCTGCGAAGCCTGCAGTGCACGGTAAGCGCTTTAATGCCTATTGATTCCATAATTTTTGCGACTTCAACAATTACAATTGAATTTTCATCCCAGCCCAGGCGGGTTTTTAAAGTAACGGGAAGTGTTGTGTTCTGCATAACTGATTCCGCAATACGCTGCATCTTCGGCAAGTCTCGCAAAAGACCCGCGCCTGCGCCGCGCATCGCAACATCTTTTACCCAGCATCCGCAGTTTATATCAATAAAATCCGGGTTCGCGGTTTCGCTTATCCTGGCTGATTCAGCCATACTATCCTCATTGCCGCCGTATATCTGTATAGCAAGCGGGCGTTCTTCTTCGTAGAAGAACAGTTTCTCCCGTGCTTTGCGCGCGTCGCGAATGAGTCCCTCTGAGCTTATAAATTCCGTATATAACACATCAGCGCCAAGCTTTTTGCAAACCATGCGGAATGGAGGCTCGGTAACATCCTCCATTGGCGCTAAAACTATCTTATTTTTGAAATCAGGTAACATAGGGGCAAAAATAATTATTTAAAAATGCAGTTTAAAGTCAATGAGATCTAAATTACATACCAACCGTATTGCTTGAATGCCTGTATTTATCCTTAAGCAGCCTCAGACTCAGCACAGTCGCTCCCATCATCACAATTCCGCCGGTTAAGAACGGCGCTGCGAAGCTGATATAATGATAAACCAGTCCGCCCCAGCTTGGACCTATAAACCTTGCAAACGATGCCAGTGATTGTGTCAGACCCAAAATACCGCCCTGTTCATCACGCTCACTGAATTTGGAAATTAAACCGAGCCCGATACTCAGCAATAGACCGTTGCCGAAGCTCATAAAAAATATGCTGACCAGCAGCAATGCGAGTATGTGATTTGAAAACGGTATCGTTCCCAACCCAACACCCATAATAACACAGCCTGCTATAAAAACTTTTCGTTCATCGAAAATTTTCAGTATCGGTCTTATCAGCACACCCTGAGTTATCGCACCAACAAGTCCGCTGAAAGCGAACAGGTAGCTTACCTGTTCAATATCAAAGCTGAAGCCATCCTTGCTTTCAGCATAAAGCTGGAAAGTTGAAAATATATTTGAAATTGAAAACACAATTATAAAATACAGCATAATCAAAAAGCCAACATGCGGATGCTTTAAGGCTGATACGAGCTTTCGCCAGCCGTTTTTCATATTAAAGCCGCCCATAGTTTTTGTACCGCGCAATTCTTTGGGCAATGATTCAGTTACAAAAAACACGGTCAGCAGCAGCGCTACTGCTGAAAGTACGGCTGAAAAATAAGTAGGGAAGTCATACCCGAAACGTTTTGCCATTATACCGCCTATGAACGGCCCGAAAACGAATCCAAGCCCGAAAGCTGCGCCGATCAGGCCCATTCCTTTTGAGCGGTCTTTTGGCGGCGTTACATCGCTTATATAAGCCATAGCTGCGCCTATATTAGCGGAAAAGAATCCCGCCAGCGCCCTTGAAATTAACAGCAGCGGTATAGATTTAAGTACTCCGCCCAGCACAAGCCCTGTAATGATATATGAAAAAACATTACCGCTTAAACCGAATATCAGTATCGGCTTTCTGCCGTATATATCTGATAACCTGCCCCATAATGGATTGAAAATGAACTGCATCAATGAGAAAATACCAACTGTTAAGCCGATTAATGTCTCGTTCATCATTAATTCATTCTGTGCGAATGTCGGCAGAATAGGTATAAGTATCCCGAAACCAAGCAGGTCAATAAATACAGTTAAAAATATGATCCAGATTCTTCTATCCAAGTAATTCTTTCAAGTAAGTTATATTAACGCCAGCCTGCCGAAACGTTAGTGCAGGCAGGAAGGATCCCGTTTTAAAATTATATTGTAAAATGTAAAATTATAAACTTCTGTAGTCGAGCCCTTTCATAGCTTGCTGCATTGAGACGTGCCAGCGGCACGTCTTTACAGGCTTTGATTGAAAACAGAGCTAAAACCAAAAATATCATTGCAACATGGTTACTACCTGTAGTCGAGCCCTTTCAGGGCTCTTATCAGATTCAACATTAAACCAAATCACACCCATTATGCTTCAGGTAACAAAGTCTTTTGTCATTCTGAACGAACGAAGTGAGTGAAGAATCCAGACGATGATCTCTGATTATTTCATGAATCTTCAACCTCACTAAATATAAAATCTATCATTCATTTGAAGCAAGTCGAAGCACCTTATTTACCACCCTTCGACAAGCTCAGGGTGAGGGGATTATCACCCCAACATCTCATCCCAAGCCTCAGGGAGACAACTTTCCATCAACCTCAATACCTGCTCTTTTTCCGCTTATCTTCACCCCAAAGAAGCTTGCCTGTCAGTACCTTAAAATAATTGCTGTTAAGGCTCTTTGCGATTTTTATCTTATACGGCGCCTTTTTAATTTCAACAATGGCGGGACTCTTAAGCTTCAAAATACTGTTACCGTCTGCTACCACATTCACCGGAACTTTTGAATTTATCTTGACCTTGAATACACCGTTATCAGGAAGTATTACAGGTCGGGCTGTCAATGTATGCGGTGAGAGCGGTGAAAGTATAAATACTTCAGTTTTTGGGAAGACAATGGGTCCCCCTGCTGAAAGCGAATAACCTGTTGAACCGGTAGGTGATGAAATTATCATTCCATCAGCATGATAGCGGTTAACAAGCTGGTTATTAAAGTAAACCCCTATCTCAATCGTTTTCACAATTTCACTCTGGTTTATAACCATTTCATTCATACCGAAAATGGTTTTTCCGGCTGAGCCGCCGTTGGAAACGGCTTTGGCTTCAAGCACGGTTCTTTCATCAACTTTGTATTCGGCCTTAACTACTTTCTTTACAAATCCCAGAATTTCCCTGGTACTTGTTTCAGCCAAAAAGCCCAGCTTGCCAAGGTTTACCCCGATAATCGGAATATTCCTGCTGCCAACCAGCTTGGCGGTAGCCAGAAAAGTACCGTCACCGCCGATAGAGATCATAAAATCACATTTTTTTACTATCTCTTTTTCATCATCAATTGATGTGCTCTTAAGCCTGTCGCGGAATCTTTTTCTTATCTGTCCCGCAAGCTCTTTTTCGCAAATGTAATCAATGCCTGCTGTATCAAGGCCTTTAACCAGCCTGTGTACAATAGGCGCGAGTTCTGCTTTATTTATATTTCCCCTGATACCGAATATCATTTTGTATCTTCGCCGGTTTGGTTTGTTATTTCCGGCTCAGTTTTTTCGTCATCTGCTGATTTTTCAACTTCTTTTGCCGGTTCTTCGGGTTTTTTGGCTTCATCAATATAATTCAGCTTCAATTGTCCCAGTGTATTTTCAAGGAATTTAGCCTCATATTCTGAAAGCTGCCCATGTGTCTTTTCCTTCAGCATATCCATAATATCGATTGAAAACTGCGCCTGGGTCAGGTCGCGCTCAGTTTTTCCTGTTACCGGATTTTTGATCTTGCCCATTGCCATCATTGCGGACATTTCAAATGATCCGACTAAGTACATGAATAATTGTGTATTTTTTTCTTTATTATCCATAAATTAACTGCTTTTTAATTAATAGAGTTAGGTTTATTCATCAAATATAGTTTAGAGTATTTGGTCATAACATGGATGGATGAAAGTGTACTTAAAACCAGTCCCATGTATCCATCCAGAATTCCCAATTTCAAAAAATACATCTTAAAGAATGTAAATGCAGGTCTAAAAATTATATCAAAAAATCCCGCTTTTCTTCCTTTAGCCTTTAATTCCTCAGCGCTAAGCGTAGTATATATATTCAGCTTGTTGATATAATGCTCAAAATCCCTGTCAGTATAATGCAGAATTTCACTTTTTAGCCTGCCTGTATTACCGTCATAAACCGCTTTTTCATGTACTAATGAGGTGTTGAACTTTATTCCTGTTGATCTTTTGAACAGCCTTAAAGTATAATCAGGATACCAGCCGCAGTGTTTTATGAACTTATTGATAAAAAAGCTCTTCCTGTTCACCAAAAAAGCTTCGGTAGAAGGGGAGCTTTCACTGGTAATTCCCGTTATCTCATTTTTCAGCTCATCTGTGGCGCGTTCATCTGCATCCAGCCAAAATATCCAGTCACCCGTTGCCGTATCTATTCCCATATTACGCTTTTGGCCGTAAGGAATATTTCCGGTAACTATTATGTTTTGTGAGAATTCACCGGCAAGCTTTACAGTGTTATCAGTGCTTCCTGAATCAACCACAATTATCTCATCGCACCAATTGAGTGATCTCAGGCATTCAGTTATATTTGCCTCTTCGTTATATGTAATTACAATTGCGCTTATCTTAGCCATCGTTACCGGTATCTCCTTTAGCTTTGAACTTCAGGGCAAGAAATGCCAGTGCTAAATTGAACCAGAACATTGCGGCAAATTCCGCATCGCCAAAGTTCCATTCAGTTAAGCCTGCAATTTGTAATGCTGTCATAGAGCAAACTGAAATCAGTGCAAGTATGTTTAGGAATTCAAACTCCCTGGTTTTAAGCCATGCCGTTACCTGTTTTGCGAAAATATACAGCATTAATACCAGCCATGCGGTGAAACCAATTACACCAAAATTTACCAGTATCTGAAAAATATTGCTGTGCATGTGTGAACCTTCGCCATGGTATTGCGGAGTTTTGTACATCCTGTAAATTACGTTATTATCAACATCTCCAACGCCAAGCAAAAGGTTATCGTTGATTATCTTTAGCGATGTTTCCCACATAACTATTCTGGAGTGATTGCTGGGATGGTTAATATCGGCAATGCTTAAGATACGCTCCTTAAGCGGAGCCGGAGCAAATATTAAAAATATTGTTACAGCCGCTAACAATCCGCCCAGGAAATACCTGTTCTTCAGCAGCCCTAAAATAACCAGTGATACAAATAACGCTAGCATTGCATTGCGTGCATTTGTCAGGTAAAAAGTAACAATAAGCGGAAGGGTTAACAGAGCCAGGTAAAGCTTATTCATCAGGTAATTTTTCTTTACTAGGAAAAAGGGTATAATGATAAGCAGAATCATCATCTTAATTTCACCGTTTGTTACAGGGTAGCCGTAATATTCAAGCCTGTATTCAGAAAGCGGCCTGTTTGGATTCGGTATATACTCAAATGCAAACCTGGTTATTTCAATAAATGAAATCAAAGCTGTGAATACAATTAAAACTAAAAACAGCCGCTTTAAGTGCTGTGTATTTTTAATGAATAGAATTGAGACAAAAAATATTATGTATAAAGAAATTTTCCTGTAAATGTGGTCAAATGACTCAGCCGGATTCCCGCAAACAGCGGATGAAACTACCTGTACAAGTATAAAAGCCCCGAAAAGATATAACAGGCTGCGGTTTATTTCAATCTTTTCATTTGAAATAATGAGCTTGAATATTGTGAGAAGTATAAGGCCGCCTATACCTATAGATGATGTTGCAATTGAAAATTGCGATGAAAATGCCGCCAATCCCAAAAACACATAGATCAGTATATCTGTGTATTTATTTATATTTTCTTTTACCGTTGAAATACCGCTGCCTTATATTTTTCCCTGAAGCTTTAAAAGTTTTAAGTGTGAAAGAAAGCTAACCATTGAATAACAGAAGCTGATGAAGAATCCGCCGGAACGGTCTTTATATCCTTTCCGGGAAATGAATACCCTTAAGAACGCTGAAAGCGCATGAGTGAATACTCCCGCTTTTGATATGTGCTTATTATTTTTCAGCTTTTCTTTAGCTTCAAGGGTGCTGTACAGATTTATTTTATCCATCATATGCGTCATATCACGGAATGAATAATGAATAAAGTCATTTTTCAGCTCTTCAACTCTGCCACTAACTTCTACGCCTTCGTGAATTATCCTCGGCGTTATAGATGCATGCTGTTTATTGAAGAGCCGGATATGTCTGTCAGGGTACACACCGGAGTGCTTTAGCCATTGCCCGAAGTAATGATTGCGCCTGTTAAGCCTGTAGCCGTAAACGCCTTCGGCAGGTGTTAGGGAAAGTATCTCTTCTTTAAGCCGGGGAGTAATCCTCTCATCAGCATCCAGGAAAAGTATCCAGTCATTGCTGCAATGTGCAAAAGCCATTGCCCGCTTTTCGCTGAATACATCTGAATCAGTTGTAATAATTTTGGCCTTAAACTCAGATGCGATCTGGCAGGTTCTATCAGTGCTGTTTGAATCAATAATAACGATCTCATCAGCCCATACAAGGGTATCCAGGCATTCCCTGATATTCAATTCTTCATTCTTAGTTATTACTACCCCTGATATTTTCAATTATAAAATAGCTGGTTAATTCAAGTTTCTTTTTTTCTTGTCACCCTGAACTTGTTTCAGGGTATTTTAAAAAACTCTGAAATCTTTCAAAAAGTAAATCCTATGTGTTTGAAAGCAGATGCTGAAACAAGTTCAGCATGACAACGAATTTACTTACCCAAACTGCATTTCATACAGCTTTTTATAAATACTCTTTTCATCCCTCAGCAGGTCAGTATGTGTGCCAACACTCGAGATTTTTCCCTGGTCAACCACAACGATCCTGTCAGCATCTTTAATTGTAGAAAGCCTGTGAGCAATAACAATAGAAGTTCGGTTCAGCATCAGCCTTTCTATAGCTTCCTGTATCAGGTGCTCTGATTCAGTATCCAGCGATGAAGTAGCCTCATCAAGTATCATTATGGGCGCATTTTTTAAAAGGGCACGTGCGATTGCAATACGCTGCTTCTGCCCGCCTGAGAGCCGCAAGCCTCTTTCGCCGATAATTGTATCATACCCTTTTTCTGTGTTTACAATAAAATCATGCGCATTAGCGCTTTTAGCAGCGTTGATAATATCTCCTTCGGGAATACCTTCCTGCCCGTAAGTTATGTTGTTACGGATAGTATCATTGAACAGAATTATTTCCTGGGTAACTATTCCGAATAAATTCCTTAAAGAGCTTATCTTAATATCTTTTATATCAACACCGTCAATCAGAATACTGCCGCCTGTTGCATCATAAAAGCGGGGGAGGAGATCGACCATTGTTGATTTCCCTGCGCCGCTTGAGCCTACTATTGCAATATTTTCATTCTTAGATATCTTAAAATTGATACCTTCAAGTATCATTCTATCGGCAGTGGTGTAAGTAAAGCTCACATTCTTAAACTCAATGCTGCTGTCAAATCCGGACTTATCTTTGGCATTCGGTTTATCTTCGATATCGGGTTTAGCGTCAATTATTTCAAATATCCTGTTAGCTGAGGCGTATGATTCCTGTATGCGGTTGGATACTGAACTGAAATCTTTAATTGGCGACATAAGCTGAAAGATTATCAGCAGGAAGCCGATAAACTCTTCGGGTGCGAGCGAATTCCCTGCAAAGATCTCTTTGCCCGCATACCATATAATAAAAACCCCCAAAGCAACACTTACAATTTCAGTCAAAGGACGCGTCATATCGTTATACACTGCGCTTTTCATTAAGGAGCGGAAGTAATCCTTAAGCTTGAACTCAAAGCGTTTTTTTTC
This sequence comes from Ignavibacteria bacterium, assembly GCA_017303675.1. NCBI lineage: Bacteria > Pseudomonadati > Ignavibacteriota > Ignavibacteria > Ignavibacteria bacterium. The sequence goes on from JAFLBX010000002.1 coordinate 389,203, forward strand.
GAACTCTTCCATTCCAAAGGCTCTGATTATCTTTCCGCCGTATATGTTTTCTGATATTACTGAAGTGAATTCACCAAGCTTTTCCTGTACGCGGATGCTGTATTTCTTCAACTTTTTGCCAAGGTAAATAATTAGCAGCACGCTGAGAGGTACTGTTATCATCGAAATAAGCGTAAGCTTCCAGCTTATCAAAAATGCCATCGTGAGGAAAGTAATTATAAGTACTGGCTGCTTTATAAGATCAGTAAAAGTAACAGATACTGTGTTCTGTATCGTGTTAACATCAGTAATAAAGCGTGAAACGATATCACCTGAGCGTCTTTCATTAAAATATTTAAGTGAAAGGGAATTGAATTTTTCGAACATCCTCCGCCTGAGGTCAGTGATTAATGATTTTTCCACGTACTGGGTCAGAATTCCCTGTAAAAACGCGAATATGTTCTTAAGCAGGTATGCTGTAAACAGCAGCAAGCAGACCTTCACCAAAGCACCGTATTTATCACCGCCTGAAAAGATCCAGCTATCAACTGTTTGCCGTAATGAATCAAAAAAATTCTTTGAAGGAAGTACTGAAAGATCTGCGGGACTGCCTGTAAACAGGGATTTTAGCAGAGGAATCGAAAGATATATCGAAGCAGCATTGCATGCTGAATAGATAATTATCAGCACAAATGAAAGTACCAGAAGGTGCCTGTAGGGTTTTAAAAGCTTAACTAACTTGAAGTATTCTTTCATTAAAAATGTTCGGTTAACTGCAAAAATACTCTAAATTCCACTTATAATAAATGGTATTAAGCATATATGTACTGTTAAGTACTTATCATATATTGAGTATTAATCGGATCATAATTTGAGAGTTTTCTTGTCATTCTGAACGAACGAAGTGAATGAAGAATCCAGACGTTGATCTAAATATATTGCTTTTGAGAAATCTAACTGAATCTTTTACTATATATTATGAATTTAACATTATGTGGCCACTCAAGCTTTAACTCACATTGGAAGTGCCAAACAATAAACACTTCTGTAATTATAAATTCTTTGTTTTTAATTAAAAAAATAAAGATATTAAGATAATTAATTAACTATTTTAAAAACAAACATCACACAATGAAAACAAAAATACGTTTTGCTTCAGCTGTATTCGTATTATTCTTCGTTTTTACTTCCGCTTTGTATTCATACCCCAAGTTTGCGGCTTATACCGGTGAAAAATGCCAGAGCTGCCATGTTAATCCAACGGGCGGAGGAATGAGAAATCTGTACGGTGTAAAATACAGCAAAGATAACCTGTATTTTAAATTCTGGGAAAAAGCCAACAAGACCACAGAAATTGATCCGCAGCTTACAAAAAGCATTTCAATGGGTTCAGATATGAGAATGATCTTCATAGATGACCAGACCGGCGAAGGAAATCCCAACTTCAATACATTCTTCCAGATGCAGGGTGATCTTTATGTGAACGCGCAGCTTAATAAATATATCAATTTAATGGTTGCACCCGGTTTGTACATACCAAATACATACGGACCCAACCCGTTACCAACAAAATATGAAATATACGGTATGGTATCAAATTTGCCAGCGGGATTATATTTTAAAGCCGGCAGATTTATTCCGAACTTCGGTGTAAAAATAGCTGAGCACAGGGCTTATAACAGAATGTTCAATGATATGTACACTCCCTATGCCAGCGATGCAGGAATAGAAGTGGGAATATCACCAAGCTTCTTCACGCTTACTGCTGGATTCTCAAACGGTTCAAGCGTTAATATCAATAACCAGCGCAACAACAGCTTTGATTTCGATAACCAGAAACAGGTTACAGTTTCGGGTGATTTCCGCTGGGCAAGCAAAAAATCAAAATATACATTCGGTCTGGGCGGTTCTTTCTTAAGCAACCCGTTCAAATATGACCCGACAAATAACATAAACGCTCTTCGCCAGATGGCTGCAGGATTCATTTCCATTGGGTTATTCGAAAGGGTGGCAATAATTGGTGAGCTTGCTTACAACAGGCTTGATATCAGAGATTCAGTTGCAACGCGCTCTGACCTGCGCACTATTTTCGGTGAAATAAATATCCGTGTTTCTAAAGGACTCGAGCTTAAAGCTCAATACGAGAATTATGATAACGCGCTTGGCATTAAAAATAATACAACTGAGCGCCAGCGTTACAGCTTTGGTGCAGTGTTTTATCCGCTCACAGGTCTTGAAGTCGAAAGCATTTTCCGTTTAGTACGTAACGGTAAAGGCGACCCTGAGCCGACTAACGCTACTGATTTTAAAGATGATGAATTCCAGACAACATTTAAATTTTATTTCTAAAAATTATACCGGTATTAATTTTGCAAAGACACGCTCTCAAAAAGCGTGTCTTTGTTTTTACTGGTAGCAGTACAAAAATATTGAAAGTGAAAGTAAAATTTATATATAATAATCATAAGTCCCCTCCTCTACAAGGAGGGGATTTAGGGGAGGTCTCAATCCTTAGATAATTGACCAATCTACAGAACTGATTATACGTTATGAATGTTATCTTAATATACAACTACACTATTTGCTGAAAAAAACTGTTTAACTAATGTCTAAAATTATTGCTGCCGCTGCTGCAAATGCACCGTACAAAATTTCACAAAGTGATATAAAGGATTTTATCTTTAACCTGTTTTCAGGCAGCGGGATTGAAATTGACAGGCTTATAAGTGTATTTGATAATTCCGGTATCAGTTCAAGGAACATTTCAGTTGAGCCTGAGTGGCTTTCAAAAGAACATACTTTTAAAGAACGAAATAATATCTTTACAGCTACTGCCTTTGAAATGGCAAAAAAAGCAGTAAACGATGCCCTTGTAAAAGCAAGCTTAAAACCCGGAGATATTGATAATATCATCTATGTTACTAGCACGGGAGTAATGACACCTACTCTTGACGCGTTGTTGTTCAATGAATTCGGGTTTAATAAGAATATCAAAAGGCTGCCATTATGGGGATTGGGATGCGCCGGTGGCGCTGCTGCAGTAAGCAGGGCTATGGACCTGACAACCGCATACCCTGAAGAAACAGCGCTTATTGTTGCTGTTGAGCTTTGCAGCCTTACTTTTCAGAAGGATGACCTTTCCAAAAGTAATATCATTGCTTCATCACTATTCAGTGATGGCTGTGCTTGCGTGATTATCGGCGGTGATGAGTCTATAGAAACACCCGGAATTTCCCCGGTCCTCATCAGTTCGCTTTCAACCATATACAATAATTCACTGGATGTAATGGGCTGGGAAATTGTTGAATCAGGATTCAGTGTTATTTTCAGCAGGGATATACCACAGATTGTTAAAGAAAATGTTAAGGCAAATATTACCCAGATACTGAATAAGCATGAACTGAATATCGAAGATATTACTCACTATATTACCCATCCCGGGGGAATGAAGGTGATAAGCGCTTACGAAGAATCACTAGGATTAAAAAACGGTACACTCATGCTGCCAAGAAAAATACTGAATGAACACGGTAACATGTCAAGTGCCAGCGTGATTTACGTACTTGATGAATTCCTGAGATCAGGTAATTTTAAAACAGGGGAGTATGGTTTGATATCATCCCTTGGTCCCGGATTCAGCTCTGAACTAATTCTTTTTAAGATCTCCTGATGCTGTTCTATATAATAATTGGATTTGTAATTATTCAAAGGCTTGCTGAGCTCGTATTTGCTAAGAGGAATGAAACCGCAGCCTTTAAAAACGGAGGTAAAGAGTATGACAGAAAAGGATATTCAGTAATAGTTTTAATGCATGTATGTTTTTTTATATCATTTATTACTGAATATTTTTATTTTGAAAGAACTCTAAACAGCTACTGGATAATTTTTCTGATACTTTTTATCGCAGCGCAGGTTTTAAGGTATTGGGCAATTATCTCGCTGGGTCCGCAGTGGAATACCAGGATAATTATAGTACCCGGCACAAAGCTCGTGAAGTATGGACCTTATAAATATTTCAGGCATCCAAATTATATGGCAGTTATAACTGAGCTTGCCGTTTTACCGCTAATGTTCTCTTGTTTTTATACAGCTGTAATTTTTTCTGCCTTAAATCTTTTTTTACTCAAAAGAAGAATCGAAATTGAAGAAGAAGCTCTTGAAGAGTTAAAAAACCAATAAATCATAATAATATGGATTTAAAATTCGGACACATAGAGATTTTTGTTAAAGACCCGCATGCTTCAAAAGATTTCTACACCAATGTACTTGGCTTTGAGCTTGACACAATTCAGGCAGATAAATTTATCTGGCTTAAGAAGGGTGATAATGTTATTCTGCTAAGACCCGGGATGGATAACGATCCTTCTCCAAATTACCAGTCTGCAAGAACAGGATTTGTTCTTTACACAACCGATCTCGATAAAACGGGTGCAGAGTTACTAAGCAGGGGACTCATGTTCAAAGGAACTGACGGTTCTGACCGCTGCCTTACATTCACAGATCCAGACGGCAACTGGTTTCAGCTTGTAAATCCCGCTGAGCATTAACAGGAACGCGATATTATAAAAGCATAAATTTATAAATTGATTTTAATTTACTGCTTTGCAATTATTGTAATTGTTGTATGGTTTTAACTATATTTACAATAATTATAAGTAAAACATATTGAAAAAAATTCTTTTTGCGGTAACCGCTGTTATTATTTTCTGCTCGGTAAGTTTTTCTCAAACTGATCCGTGCAGCATTGTGTATAAGAACAGCCAGGGTATTCCCAAAACCCGCCTTATAGGCATTCACCAGAACCTTCTGCTTGTTTCCGATACAGGTTCATACAAAATTGTGAACACAGATAAAATTGCCCGTATCCGTTTTGATAACGGCAAGTACTGGAAGACCGGTGCAGCATTCGGCGCAGGTTTGGGTTTTGTTGGCGGATTCCTGGTTTACCAGATCTGGGGCAAAAAGAAGATCAAATTCCTGCCTAAAGATGCAACACTCGGAGTCCTTGGTATATTTACAGTGCCGTGCGCTGTTATTGGCGGCTTAATAGGTATGGCGTTTAAAAATATCGATACTTATGAGCTTGCCAAACTAAATTCATTTGTAAAAGCTAAAGAAATTAAATTTATTATCAGAGATCACGCGCAGTATAAGTGACATCAATACTAAGCGAAGCTCCTGCCTGCCGTAACGTTTAAGCAATTCCCATGAACTAACAAATGGCAGTACAGGCAGGAAGTATCTCTTTTATCATTATTAAGCCAATTCATTTTTCTGATTGGCTATTTTTTTGTCAAATTATATAAAACTTTGTATGAAAATAGAACTTGAACCTATCGGATTTGTAAAAAATTCACGTAAAGAAATTGATGATGACTATTGGGGAAACGTAGTTTCTGAAATCGTATTAAATGATGAATTCAATGAAGATTCACTTAAAGGCATAGATACTTTTTCTCACGCTGAAATAATTTTTTATTTTGATAAAGCATCAAAAAGTGAGATCATTTCCGGCAAAGGACATCCAAGAGGGAATAAAAGCTGGCCGGAAGTTGGAATATTCGCACAACGGAGAAAAGACAGGCCCAATCACCTGGGACATACTGTTGTAAAAATACTTAAAGCTGAAGGTAACGTACTTACCGTGAAGGGTCTGGATGCAATTGATAATACACCTGTGCTCGATATTAAGCCTGTGATACGGGAATTCCTTCCCGCTGATGAAATTCTTCAGCCTGAATGGGTGAGCGAATTAATGCAGAATTACTGGAAGTAATAATTATTTATCAATTTCCGATACTTTAAAGATATCGTAATATAATTTAAGATGTTCTTTTAAATGATCAATTACCAAAATACCGTTACTGTAAACTTCCTTCGAAAATTTCTCTTCCTGTATAATGTGGTTATTGCCAACCTGTGAATTTCTTTCTTCATACTTCATCAGCTCCTGGCTGCTTATCCAGTAAGCTGTGCTGGTATTACCGTAACCGCCGCTGGAAATAAATCTGTACAGAATATCATTGTTTTGAATATAATAGTACACAACCACTGTTTGGCTGGCAGCAATGTTATACTCAACCATCACAGCTAAAGGATCGTTGTATTGAGGTAAAAAGTTTACAACTCCGTTTATTTCGTCAACCGAATCCTCACTTTGGAAATAAAAATATGAGATCTTAGTATTCTGCATCCCAATAGCCCGTTCATTCCTTGTTATATTCACTGTAACTGTCATCAGTTCACCCGGCAAGCCGCCGGAGTTTTTGATCAATTGGTCAACGCTATCTGCATAATTGTTTAAAGCTGTAATTTTCTTCTCATTATTTTGAGAGTAAGCTGTAATTGCTGCTAAAATTAAGATAAAGAGATATTTTTTCATAGAATTATGATTTTCTTTCTATAAATTTAACCTATTATTTATTTAATTGTTTCATATTAAATTTTCCCTGATAATTCAAAATGCATCACTCCCTACATTGACATTAATCGAAAAAAGTGCTATTTTTGTATTCTTTTTAGGAAAATACAATGAAAAAAGCGATAGAAAAATCATTAAAAGCCACGCATTTTACACATAATGACGAGGTAAACAAGAAATGGTATGTTGTTGATGCCAATGGCAAAACTCTTGGCAGGTTTGCTTCAGAAGTAGCAAAGATCATTTGGGGTAAAAATAACCCCAGGTTTACACCCAATGTAGATACCGGTGATTTTGTTATAGTTATAAACGCAGAAAAAGTCCGTTTAACAGGTAAAAGAGAGAGCTTAAAAGAATATAAACACCACTCTTTATATCCGGGCGGACAGAAAATAAAATCTTTTAAAGAGCTTATTGCTACACAGCCTGATAGAGTTATCACCAAAGCTGTTAAAGGCATGCTGCCCAAGACAAAGCTTGGTAATAAGCTTATCACAAAGCTCAAAGTATATGCAGGTGAAACACATCCGCATGCAGCACAGAACCCGATTGTAAAAAATATATAAAACAATATAAATGGCAGTTACATATCATTTAGCAACAGGAAGAAGAAAATGCTCAACAGCCCGTGTTTTTTTAACCGAAGGCACAGGTAATGTTCAGATAAACACTAAAACAGGCAAAGATTTCTTTGGTAAAGAATCGTTATTAAAAGAAGCTCTTGAGCCGTTATACACTGCTGATCTTGTCGGTAGATTTGACGTTAAAGTTAATGTTAACGGCGGCGGCGTTTCAGGGCAAATAGGCGCTATTCGCCTTGGTGTTGCGCGCGCTATCTTAAAATACGATGCCAGCGTAAAACCTGCACTTAAGAAAGACGGACTTTTAACCAGGGATTCACGTATGGTTGAAAGAAAGAAACCCGGTCAGCCTAAGGCAAGAAAACGCTTCCAGTTCTCAAAACGTTAACAGGCCCTGCAGGTCAGTTAAAGTTTTACAGCGAAATTTTCCCGCAGTCTTTTCTGTTAACAGAACATTCTGCGGGTTACTAATAATAAACCAATAAACATGCTTTCAGATCCGGCCCGACCCGTGTCTCTTTAAAACAGGAGATGTTTAGGCAGGAAATGAAGAAAGCAGAAGTGTCCGAACTCATAAACGGACAGATAACAAAAGGAGAAAATCATGAGAAATGTATCAATCGAAGACCTGTTATTATCAGGAGCCCACTTCGGGCATTTAACCCGCCGCTGGAACCCGAAAATGAAGAAGTATATCTTCATGGAACGCAACGGGATCCATATTATCGACCTCAAAAAAACACATGAGCTGCTTCAGGAAGCTCAAAACTCCATAGCTAAAATTGTTGGTGAAGGCAAAACTATTATGTTTGTTGGCACCAAAAAACAGGCTAAGGAAGTTGTTAAGCAGGAAGCTGCGCGCTGCGGTATGCCGTATGTTACCGAAAGATGGCTTGGCGGTATGTTAACAAACTTTGTTACTATCCGTAAAAGCATTAAAAGGTACAACAACATCGTAAAGATGGAAACCGACGGCACAATAAATAACTACCAGAAAAAAGAAAGGCTCATGCTTTCAAGAGAGAAAGATAAGCTCGAAAAAGTTCTTGGCGGTATTGTAAGCATGAATAAGCTTCCGGGAGCTATTTTCCTGATCGATGTTAAAAAAGAGCATATCGCTGTTGATGAAGCCAGGAAGCTTGGTATTCCAATCTACGCTATTGTAGATACTAACTGCGATCCTGATCTTATTGATTACCCGGTTCCCGCAAACGATGATGCTGTAAAATCAATTGAGCTCATAACAAGCTCTATTGCTGATACAATTGTTGATACCAAACAGACAGTTGAAATGAAAAGAATGCAGCGCGATGAAGAGGCTCAGTCAACTAAAAAAGAAATAGCAGCAGCAGATGAAAGTGAAGGCGTTGGAGTATCTTAATTAATATTTAAGAACTTACTCTGACAGCATTGTTTTAAAGCATTAACAAAATAATTTTAAAGAAAAGAATAATACATATAAAGGAGCATACCAGTGGATATATCCTTAGACTTAGTTAAAAAGTTAAGAGAGAAAACAGGAGCAGGAATTGCTGACTGTAAAAAAGCTTTGATGGAATCTGATGGTGATATCGAAAAAGCTATTGAATATTTAAGAAAAAAAGGCGCTGCAACTTCCCAGAAAAGAAGCGACAGGGTGGCAAAAGAAGGCCTTATTTACGCCAGGGTAAATGAAGCTAGAAATGAAGCAGCTATTGTTGAAGTTAACTGCGAAACTGACTTCGTTGCAAAAAGCGATAAGTTCAATGAGCTTGCAAAAACTGCTGTTGATGCAGTACTTGCAAATAAATCTGGTGACTTAAATAGTTTACTTGCCGCAAAATCTTCAAGCGGCAGCACAATACAGCAGGTTATTGATGAAACTACAGCAAGCGTGGGCGAAAAAGTTGAGCTAAAACGCGCTGAATATTTTTCATCAGCAGATGGATTTTTCTGTGACTACAATCATTTAGGAAATAAAGTAGCTTCGCTTATTGAAATTACAGGCAAAGTCACTGATGAAGGCGTTACATTAGGAAGCGATCTTGCAATGCAGATTGTAGCTATGAAGCCTTTAACAATTGACAGAAGCTCTGTAAGCGAAGAAATGATCGAAAAGGAAAAAGAGATCTACAGAATACAGGCAATAAATGAAGGCAAGCCTGAAAATATTGCTGATAGAATTGCAACAAACAAAGTTGAAAAATTCTATGAAGAGAACTGCCTGGTTGAACAGGAATTCGTTAAAGAACCCGGAAAATCAGTCAGTGATGTTATAAAAGCTGTATCAGGCCTTTCAGGAAGCGAATACAAAGTAAAAACTATGGTTCGCTACCAGCTTGGTGAAACTATAGGAGCTTAAACTATTTTTTAACAGGCTTAATTTAATATTAAGCCTGTTTTTTTATACCCCAAAATATTGGCAAAAAAAGAACTTAAATACAAAAGAGTGCTTTTAAAGCTGAGCGGAGAATCACTCAGCGGTGATGCCCACAGCGGAATTGATGTAAATATCCTGAACTACCTTACCGAAGAGATCAAAAAAGTTTATGAGCTTGGTGTAGATATAGGCATAGTTATTGGCGGCGGTAATATTTACCGGGGACTTTCAGCGCAGGCACAGGGTATTGATGCTGTAACCGGCGATTATATGGGTATGCTGGCTACAATTATTAATTCACTTGCGCTGCAAAACTCACTCGAAAAAGCAGGCATGCCTACAAGGCTGCTCTCAGCAATTGATATGAATAAAATTGCCGAGCCGTTTTTGAGAAGAAGGGCAATGCGCCATTTTGAAAAACGCAGGATAGTTATTTTCGGCGCAGGTACCGGAAACCCGTATTTTACAACTGATACTGCCGGCGCTTTAAGAGCCCTGGAAGTATGTGCAGATGTTATACTTAAAGGTACAAGGGTTGATGGTGTTTATGATGCTGACCCTGAAAAGAACAATGATGCTGTTATGTATCAAAATATTACTTTCGGCGATGCGCTTAATAAAAACCTGAAGGTTATGGATATGACTGCATTTGCATTATGCAGGGAAAATAATATCCCCATCATAGTTTTTAATATGAACAAACCTGATAATTTTAAAGATATTGTACTTGGTAAAAAAGTAGGAACTTTTGTTCATAATTAAATCTTAAAATCAGTTAGTTTAGGGCTGTATTTTTTTATCAAATAATTTATTATTTTTTCACAATTTTCAATCATTATATTTAACTTATAACAGAAATTTTATGATCAAAGATATAATTAAAGAAACAGATAATAAAATGCACAAAGCCACAGAGCATTTGCGCAATGAGCTGATCAGAATAAGAACAGGCAAGGCTACAACAAACCTGCTTGACGGAATAAAAGTAGATTACTATGGTACTTTAACACCTATCAGCCAGGTTGGCAATTTAAGCACTCCCGATATACACACAATTACCGTACAGTGCTGGGATAAAACCGCTATGCCTGCAGTTGAAAAAGCAATATTAAATTCAAACCTGGGATTAAACCCTATAAATGACGGAAACGTGATCAGAATACCGATCCCGACCTTAAACGAAGAAAGAAGAAAAGAGCTTGTAAAGCTTGTTAAAAAATACGCTGAAGACGGAAAAATTGCGATAAGGAATGTCAGGCGCGATGAGATTGAAAGGCTGAAGAAAGCGGAAAAAGACGAGCACTTTTCAGAAGACGACAGAAAACACGCCGAAGGCGAAATCCAGAAACTAACTGATAAGCATATAAAAGAAATAGACCTTTTAGTAGTACAAAAAGAAAAAGAAATAATGGAAGTCTGATAGCTCCGGTAAACGGAATTAAACAGCTCCAGATATTAAATGAAATATTTTTGGTCTATAGTTTATAGTTTCCTTTTCCTGCCGTTATTCTGGCTGGCTGCTAGGGTATTTTCCCTTTTTAATAACAAGCTGAAAGCCGGGTTTAAAGGCAGAAAAGACCTCTTCAAGTATCTTAATGCCAAGATACTTACCCTGGATAATGCCAAAAAGAATATTATAATTCATTGCGCTTCGCTGGGTGAGTTCGAACAGGCAAAGCCAATAATTGATGAGCTGGATAAAACCGGTAAATATAATTTTATTATTTCTTTCTTCTCGCCATCCGGTTTTAACCATTCAAAAATAGATACTCCGCTGCGTTCAAAAATTATCAAAACATACCTGCCGTATGATTCACCCCCTGCTGTAAATAAATTCATAGATGTTACGAATCCCGCAGCCGTTATTTTTATTAAATATGACTTATGGATGAACCTGCTTAAAGAGCTTAAGTCCAGGGGAATATTTACCATGGTCGTCAATTCCGCTTTTGATATCCGCAGGTTTAAATGGAAATTCCCGGTAAGCCTTTCATACAAAAAAAGCATTTATGATTATGTTGATGTTATTGGTGTTACCGATGAGGAAGATAAGCTGCATTTCAGAAAGCTTCTCAGGGGTACTGAACGCGAAATAGAGGTGTTTGGCGATACTAAGTATGAACGCATAAGCAAAGCCAAGGAAGTCTCAAGCGATAAAGCGCTTATTAACGGCAAAGTTCTTACCGATAAGAACGTTTTTGTTGTTGGCAGCTCATGGGATAAAGATGATGATGTTATTTTTCCTGTAATAGATAAGATCAGCTCAAACGGACTATCAGAAGAGCTTTCGCTAGTTACAATACTTGCGCCGCATGAACCGACTGAAGATACCCTTGAGCATATTGAGTTTGATATCCATGAAAAATACCCGCATATCAAAAGTATAAGGTACTCTGAGCTGAATAAATATGCCGGTGAAAATCTGATTATAATCGATTGTATCGGTATTTTAATGGGATTGTATAAATACGCTCACGTAGCCTTTGTTGGCGGCGGCTACCAGACCGGCATGCATAATGTACTTGAGCCCGCAGGTTACGGAATACCCGTAATGTTCGGTGATGAAAAGCTTTCAGAAGATGCAGAGCATCTAATAAAAAACGGCGGGGGAATAGCTGTTGAGGATTCCAAAGAGCTGTTTAAATCACTTGTAAACCTGCTTCGCAAAAAAGATTATAGAAAAGAAGTTGGCAAAAAGTCACTTTCTGTTTTCGACAGCAAGAACGAAGCTTCTAAAAAAATAGCAGAAGTTATTAATAACAGGATCTAATCCAATTTGTCATTCCTTTTGTATTGCCTTATTGGCAGCGGGAAGGAATATTCCGGTTTACCTCATCCTGAACTTGCCGAAGGATGACCCCTCGACAGGCTCGGGGTGAGAATATATTCCGGTTTACCTCATCCTGAACTTGCCGAAGGATGACCCCTCGACAGGCTCGGGGTGAGAATATATTCCGGTTTTCCTCATCCTGAACTTGCCGAAGGATGACCCCTCGACAGGCTCGGGGTGAGAATATATTCCGGTATTTCTCCTCCAGAGCTTGCCGAAGGATGACCCCTCGAAAGACTCGGGGTGAGAATATATTCCGGTTTTCCTCATCCTGAGCTTGTCGAAGGATGACTCATTAACGATCAATAAAAAAATTTTAAGCACTAAAACACATAATATGTTCGACCGTACAAAATTTTTCGACGAATCACTTAACGAAAGCGCTGAAACAAAGCTTGCGATCCTGAAGCATTGCCGCGAGGATGTGTATAAGGCAATTGATATCATGAATGAAAGCATAAAATCAGGTGGAAAAATTCTGTTCTGCGGCAATGGCGGCTCCGCCGCAGATAGCCAGCATTTAGCTACTGAGTTCATCATTCGACTCTCGCATGATATCACGCGACCCGCAATCGGTGCAATTGCGCTTACAACCGATTCCAGCCTGCTTACAGCCGGTGCCAATGATATTGGCTATGATAACGTGTTCGCACGACAGGTCGAAGGCCTTGGTGCAAAAGGTGATGTATTGATAGGTATTTCTACGAGCGGTAACTCCGGCAGTATTATTAAAGCATTTGAAATGGCTAAGTCTAGTGGAGTCAAAACAATAGCTTTCCTCGGCGGCTCAGGCGGTAAAATAAAAGGTACCGCTGATTGCGAAATTATCATTCCCTCAAACAACACCCAGCGTATCCAGGAAGGGCATATAACTATTGGTCATATAATCTGCGAAAGCGTTGAAAGGGAACTGTTTACGTGATTTCGGTTTGAATAACGCTACGCCTTTTCGTGCAGTGCTTCATTTTGTCGCGCTGAGCGGAGTCGAAGCGCTTTACTAGCATCCCACTCTCATTCCTTCCGTAGGGATAAAACAAACTCCAGTTTGGGATTTCAGGATTAAATATTAATACTTTGCGAGGAGCTTTAGCGACGAAGCAATCCTATATATAGCGAAACTAGATTGCTTCACCGGATAAATCAGGTTCGCAAAATTAGTATAATTACTTTTCTTGGAGTGCATTGACTGTGTCAATGTATGCACTGACATAATCAGTGAACTCAAAAGAGAAACATGTTCAGCTCGAATTAACCCCCGCATACTTATCAATCCTAACAACACTGTTCAATAACATCTGCATTCTTAAATATCTTACCATTTTATTCTTCAGCAGTTCATTATTTGTCAGGTCACGTGATTTATCTTCTTGCCTGAATTCAATGCTATGTCTTGCCAACTGACTCAGCACATTTGCATTCGGCGTTGCGAAGTTGAACGCAACCAGAAGTGTTAATATGATAAATGCTTTTTTCATATGGGTAAATCTATGTTATATTTTTGAATAATTCAATATAAAATAAAAACGTTCCCAAACCGGAGTTTGGGAACGAGTAGGTAAATCTTAGTGTCCTTAGTGACTTAGTGGTGAAAAATTACTTCTTCTCCATTATTCCCTTCAAATTTTTCAATCCGGTATCAAGATCATTACCCACTGCTTCATCCATATTCATCAATACGGTCATCAGGTTCATTGGATAGGGCATAGTACCATAAAATACCCATTTAACCTTTGTCTGGTCTGTTCCTTGCGGAGCGAATGTCATATAAGCAGAGCCGGTTGATTCAAACGGTTTCTTGAACCTGATCTCATAATCAATGCGCTCGCCTTCCTTAACAGCTATTATTTCCTGTTCACCCGCACCCACGTCACTTGAGTCACTTTCCCAAGCGGATATAAATCCCGGCGTACCGTCAGTCCCTGTGAATGTTTTCTTCATATGCGGGTCCAGTGATGCCCATTTGCTGAATTCATTCTGGTTCTTTAAGTATTTCGTGTATTCATAGACTTCCTGCTTTGGTTTATTAATCACAATCTCCCTGCCAACCTCATAATCTTTCTTGATAAATAAAGCAGCTATCAGCGGAATTGCAATGATAATTACAACGGTAATGACCAGCCATTTTAAAATTTTCATGTTTTAAAGATTTAGTTATTGGAATATTTGAACAGGAGAGCTTTTAGAAGTCCGAATTTAAACAGAGATTTACGAATTATCAATAGAAGTTGCTTGTCATACCTGCGCAATGCCGGGACTATCCTTTTCACCTCACCCCCTGACCCCCCTCTCCTAAAAGGAGAGGGGGAACTATAATTCTGAAGCTCTGGCCCTCTCTCTCCTCACAGGAGAGGGAGTTGGTGGGTGAGGTCATCAACGCTTTTCATTGCAATAACTTACTCATTTCGTTATTTTACACCACATATGGCAAAAAGACTATTTTTACTTGACGGTATGGCTCTGGCTTACAGGGCTTATTTTTCAATGATTCGCACTCCTTTGATCAACAGCAAGGGAGTGAATACTTCAGCCATTTTTGGCTTTGTAAACACGCTTAATAAGCTTATTGATGACGAAAAACCTGATTTTATTGCGGTGGCTTTCGATACTTCTGAGCCTACTTTCCGCCATAAACAGTTCCCTGATTACAAAGCTACCCGTGAAGCAATGCCGGATGACCTTCGCCCGCAAATTGGCAAGATAAAAGAGGTCATATCAGCATATAATATTCCAATGATCGAGTCACATGGCTTCGAAGCTGATGATATTATCGGTACACTTGTTAAACGCGCTGAAAAAGAAGGCGTAAAGAGCTTTATGGTGACTTCCGATAAGGATTATATGCAGCTTGTCAATAAAAATATAATGCTGTATAAGCCGGCGCGAAGCGCCCTCGGGCAGAAAGTTTCTGATGTTGAAATTATCGGAATAGACGGAGTTAAGGAAAAATTCGGTGTCGGTCCTGAAAAAGTTACTGATATTCTTGCACTTATGGGTGATAAAGTTGATAACATCCCCGGGGTAAAAGGAATTGGCGAAAAAACCGCATCAGCTTTAATACAGGAATACGGTTCCCTTGAAAATCTTTACAAAAACATAGAAAAGATCACTAAACCAAAGCTGAAAGAGAATCTCATAAACTGCAAAGCTGATGCTTTTCTTTCTAAAGAGCTTGCAACTATTCATACTGAAATGGATCTCAAGATCGATTTTCATACTCTCACATATTCAGAAAAGAATGTCGCACTCCTTGAGAAACTGTTTTCAGAATTCGAGTTTAAGTCCCTTTTAAAAAAGCTGCTTGGTGCTGCCGAGCAAAACGTAAATATACAGGCTGTATCAGTTGAAGAGCCTGCTGAAGTTGATAATAAAATTCAACATACAGGGGCTATGCAGGATATTAAAACCTTCCCGCATAAGTATTATACCATTAAAAGCGAAGCTGATTTTAAGAGGTTATGCAAAAAGCTAAAAGCGACCGATGAATTCGCATTTGATACTGAAACTACCAGCGAAAATCCAATGAATGCTAAGCTTGTCGGACTTTCATTCAGTTACGATGAAGCGGAAGCTTTTTATGTACCTCTGCTTTTTGCCGAAAATTCAGAAACCGATCTGTTTGGCAAGTCAGTATCCGCAAAAGGTAATAATGATGAAGTATTGCCGCAGCTTGACCAGGAAATTATCCTTAAAGAGCTAAAACCCGTACTTGAAGATAAAAAAGCAGCTAAGATAGGTCAAAATATCAAATATGATATGCTTGTTATGAAAAATCACGGTATCGAGCTTAAAAATGTGGGATTTGATACCATGATTGCCGCATATGTTCTGCGGCCTGAAACCAGCTATAAGATGGATAACCTTTCCGAACAGTACCTGAACTACAAATGCGTTCCTATTTCAGAGCTTATAGGTACCGGAAAAGCAGGCTCGCAGATAACAATGGACCAGGTACCATACCAGATTGCATCAGATTACGCCGCAGAAGATGCAGATGTTACGCTAAGGTTATACCACAGAATAGAATATGAGCTTAAAAAAATAAGCCTTGATAATCTGTGCCGCGATATTGAATTCCCGCTTATCGAAGTGCTGGCTGATATGGAATTCACCGGTGTAAGGGTTGATACAAAAATACTCGGCGATATCAACGAAGAGCTTAAGAAAGCCGAAAAACGGCTTGAGAAGGAAATATATAAAGAAGCAGGGGTTGAGTTCAATATCAATTCAACCAAACAGCTCTCTGATATACTTTTTAACAAGCTTCAGCTTGCAGCTAAAAAGAAAATTAAAACCGGATTTTCAACTGATACCAAGGTGCTGGAGGAGCTTAGAAATGAACATCCCATTGCGCTTAAGCTGCTTGATTACAGGACAGTTACAAAGCTTCGCTCAACTTATACTGAGGGATTACTTGATATCATAAATAAGCGCACTGGCAAGATACATACCAGCTACAATCAGACTGTCGCAGCCACAGGCAGGTTATCAAGCGCAAACCCGAACCTGCAGAATATTCCCATCAGAACAGAAATAGGGCGCAGCCTTAGAAAAGCATTTGTCCCCGATAAAAAGGGTAATGTGATATTATCTGCGGATTATTCTCAAATTGAGCTGCGTATAATGGCGCACCTTTCAGGTGATGAAAATATGATAAAAGCCTTCGAAAAGAAAAAGGATATCCACACTGAAACTGCAGCTAAAGTATTTAAAGTTAAGCTGGATAAGGTGGATGCGAACATGCGTCGTAAAGCTAAAGAGGTTAATTTCGGGCTTATATACGGCATACAGGCATTCGGACTCTCCCAAAGGCTTAATATCGATCAGCGCGAAGCAAGGGATATCATTCAGTCATACTTTGCTAATTTCCCAACAATTAATAACTGGCTTGAAAAGACTAAGGAATTCGCGCGCAAAAAGGGGTACACTGAAACCCTTGCCGGCAGAAGGCGCTACCTGCCTAATATCAATAACAGCAATTCTGTAGTTAGACAGCGTGATGAGCGCATCGCTATAAACATGCCTGTTCAGGGTACAGCCGCTGATATGATCAAGATTGCTATGATCGATATTTATAATGAGTTTAACAAAAAGAAGCTCAAATCGAAAATGATCTTGCAGGTACATGATGAATTGGTATTTGATTGTGAAAAAAGCGAGCTTGATACAGTAAAAAAGATAGTTCAGAACAAAATGAAGAACGCAATTAAAATGAATGTACCCATTGAAGTTGAAATGGGTGAGGGTATCAACTGGTATGAAGCGCATGCGTGACCGAACGGAGCTGATTTATGTCTGATAATCTAAAAGGCTGGTTATATGTAGCGGTTCAATTTATTCTGCTTATACTTATTGTGTTATCTTCTGCATATGAGTTCAAGCATTATAACCGTCCGTTAATGCCCGCAGTGCATTACATCGGGGTTACATTCATTTTAATTGCTGCAATGATGTTCTCAGTCATACTTATCAGCTTCGGACAGATCATGACCCCTAATCCCGTTCCCCGCTCAAAAGCAGTTCTTAAAACCACCGGATTCTATGCACTTGTCCGCCATCCGATGTATTTTACAGTCCTTGTTTTGATGCTGGGGGTAATATTATATTTCCAGGCATTCTATAGCTTGCTTTGGCTCCCGGTGCTGCTGGTTTTTTTCATCCTGAAATCATCTATGGAAGAAAAATTTTTAAAGCTAAAGTTTCCTGAATACAAAGAATACTCAAGCCGTGTAAAGCGGATTATTCCGCTTATATATTAACAATCACTTTAAAACATTTTGATAACTCCTTATATATAAAGCCACTAAAATATATGTTATAATGTAATTTTCTCTACCGTAAATTATTGATATTTTTACGATTAATTGCTATATTTGTAACTCAGCCAGCAAATAAATTTTTAATGGAGAGAGGCCTTTTGGGGAAAAGGTAAAAGGTATTCTCGGGATATCTTTTTATAATATAAGAAGATCTCCGGAGAATATTATTTTAAATATTAATATTCAATCTAAATTTTCCAAATGGATACAAAAAAAGTAACAGTACTTATTATTGGCAATGATGATGAGGAAGTAAAATCGTTTGAGCTTAACAGGTCCCTTATTACAAATTACAAAAAATATCTTATCTATGCAGGTTCTGCTTTACTGGCAGTGTTTGTTATTTTTATGACAATATTCGCTTATTCAGTTAAAGTTAGCCTTGATAAAAGCAGCCTTAACAGTCAGCTTACCACTGTAAACGAAAAGCTTAATAAATATGACAGCCTTCAGCTTAGCGATAAGCTCAGCAGGATAGATAACAATCTTTCTATGATAGACGGATACCTGAAGGAAAGAGGGCTTCTGCAGACCGAAAATATTGGTGGTGTACCAAGCAGCCGCAGGGTAGAAACACAGTTCGATAAGATAAATTTTTACGAGAACCAGTCAGAGATATTTTACAGCACACTCAGGGAGCTTCCTTTGGGGTATCCCTACGGCGGCTACAGAAGCTCTGATTACGGTTACCGCAGGAACCCGTTCGGCGGGTTCAGCAGTGAGTTCCACTCCGGTGTTGATCTCAAAGGGCCAATGGGTGACCCCATTTACGCGACCGGTGACGGCATTGTTAACAGGTGTGACTGGTATAATGGCTACGGTAATGCCGTTGTAATAGATCACGAAAGCGGTTTCCAGTCATTGTTCGGGCATTTATCACGTGTAAATGTTGTTCAGGGGCAGCAGGTTAAAGCCGGTGATGTCATCGGGTTTTTAGGCTCAACCGGCAGGTCAACAGGTCCGCATCTTCATTATGAGATCAGAAAAGACGGCAATGATATTAGTCCGGAACCCTTTTTAAAAGTGTACTAAAAAGGCATAACACCGATTATAAAAAAGATTTTTAATTAATAATTAATTATTCCTTCTAAAGGAGGTAAAAATGTCGATGTTCGGAAGCAGAGATAAATCAAACAACCAGCAGGAATCAGTACCGGCAGTAAACAAATCAGCTTCATCAAAAGATATTAAAACGCTTATTGGCGAAGGCTGTAAAGTAGAAGGCAATTTCTTTATCCCCACAGCCACAAGGATAGACGGAGTAATTAAAGGTGACCTCACAGGCGATAGCGGTATAGTTATCGGTCACACCGGTAAAGTTATTGGTAGCGTTTGCGCATCTGAAGTTGTTATTTACGGCTCAGTTGAAGGCAATGTTGAAACCAACAGGCTTGAGCTGAAAAAAGGCTCTAAAATGAACGGTGATGTTACCGTAAATAACCTGGTTACAGAACAGGGCTGTATCTTTAACGGCAAATGTTCAATGAAAGATGAAACAAGCAATGTCACAGAGCTTGTTCCTGAACATAATGAATCAACCGGCAACGTAAAGATAAAATCTGTAATGAGCTAAATTTCTGATTTTTCCTCTGATACAACCAATATTGTATTTTAAATTAACCGTCTTTGAAGTATCTTCGAAGACGGTTTTTTATTTATTAATTAATAGTGGAGCCTTAAAATGAAAAACTTAATACTGCTTCTGTTATTTTTAACAGTAACTTTCTGCTACTCTCAAACGAATGAAGATGCTAAGAATTATGTTAAACAGGGGATAGATCTTGTTGATGCTGGTAAAATTGATGAAGGAATTGCCCTGTATAAAAAAGCTCTGGAAATTGAGCCAAAGAACACCTTTTTTAATTATGAGCTTGCCTATGCTTATTACCTTCAGCAAAAATATGATAAAGTGATAACTGTTTTGGAAAAAGTAAAAAATAACCCTGATACCTTTGACCAGGTTTTTGCTGTTCTTGGGAATGCTTACGATATTTCAGGTGATAGAGATAAAGCCCTTAAAACTTATAAAGCGGGTTTAAAAAAATTTCCCAATTCAGGTAAAATTTATCTCGAGCTTGGCGTTGTTTCGATGTCTGAAAAAGAATATGAAGAAGCATTGAAGTATTTTGAAAAGGGGATAAGAGCTGAGCCAACACATCCTTCAAATTATTACTGGGCATCAGTTTTTTATTCAGGAAGCGATGTACCCATGTGGGGTCTGATTTACGGTGAAATATTCCTGAATCTTGAACAAAACACAAAAAGAGCTGAAACCATCAGCAAAATGATGTATAAAGTTTACGGAGATAAAATTTCCATTACCGATAGCGGAGGTAAAAAAAATGCTTCCATTAAGCTGAACAAATTCAATAACGGTAAAGGGTTTGACTCTGAATTTGAAATGAATGCAATGCTTGCATCTTTTGGTTTGGTGCTTGATAGTACATTTACAGGTATGAACCTGAATGGAATAAATAAGTTCAGGATCAATTTTTTAGATATGTGGTTCTCATCTGAAAAAACTAAAAATAACAGCAATGTACTCTTCGATTATCATAAAACTTTAAAGGATAAAGGGCTTTTTGAAGCTTATAATTATTATTTATTCGCATACGGTAATATTGATGAGTTTAATACATGGGCTGCGGAAAATAAAGATAAAGTAAAAGAATTTGATGACTGGTTCAGTAACTACGGTATCAATTTAACTAAAGAAAATGTTTTATACAGAAAGTTCGAAAAATGAAAAATACAGAACTCCTGATATACATGCTGGAAGATATCCGCAGCGTAACGCTGCAGGGTGTTAAAGGTTTAACCAAAGAACAGTTATTTGCTGAGCCGCTGCCGGGTGAGTTCCCCATTGGCGCTTACTTAATGCATTTAGGTGAGTGTGATATAGGGTGGTATGAAACCTTAAGCGGCCAGAAGATACCCGATGATCTGAAAAAGCGCTGCTATTATTCAGCATGGTTTGATGTTCCCTCTGAAGATTTCAATCCGCCCGGGTCACCCATCGAACCGGAAGAATATACAGCTGCAATTAGCGAAGTAAGGCAGATAGTATTAAATTACATCAGGAATATGAGTGATGAAGAGCTTGAAATAAAGATAAAACGCAAACGCAGCGCAACTGTTGAAGTTGAGCTGTCTAAAAAATGGATAATTTACCACTTGATAGAACATGAAGCGCATACGAGGGGACAAATGTTCATGCTGATAAGAATGGCAGGTTTTAAACAAAAGGGTGAAAATAACTGATGAAAAATATCATTAAGCTCGAAGAACTTGCTATGCTCTCTTTGGCAATTTACCTGTTCACTTTGCTGAATATTCAATGGTGGCTGTTTGCTGCATTATTCTTTGCACCTGATCTTGGAATGCTTGGATATTTATTTAACTCACGTATTGGCGCTTTCACTTATAACTTGTTTCATCATAAAGGTATTGCAATAGCTGTGTATTTGGCAGGGATTTTCTTATCAAATGAATATTTCATGTTTGCCGGCGTGATACTTTTTGCGCATTCAAGCTTTGATAGAATTCTTGGGTATGGATTAAAATACAGCGATAATTTTAAAAATACACATTTGGGGGTTATTGGCAAAAACTAAATTTTTCTTCAAAAACTGACCTAAATCATACCTTTTCATATCTTAATACAGGTATTTTTGTATAGTTGATAGATGTAAAAATTGACTAATAAAATACCGGAGGTATGGAAATGTTTAACTTTATGCACAATATCAGCTCTTACGAAGATACTATTAAAAATTTTACATGGAAATCTGTAGAAGAAGAACTGGGCTATAAACCCGGTGATGTTATTAATATTGGTGAATATTGCACAGATAGAATTTGCCGTCTGGGGAAAGCGGATAAAACCGCACTGATCTGGCAGGACCATAAAGGAAATGTGAAGACCTGGACATTTGATGAAATGAGAATTGCTACAAATTCAATTGCCTGGTATTTTGAAAACATGGGTATTAAGCCCGGCGATAGAATTTGTTTGTTTATGGATAAGGTTCCCGAGCTTTACCTGGGCTTTTTAGCGGGACTTAAAATGGGCGCAATCGTTCAGCCGTTGTTTTCAGCCTTCGGTTCTGAATCTTTAATTACAAGACTGGAAGATGCAAGGACAACCGCAATAATTACTCAGAAAAAACATCTGCCTAAGGTACGAAATATCTTAAAAGAAATGGATTATATGAAATTTGTGATATTGGTAGATGAACGTGATGAATTACATTTAAAAGATAGAGAACACATTCTTGATATCGATAATATACCTAAGATAGATCATTTTAAGATCTATCCTTCTACTGCAGAAACGCCCTCAGTTCTGCATTATACATCAGGCACAACAGGTCTGCCTAAAGGCGCACAGCATGTGCATTATTCAGTTATTTCTCAGTACATAACTACAAAATACTCCCTTGATCTGAAAGATGAAGATATTTACTGGTGCACCGCTGACCCCGGATGGGTTACAGGTACTTCATACGGAATTATCGGACCTTGGTCAAACGGCGCAACTCAATGTGTACTTGATGCAGGCTTTACTGCAGACGGATGGTATTCTTTTATTGAAAAACATAAGGTCACAATTTGGTATTCTGCTCCCACAGCTATAAGGGCTCTGATGAAAGAAGGGGAGGAGCTGATCAAAAAACATGATCTTTCTTCATTAAGATATCTGGCAAGTATTGGTGAGCCTCTTAATGCAGAAGCGGTTTTATGGAGTGATAAGGTTTTCGGTATGAAATTCCACGATACGTACTGGCAAACTGAAACCGGAAGTATGGTTATCAGCAACTATCCTTGTATGAAAGTAAAACCCGGCTCAATGGGTAAACCTTTCCCGGGTATGGAAGTTGGTTTGGTTGATATTAATACTCATGAATATTTTGATAAAAACGGAATTGTTGGGATAATAGCTGTAAAGCCCGGATGGCCGGCAATGTTTCGCGCATACTGGAACAATAAAGAAAAATATGACAGCAAATTTGTAAATGGCTGGTATTTATGCGGTGATAGGGCCTCGAAAGATGATGACGGATATTTCTGGTTTGTTGGCAGGGATGATGATGTAATAAATACCGCCGGGCATCTTGTCGGGCCGTTTGAAATTGAATCAGCCCTGCTTGAGCATCCCGCAGTTGCAGAATCAGCTGCTGTTGGCAAGCCTGACCAGATCAACATGGAAGTTGTAAAAGCATTTATTGCCCTGAAGCCGGGAATAGAAGAAACCAAAATGCTTGAGCTTGAGATAATGAACTTTATACGCAAAAAGCTCTCGCCGCTTGCAATGCCCCAGGAAGTTGAGTTCGTAAAATCCCTGCCTAAAACAAGAAGCGGCAAAATTATGCGCAGGGTTTTAAGAGCTAAGGAATGGGGAGAGGAAATAGGCGATATCTCAACTCTCGAAAATGATATGTAATTTTTAATTAAAATTTAAATAATATAATAATGGAAAACGTAAAAGATATAGTTCTGGATTATGTGAAAAAAGAATACCTTGAAGATGGTGATGACAGGGTAATCAATTATGATACTGCTCTTATCACAGGCGGATTTGTAGATTCTTTTTCAATGGTTTCTCTGAAAGTGTTCCTTGAAACCAAATATAATATATCAATCCCTGATGATAAAGCAACACCTGAAGCTTTTGACAGTGTAAATAATATTGTCGAGCTTCTGAAAGCTTTCGGGGTTAATTAGTGATTGTCATTCCTGCGAAAGCAGGAATCTTTAAAGATAGAACATTAAACTTTAAATGTAATTTATCCTAATAAAATAAAAAAGCAAAACTAGGAATTTGCAGTAATTTAGCTTTACAATAAAAGGAAGGTATAATAAAATGTCATATCCGCAGGATATAAGAAATATATACGGATCCCAGCTTGAAGAGCTGAGAAAACAGGGGATATTCAAAGAAGAACGGGCTATATTTTCTCCGCAAAATGCTGATATAGCCGTTGAGTTCCCGATCGGTTCCTCTAAAAAAGAAGAGATCAATATGTGCGCAAATAACTACCTCGGACTTTCTTCACACCCCGAAGTTATAAAAGCTGCGCATGCAGGACTTGATTCAAGAGGATACGGAATGTCCTCAGTTCGTTTCATATGCGGCACGCAGGATATTCACAAAACACTTGAAGACCGCCTCACAGAATTTTTAGGTACCGAAGATACGATATTATTCCCCTCATGTATGGATGCCAATGCAGGAGTTTTTGAAGCTGTTCTTAACGAACAGGATGTAATGATAGCCGACAGGCTTGTTCATGCATCTATTGTTGACGGAATGCGCCTCTGCAAAGCGCACCAGGATACCTATAAACACTCCGATATGGCGCACCTTGAAGATAAGCTTAAGCTGCACCAGGATAAACGGGTCAGGCTGATAATCACAGACGGTTCATTCAGCATGGATGGAGATCTTGCTAAGCTTGATAAAATTGTTGAGCTTGCTGAAAAATACAATGCAATGGTATTTGTTGATGACAGCCATGCCAGCGGTTTTATCGGTAAGACAGGCAGGGGAACACATGAACACTGCGGCGTAGTCGGTAAAATTGATATCATTACAACTACTCTTGGCAAAGCTCTTGGAGGAGCATCCGGCGGTTGTGTATCAGGAAGAAAAGAAATAGTTGAAATGTGCCGCCAGAAGGCAAGGCCGTATCTTTTCAGCAACACCGTTGCCCCGGTAGTTGTATCCGGCGCGCTCGCTGTGCTTGATATTATCAGCAAAACAACCGAAAGGCGCGATAAGCTTGAACGTAATACTGCATTCTGGCGCAAAGGATTGACTGAAGCAGGATTGATAATTAAAGATGGTGAAACACCAATTGTACCTGTTATGCTCTTTAATGCGAAGCTTTCACAGGATTTCGCAAAGACATTGTATGATGACGGAATATACGCGGTCGGATTTTTCTTCCCTGTAGTGCCCAAAGGGCAGGCTAGGATACGCACGCAGCTTTCAGCCGCGCATGAAATGCATCACCTCGAAAAAGCTCTTGCCGCATTTACAAATGCCGGCAAAAAGTTCGGCATTCTCGGCAAAACCAAACAGGAAATTATTGATATGTACGGCATGTAGAGTATAATTCAATCGTTCCCTTATGAATAAATAGTTAATTGAATGTTATAACCCGGCTCTCTATCTCCACGATAGGGAGCCATTTTTTTTGCTTAGGTAGTTTCATTTCCACCACATTTTTTGGTATCACCAAATTCCCTTAAAATCTTTATCTTTGTGAAATTTATTAATCAATTTTAGCAATACATATGTCCAATTTTCTGGGTAAATTAAGGGTTGAGCTTGATAACATGAAGGTCGAAGGGCTCTACAAACATGAACGCGTTATTACTTCTGTTCAGGATGCAGTAATAAAGCTTGATTCTGGCAAGGAAGTTATAAACTTCTGCGCTAATAATTACCTGGGACTCTCATCCCATCCAAAAGTTGTTGAAGCAGCCAAAAAAACTCTCGATACACACGGTTTTGGTATGTCATCAGTACGCTTCATCTGCGGCACACAGGATATTCACAAAGAGCTTGAGCAGAAGATCGCGGATTTCCACGGTACCGAAGATACTATTTTATACGCTGCATGCTTTGATGCCAACGGGGGAGTATTTGAGCCTATCCTTCACGATACCGATGTGATAATTTCTGATGAGCTTAACCATGCAAGTATTATTGATGGTATCAGGCTGTGCAAAGCTACACGCCATCGTTATAAAAATAACGATATGGATGATCTCCGCCGCAAGCTGGATGAATCAAAGCGCGAAGGCGCAAGAAATATCATCATCGTAACTGATGGCGTTTTCAGTATGGATGGATACATTGCTAAACTCGATGAGATAGTTAAAATCGCAGAAGAATACGACTGCCTCACGATGGTTGATGAATGCCACGCTGCGGGATTTATGGGTAAGCACGGCAGGGGATCAACCGAATACTGCGGTGTTATGGGTAAGGTTGATATTATTACAGGTACTCTTGGCAAAGCGCTTGGTGGAGCCATGGGCGGTTACACTACTGGCAGAAAAGAGATCATAGAAATGTTAAGGCAGCGTTCAAGGCCGTATTTATTTTCAAACTCGCTTGCGCCTGCAATTGTAGGCGCCTCAATTGCAGTGTTTGACCTGCTATCTTCAACTACAGAGCTTCGCGACAGGCTTGAAGATAACACAAAATATTTCCGCGCGGAAATGGGCAAACTTGGCTTTGATATCAAGGAAGGAACTCATCCCATCACACCCGTGATGCTTTATGATGCCAAGCTATCACAGGATTTCGCCGCAAAGCTGCTTGAAGAGGGTATTTATGTAATCGGATTCTATTACCCGGTAGTACCTAAGGGGCAGGCGCGTATCAGGGTTCAGGTCTCAGCAGCCCACACACGTGAGCATTTGAATAGGGCCATTGCAGCATTCGCAAAGGTTGGGAAAAATCTTGGGGTGTTGAAATAACGTATTACTTCCGTAGAAGTTGTATTATATATATTATTCAGATTTTGTCACCCTGAGCTTGTCGAAGGGCAGAATTAACCTATCCTCACCCTGAGTCCCGCAAAAATCGTGCGGGATAAACTTTGTCGAAGGGTCCTCACCCTGAGCTTGTCGAAGGGTTAGTATCACGAGACTGCTTCGGCAAAAATCGCCTCGCAGAATATATACAAACAAAAGTTATGTCGCCCTGAGCGCTGTGCCCGCGTTTGGCGTGGGAGTTGAAGGGCAGAATTAACCTATCCATACCTTGAGTTTGCCGTAGGATGAAAATTTCCACTATCTTTTTGCATTCAGTTAAAACTTATAAATACATATCTTTGTTTTATGAGTAAACAATTTATCAATAAAAAAAGAACTGATTGCTGATATATCGTTACATATTAAAGGCACATTTTGCGCCATTTATAATTTCTTTTTTTATTGTTATTTTTGTTTTTACGTTCCAGTTCATTTATAAGTATATAGATAACCTGGTAGGTAAGGGCTTAAGCTGGTGGATAATTACTCAGCTTATAACCCTGAATTTAGCGTGGATGGTGACCCTGGCGGGTCCCATGGCTGTTTTAATAGCTACGCTTATGGCTTTTGGTTCTTTGTCATCTACTAATGAAACTACAGTAATGCGTGCTTCAGGCTTAAGCCCGCTAAAGCTGATTCTTCCGGTACTTTTTATCTCAGGTATTTTGTGTTACGGACTGATATTATTCAACAATAAAGTACTGCCGGAAGCTAACCACAGAACCCGTGTTTTAATGACAGATATTCAGCGAACCAAACCGACCTTCGTAATTGAAGCGGGAAAGTTCACCGATGATATCAGCGGGTATAATATGCTGGTTAAAAAAACCTATGAAAACTCAAACAAGCTTGAAGGCGTTTTCATAATTGATAACTCAAACCCGGTTTATTCAAATACACTGACCGCAGACAGCGGACAGATAAATTTTTCAGGTGATTATTCAAAGATAATACTTGATCTTTATAACGGTGAAATTCACCAGATTGATAAAAAGAAACCTAACGGTTCTTACCGCAGAATAAAGTTTTCAAAGCATATAGTGTCTATCGATGCCCAGGGATTCGGCTTTTCAAGCTCTGACGAGAGCGCTTTTTCCAGGGGTGATCGTGAGCTTAGCGCGGATTCGATGCGAAGCATCGTGAATAACATTACTACCAGCTTTGAAACTGATAAGCTTCAATCAGCAGTGCAGGTACAAAACCTGGCAATTGAATTGACCCAGGTAAAATATGATACAACATCACTTGATAGCAATGCTGCGAACGTGAACCGTATCAAAGTTCTTTCAATTATTAACAGGTATAAAGGCTACAAGAACAAATATGTGAACCAGAGAAGTATTGAACGCTCTAACCAGAAGCAGATCGATATGTACCTGGTTGAAATTTACAAGAAATATTCAATACCCTTTGCATGTGTTGTGTTTGTTCTCATCGGCGCTCCGCTTGGCATGATAACCCGAAAAGGGGGCTTTGGAGTGGCTGCAGGAATGAGTTTAGGGTTCTTTTTATTATATTGGGCATGTTTAATTGGCGGCGAAAAGCTTGCTGATAGAGAGCTTTTAAGTCCGTTCTTAAGCATGTGGATAGCCAATATCATTTTAGGTTCAGCAGGTTTATATTTGGTTTTCAGGGATAGCTTAAACATAAAGAGATTGTTTAAACGAAGAACAATTACAGTTAAGCCGATTTAAGATTTTTATGGTCAAGTCCCGGGCAACAGTTTTTTGCCTAACCCCGCCAGGTTCGAAAGAAAGCAACGGTAAGCAAAATATTGTGTGATCCGGGTAACTTGACCTTTTTTATTTTCTGCCAATTTATACTTATATTACATTATGGAAAAATTAAGGATATTAATTTCGGGACTTGGAGGTATTGCCCAGATTGCTCACCTTCCAATTTTATCAAAGCTTGATAGCGTTGAAATTGCCGGAGTATGCGATATTGACCGCTCTAAGGCAAGATCAATTGCTGCAAAATATAATGTTAAAAGTTCATTTAAAGATCTTGATGAAATGCTGGATACAGTTGATGCTGACTGCCTCATAGTTACTTCACCAACCTCCATGCATAAAGAGCAGGCTGTAAAAGGGCTGCAAAAAGGACTGAACGTACTTGTTGAAAAACCCCTTGCTAGGAATTATGAAGAAGCTTCCGCCATTGTTGATGCTGCCAAAAAAGCCAAGAAGCTGCTTATGGTCGGTATGAATAACCGCTTCAGGCCGGAAGTTATGATGCAGGAAAGCTTTGTATCAGCCGGTGAAATAGGTGAAGTGTTTTATATCAAAACCGGGTATCTTAAAAAAAGAAGCACTGCTGAAAAATGGTCGGTTAAAAAAGCCGAAGCCGGCGGCGGTGTATTTATGGATCTTGGAATAGTAATACTTGATATCGCTTTATGGATGATGAAATTCCCGAAGATAAAAAGCGTATCTGCAGTTAATTTTAATCATTCATTTAAAGATGTTGAAGATTCTTCATTTGTGCTGTTAAGGTTTGAGAACGGTTCAACCGTTTCCATTGAAACAAGCTGGACGCTCCACAGGGCTAATGATATGTTCTACTGTAATGTTTACGGCAGGGAAGGCTCAACTAGCATAAACCCGCTGCGCATATACAAGAACATGCATGATACACTTGTTAACGTTACCCCGGTTAAGATAGAAAAGCCCGCGAATTTGTTCAAGCGTACTTATGAATATGAGCTGAATAATTTCATCAATTCCGTTTTGACAGGTAAGCCTTCGCTTTCTGATGGCTCTGAATCACTTGACCGTATGAGAATTGTTGATGCAATATATGAATCTGCAAAAGCCGGCCGGGAAGTTACGTTTAAGTAATTTTTCCTGCTGTCATTCCGGATTTAGTCCGGAATCTCGTTTTTAGAAATTAAATAGTAACTTGAATTCACAACTAAGTATGAATTCACAACTTACTATGTTTTCACAGCTAAATATGTTTTCATGAAAAAAAAGATCGGCATTATAGGGGCGGGAACAATGGGCAGCGGCATAGCCGCAGCTTCCGCTGTAAGCGGGTTTGGGACAGTATTGTATGATATCTACCCCGATGCTGTTGATAAAGCATTTTCAGGTATAAAAAAAGGATGGGATAAGCTGGCTGAAAAAGGCAAGCTCGATAATGCCAAAAAAGGAGCTGCAGTTAATAACCTGCAGAAAGCTGCCGCATTAAATGAGCTGGCTGAATGCGATATAATTATCGAAGCAGCAATTGAAAATATTGAACTGAAAAAGGACCTTTATAAGGAGCTTGATGATCTTACCGCTGAAAATGTTATACTTGCCACCAATACATCGTCATTTTCAATTACTGCAATATCATCTGCCGTAAAGAAAAATCCCGGCCGGGTGATTGGGATGCACTTTTTTAATCCCGCAAATATCATGAAGCTTGTAGAGGTTATTAAAGGAGAATTTACTTCTGTTGAAACTGTAAATACCGTAACCGAGCTTTGTAAAAAGCTCGGCAAAGTGCCGGTGATGTGCAAAGATACCCCTGCATTTATTGTTAACCGTGTTGCCCGTGCATTTTACGGTGAATCACTTAAAATTATGGGAGAAGAAGCTGTTGAGCCTGCCCTTGTTGATACAGTTATGAAAGAAGAAGGGGGCTTTGCTATGGGACCCTTTGAATTGATGGATCTTATTGGTATCGATGTAAATCTTTCCGTAACTAAATCAGTTTATGAAGCGTTCTTTTATGACCAGAAGTATAAGCCAAGCCCAATCCAGCAGAAAATGGTTGATGCCGGACTTCTTGGCAGAAAAACCAAACAGGGCTTTTATAAATATTGATTTCACTGTGTCATTCCTGCGAAAGCAGGAATCTTTAATAATTGAACAAAAAGTTACTTTTTTTTATTATCTTTGTACAGCACAATTCATAAAGGATAAAACAAAAGCAAAAGACTAAATGCAAACACTACTAAAAATATTGGGATTTGTAACCATCTTTATCGGCATTATTGCCGGAATATATGTTATATCTGATGCATTGAGCCTTTACGCAAGCTTAAAGGGCGCCCCTAATCCGTATATGGAACAGGTTTATCTGATAAAAATTGTTGCAGGCGGCGCTATTATTCTTTCATCAATAGTTTCAGGCATGCTGTACCTCAGCTTCGGGATAGTTATTGAGCTGCTTGATAGCCTTAATCACCGCATCATTATGTTTCTGGATGCACTGGAAAAATCCAAAAATCCAAAACAGGATGATGAGTTCAGTTATTAAGATATTTTCATATTTAGATTAGTCAAAAGGGATGATATTTTATCATCCCTTTTTTGTTTAATTAATTTGGCTGTTATGAAGGGCAGAGTTTATCTTAATTCTGCTTTTGTCCGCGAAACCCATATCGGCAAATCATGGCTGGCTTTGCCAAGCAGCATATTCAATTGACCCGTATGATGCATTACATGCCGCATATTATACATAGTAATTTCAATCATACTGTAATCCTTCCATGGATTTTTCCATCTAAATGCTGCTTTTGTTTCATCCATATCCTGAAGCAAATTTCGCAATTTGCTGCGGCAATGAGCTGTATATTCAAGCAGCTCTTCTTTAGAAAATATTCTCCCGGGCATGATCTCATCTATTTCTTCCTCCTTATAATTGAACTTATCCGGTGTTTTAAAATTTTCCGGGGTTGTATCAAGATAGTAATCAGTAAAAAATAATGTATGGAAAGCTATATACCAGAAACTTCCCCGAAGCTCATCAATATGTTTGGCGTCATTTGAGTCTCCGCCGGTGGAGTAATTGTAAGTCCATAAGCTGTCCGGACATTTCGCTATTGCATTTTCGAACATATCAAGCGCCGCGCCGAATTGACTCCATAATTCTGTACTAATAGTATTATACATAATATTTTTTTATTATTATCTGTGTTTTAGTTTTGTTTTTACTCGATTAAAATTTTAAATGCTCAGCAATTCTGATTTTGTTTGCGATACCCATACAGGCAAGTTATGGTCAACCTTACCTAGCAGAATGTTTAGCTGCCCGGTGTGATGTTATATATGCCGCATACTGTGAAGCAAGTGTTCAGTCATAGTGTGATCCCTTCGTTTATTGTTCCATCTCATTGTGAAAATGTCATGGGACTTGCTGCTGATCAATTTACGGAATTTTTCCCTGCAATGCCGTATATATGAAATAAGCTCTGCTTTTGTATATGTTCTCTCCGGCATTATCCCTGATGGGTCCATTTCTGATAATGTGTACGGTTCCGGCGGATGGAAGCTATCCGGGTCAGTTGTCAGGTCATAATCAGTGAAAAATAAACAATGGTAAGCATTATACCAGAATTTATTTTCATCATCCCAAAGGCTTTCCGGACATTTATCCAGAGCGTTTTCAAGCATATCCAGTGCTGCACCATACTGCCGCCAAATTTCCTGTATTATTGTATCTTTCATATTATTTTTTATTGGTTTATAAAATACTTTATTCTGCAATAAATATAAATGATTAATTTCTTCGATGTGTATCGTGTTATGATACTTTTTTGTTTGCCTGTCATTCCCTCAGATATTAAGACCAAGTTACCTCTTTAGTTTCTTTATTATATTTTAAAAAATCACTATATTTGTAAGATTATCGTTATTTTCACCAGCTTTTATAAAATCACGATAAAATCGTGATGAAGTCACGCCCTCGTAGCTCAGTAGGATAGAGCGTCGGTTTCCTAAACCGCAGGCCACAGGTTCGACTCCTGTCGAGGGTACAAAAAAATTAAGCCAAAATGTCAAAACATTAAGTTTTGTGAAATTTTGGCTTTTAAAATTTTTTAAATGGCAAATAAAGTCGCATTAGTTACCGGCGGTGTTCGCAGGCTTGGAAGGCAAATTTCGCTTTACCTCGCCTCTAAAGGGTATGAGCTTGCCATTATTTACAACTCAAGCACTGCCGCTGAAATTAAACGCACATCAGCCTTGCTCAGTGCATTCGGAATAAAATACAGGCTTTATAAATGTGACCTTAAAGATATCAGATCCGTCAGGAAAACAATTGATTCAATCGGCAGGGAGTTTAATAAAATTGATGTTCTTGTAAATAATTCAGGAGTGATCAAAAAAGTTGATCTGCTTGATATCACCGAAGAATTGTTTGATGATACCATCGCTGTGAATCTGAAAGCGCCATTGTTCGTTTCTCAATCTGCAGTTAAATATTTAGAGAAGGCAAAAGCGCCGGTGATAATTAATATAGCTTCACTCGGCGGACTTGAGAACTGGAGCGGATTTATTCCATACAGCCTGAGCAAAACAGGCGCTGTAAAGCTGACGTATCTCCTGGCAAGAAGACTGGCTCCGAAGATTCGTGTGAATGCAATAGCTCCCGGCACAATTATCATTCCCGGTGAAGAAAAAGGTACTCCGGATAAAATTAATGTTTCTAAGATACCTTTGAAAAAATACGGCTCATCTGCAGATATTATAAATGCAGTTGAGTTTATAATTGAGTGCAGTTATTTGACAGGCCATGTAATTCCGGTTGATGGCGGAAGACTGCTGAACAATTAGCAATTAACAATGAACAATTAATAACATCATTAGTTGTTAATAGGTTTATAAGTTGTCGTAGAGCATTCAATGAATTATTTTCTCATCCTAAGCCTGTCGAAGGATGACCCCTCGACAAGCTCGGGGTGAGTATAGATGAATCGTGATCAGCTAAACCATAGTATCAAAATAATATACTGAGTAAGAATTAAATCAAACATATGGCATTACAAAAAGCACCAAAAGCGTATAAAGATGAAAAGTTCCTCAACAGTCCGGCAGCACGCTCGCTTAGGATAGTTTCAGAGTATATGGAACCGCAATACCGCTTCCGCAAAGAAAATGTACGTGATACAATAGTATTTTACGGTTCAGCGCGCCTGCTTCCCAGAAGTGAAGCAAATAAACGGCTTAAGGCTGTAAAACAGCATAAAAATCCGAAGCCTGAACGTATCAGGGATGCTGAGATGGACCTTGAAATGTCACGTTACTATGAAGATACCGTAAAGCTTTCGCAGATGATAACTGAGTGGTCAATGAAGCAGGAACCGGGCAACAGGTTTGTTGTATGTTCCGGCGGGGGACCCGGTATCATGGAAGCATCAAACCGCGGCGCGAAAAAAGCCGGCGGTAAATCAATCGGTCTGAATATCAGCCTGCCGTTTGAACAGAACCCGAATCCATACATCACGCCTGCGCTTAATTTTGAATTCCATTACTTCTTTATGCGCAAGTTCTGGTTCGCTTACCTTGCCAAAGCGCTTATCATTATGCCCGGCGGTTTCGGTACGCTTGATGAGCTTTTTGAGCTGCTCACGCTTATACAGACCAAAAAGATCAGGAAAAAAATGCCTGTCATAATTTACGATAAAAAGTTCTGGAATAATATTATCAACCTCGAAGAGCTTGCCAACAAACGCGTTATAGACAGGGAAGACCTCAAGCTGTTTTGTGTTGTTGATACAGTTGAAGAGGCATTTGAAATTCTCAAAAATGACCTGAGCAAGCATTACCTGCAAAAAACGGTAAGCCTTTTTAACCAGAAAGCAGTTGTAACGCCAAAAGAAAAACGCAAGCTTAAAAAAAGAGTTAAAGAAGCATAATTTTATTAAAGCTACAAAAAAGTTAAGAAGTTTAGAAATACCAGAGTAATATTATGATAATCAGCATGACAGGATTTGGAAAAGCTTCCAGGTCCGTAAAAAAATTAAAAGTATCAGTTGAGCTTCGCAGCATTAACAGCAAGTACTTAGAAGTATCCTGCAGGCTGCCAATGGTTTTTTCCGATAAGGAGTCAGAGATAAAGGAAATTATCTCGCAGAAGGTTTCCCGCGGAAAGATATCAGTTCAGCTTGGAATTGAAAAAAGCGCAAACAGCGATGTAACTATCCAGGTAAAGCCTGATGCCGTTAAAGAGTATTATAAGCTTCTCTCAGGTATCAAAAAAACTACAGGCATCAAAGAAGAAATAAAGCTTGAACATATTCTCAAGTTCTCGGAAATATTCAAAGGTGAATCCAATGATGACCTTGCGGATTACTGGAATGATATCAAAAAAATTGTTTCCGCCGCTGTAAACGATCTTGTTGTTATGAAAGCCAAAGAAGGCAAGGTGCTTGAAAAGGATATTCTAAGCAGGCTGAGCTCAATAGAAAAAAAGCTTGATGTAGTTACAAAGCTTTCCGTAAAGAATGTAAGCGAAACAAAAAGGAAAATGCTCGATAAGGTTAATAACCTTATCAATGAAGCAGGCATACAGGCGGATAATAACAGGCTTGAATACGAGCTTATCATGATAAGCGACAGGCTTGATATAACCGAAGAGGTGATTAGGGCTAAATCTCACATTAACTATTTCAGGAATAACGTAAAACAAAAGGAGCTCTCAGGCCGCAGGCTTAACTTCCTGGTGCAGGAGATCAACAGGGAAATTAATACAATAGCTTCAAAATCCAACAGCTCAGAAATTTCCCAGTTCGTAGTGGAAATGAAGGAAGAGCTTGAAAAGATCAAGGAACAGCTCCAGAATATTGAGTAATTTCTTTGTTTTTATTAGTTTTTAAGGAAATTAATTCGACTTTTAATAAACCAAATAAATCACGATATTTAAGATTAGTCTGATATGCTCTTTGTAATTTGCGCATCAAGCGGAGCAGGTAAAACAACAATTATCAGGGAATTATTTAAAAAATTCCCCGGAATTTCTTTTTCTGTATCCGCTACAACCAGGAAAAAACGACCCAATGAAACCGACGGTAAGGATTATCATTTCATTTCCGTGGAAGAGTTCACAAGGCGCAAAGAAGCCGGCGAATTTATCGAAACCGAAGAAGTGCACGGCAATTTTTACGGCACATTAAAAAGTGAAGCTGAACCGTTCCTTAAAAACGAAGGAATAATGATACTGGATGTAGATGTTAAAGGCGCGCTGAACATTAAAAATATGTACCCTGAAGCTATCACGGTTTTTATTGATGTTCCTTTTGATGAGCTTGTAAGAAGGCTAAGAAGCCGTAACACAGAAACCGAAGAGGAGATACA
Organism: Ignavibacteria bacterium; assembly: GCA_017303675.1. Taxonomy (NCBI): domain Bacteria; kingdom Pseudomonadati; phylum Ignavibacteriota; class Ignavibacteria; species Ignavibacteria bacterium. The sequence goes on from JAFLBX010000002.1 coordinate 424,807, forward strand.
AAAACGCTCTTCACGTATCAAAATGGAAGCGGGACTGAAAGATAAGTTCGACTACATTGTAGATAACAGCAGCGGCATTGAAAATGCCGTTAAGGAAACTGAAAAAATAATAAATAAATATATAAAGCATTAAGGAGCAATAAAATGAGAATAACCCCACTTGAAATTGAAGAAGTTGAATCAAAAGCGGGTAACATTTACGAAGCGGTTGTTGTTGCGGCAAAACGCGCAAGGCAGCTTAACGATGAACAGAAGCTGGAATACAACCAGAGAGTTGAGCCGCTGATAAAAGCAGATGATGACAGCGATGATACAGTTGTTAGCAAAGATAAAATGAATATCAGTGTTGAATTTGAACAGAGACCCAAAACCACGGAAGCCGGACTCAATGAGCTTCTTGCTGATGGACTTGAGTTCAGAATTAGAAACGAAAATCCGGAAGATTAATTTCTGATAAAGCCGGTTGCTCTTATATTTAAAAAAAAATCTAAAGAGCAAATACCAGATATCATACAGCCATTGGAATTAAAAGGAAAAAAAATATTACTTGGTATATCCGGCGGCATAGCAGCTTACAAATGCTGTGAGCTTGTGAGATTATATAAAAAAAGCGGAGCGGAAGTCAAAGTAATTATGACCCCCTCCGCTTTGAATTTTGTATCACCTGTGACCCTTTCAGCGCTTTCTGGGAATGAAGTAATGATAAACCTCTTTCCTGATGTTGACCCAAACAGGTCTAGCACAGTAGAAACCAAAACCTGGCATATTTATACCGGACTTTGGGCTGATATATTCGTAATTGCCCCAGCAACTGCCAATACTATAGCAAAAATTGTTCACGGTATCAGCGATAATTTTTTAACATCAACCGTGCTCTCAGCACGCTCGCCAATACTTATATCACCCGCTATGGATGAAGATATGTACCTTAATGAAGCTACATCTGGGAATGTTTCTGCTTTAAAAGAGCTGGGCTATTATGTAATTGAGCCTGAATCAGGTGAGCTTGCAAGCGGTTTAAGCGGTGTTGGCAGGCTGCCGGAGCCTGAAACTATATATGAACATACTGTAAATGTTTTAAGCGGTGCCGTTAAAGATCTTGAAGGAAAAAAAATACTTATTACTGCTGGACCCACATATGAACCCATTGACGATGTCAGATTTATCGGCAACTACTCAAGCGGTAAAATGGGATTTTCGCTTGCGCTCGCTGCTGTGCAGCGCGGAGCTGATGTTACACTTGTAGCCGGACCCGTATCATTAAAAACCCCGCGGCATGTCAACAGAATTGATGTTAATACCGCTCAGGAGATGTTCAGCGCTGTTAAAGCGAATCTGAATGGCAAAGATATTGTAATAATGTCAGCCGCAGTTGCAGACTATAAGCCTAAGAATATACATAAAGGTAAGATCAAAAAAACTGCCGGCGAAAATATTGTGATTGAAACCGAAAGAACAGATGATATTCTTGAGTATGCCGGAAAAAATAATTCAGGCTTTAAGCTGATCGGCTTTGCGCTTGAAACTGAAAATGAAATTGAATACGCTTTGAATAAAATAAAGCGTAAGAATCTTGATATGATTGTGGTGAATAATCCTAAAGTTGAAGGCGCCGGATTCAAAACCGATACCAATGTAATTACAATAATTCATAAGAATGGCAATAAAACTGAATACCCCAAAATGACAAAGTTTGAAGCTGCGCAGAAAATACTTGACAGGATAAACGGGTAACAAATGAGCTCAGAAGAAGTAAATAAACTGCTTGCCGAAACTGAATCAATAATTAAGAATTTTGACCGTTTCTATTCTGAAAAGCTTTATATCGATAAAGCTCTCCCCGAAATTACACAGCAGGGCAGTGAAAGTATTGAATCAGCACCTATAGCTAAACCAAAAGTTCGCAAATCCTCTGTAAGCACTCCGCAAAACAATAAAAGCGCTGTCGCTGAAATTGATATCTTCGGCAATGAAAATATTAAACGCGAGGAGTGGGAATTTTCTGAAACACTGGATGAGCTGAATTCAAAGATTAACATATGCATGAAATGCGGTTTGGGTAAGTTGCGTACTAATTTTGTTTTCGGTGTAGGTAACCCAAAGGCTGATATTGTTGTTATTGGAGAAGCTCCCGGCGCTGATGAGGATGCGCAGGGCGAGCCTTTTGTAGGCAGGGCAGGGCAATTGCTTAACAAAATACTAGAAGCAACCGGATTTGCCCGTGAAGAAGTATATATCCTTAATATTTTAAAATGCCGCCCGCCGGGCAACCGCAATCCCGCCCCTGATGAAGTGGAGCTTTGCAGGCCGTATCTTGAAAAGCAGCTAAAGCTTATAAATCCGAAGCTTATATTACTGCTGGGAAAAGTGGCATCTGAATCTCTATTGAAAACTAAGGAACCATTGAATAAATTACGGGGCAAGACCCATGATTACAAAGGATGGAAAGTAAGAGTTACATTCCACCCTGCAGCGCTGCTTCGGAATCCCAACTGGAAGCGTCCCACATGGGAAGATATGCAGGAATTCAAAGCCTTATATGAAGAATTAACCGGTAAAAACCATAAATAGATTTAAAATAAAATACAAAATTTTCATTAAGAAGTAAAAATAATTAAGTATAGATTCAAATAATTCATAATGTTCTTTTTTTTGTCAGTTTTCAAAATTTTATCCGTTATTATGAATTGTTATTCTCAAAAATTTCCTTATATTCAGTAGTCAATGTTTAGATATTTATTTGTCAATTTTATGTAAACAGTTGTTAATAACTGCTATATATTATTGTAAATTATTAAATTAAGTTTGTATGGCTAAATCTAAAATGCTTGATCTTAAGCAAGATCAAGAGATTAAAATATTTGAAGGGAAAATACCTCCACATTCCAAGGATATGGAAATTGGAGTTATTGGCTCATTAATAATGGATAATCGATTAATAGACGAATTAATATCTATATTGCAACCGAAACATTTCTATTCAATGCATAATTCAATGATATATAGAGCAATTATTGAGTTAAGGGATAGAAATGAACCAGTTGATTTATTAACTCTTACAGAGGAATTAAGAATTAGATCAGAATTAGAAGCAGTTGGTGGTCCAGCTTATTTATCTCAAGTTATTGAGTTCATTGGTACTAAAGAAAGTATAGTTTCATGGGCTAATACAATTGTTGATCATTGGATAAGGAGAGAGTTAATATTATTAACTTATTATCTAACTGAACAATCTTTTGATGTTTCTAATCATACGCAATCACTTTTGGATTCAGCACAGCAGAAGATATTTGAAGTTACAGGTTATTTCCAAAAGAAAAATTATACAAATATTCAAGATGAGGTACGTGATACAATGGAGTACGTGGAAACTATCCACGAACGCCATGAAAAAGGCGCTACTGTATTTGGTGTGCCTACCGGGTATGATGAGCTTGACGCTTTAACAGGCGGATTCCAGAAATCAGAGCTGATTATCATTGCCGGCAGGCCATCACATGGAAAAACCGCGCTCGCATTGAATTTCGCACGTAATGCAGCGGTTGATCACGGCAAAAATATCGGCATATTTTCAATTGAAATGAGTAACCGCGAGCTTGCCTTAAGGTTTATTTGCCTGGAGTCAAAAGTGGATATCGCAAAGCTTAAAACAGGCAGGCTTCCGGAATCAGACTGGGCTAAAATTGCCAAGCAGACACCAAGGCTTATGAGCAGTAAAATTAATGTTATAATTGATGATTCTTCACCGCTCAGCCTGCTTGAGCTGCGTTCCAAAGCACGCAGAATGAAAGCGCTGCAGAATATAGATATGGTAATGATAGATTACCTGCAGCTTATGGAAGTTTCAAACAAGGGAAACCTTGACAGGCATCTCGAAATTGCATATATAACAAGGGGTTTAAAGCAGCTGGCAAAGGAACTTGATATCCCCGTTGTTGCGTTATCCCAGTTAAGCCGTAAAGTTGAAGAGCGCGCAGGCAAAGAAAAACGCCCGCAGCTATCAGATCTAAGGGAATCAGGTGCAATTGAACAGGATGCTGACGTTGTTATATTTATTAACAGACCCGATATATATATCAGCAAAGATGACCCCAAGTTCCATGAAGTTCAGGGTCTGGCTGAAGTAATAGTCGGCAAACAGCGTAACGGTCCCATTGGCGAAGCCAAGCTGACGTTCATTCACAATTATGCTATGTTTGCCAATCGCGCTAAAGATGCAGAGCCTTCATATTACGCTCCGCAGGATGCGCCATTCTAATCCTGAACGCAGTGAAGGATCTCGATTCTAGGTGTTGTGTTAAGCGATTATACTGATTTACAAATTACCATAACAATATAAATTAATGTCAAAACTATCACGCAGAAATTTCATTAAATCCACAGCGCTAAGCGCTATATTTTTAAGTGCGGTACCGCAGGGTATTAAATCAATGACTAATACCTTTTGGGATGACTACGATGAGGTTTTGTGTAAAAAGAAATTTAAGCTTCTTGTTGATGGCGGGGTAAAGTCTATGTCTATTGGTGATGCCATTGCAGAGGTGGGCAAATCGTTCATAGATACCGACTACGTCGCAGGCACACTGGATAAAAACATGAGCGAAAGTCTGGTGGTAAATCTAACCGGACTTGATTGCGTAACATTTGTTGAAAATTGCCTGGTTTTTGCCCGCTGTTTAAAGCAGGGTAAAACTAGTTTTGATGATTACAAGGCTGAGCTCAAAAAGGTTCGCTACCGTGATGGTATAATCGATGGTTATTCGAGCCGCCTTCATTATTTCTGTGACTGGATCACCGATAACGAAAATAAAGGCATCGTTAAGAACATTACTGCTGATATTGGCGGCGTTTCTTACAATAAAAACATCGATTTTATGTCAACCCATACCAAATCATACAAACAGCTTTCAAACAGCAGTGAGCTCGATGGCATAGTAGCCGCCGAAAACGCGATAAATTCCAGGTATTATTATTACATTCCAACTAAAGATATCTCGAAATCATATGACCAGATGCAGACCGGGGATATTATCGCAACTACAACAAGTATAGGCGGACTCGATGTAACGCACACCGGTTATGTTTACAAAGAAAGCGGCGGAACTTACTTCATGCACGCATCCAGCAAAAGCAAAAGGGTGATAATTTCAAACGAAGAGCTTCAGGATTACGTGGCAGGGGATTCAAAAAAAACCGGTATCATGGTCGCTAGGCCGCTGGAAGTGTAACAACAACATACCCGCGTCAGTTATTTATCCTTTTATTTGCGAGGAGCGAAGCGACGAAGCAATCTCAATATTAGAAAACTATTCTTCACACACCACAACCGCGCTGCCATATTCCTTAGTATGCGAAATACTTATATGAAATTTCAGCTTTGAGTATTCGTTTTCCTTAGTATGATTAATATACGGCTTGCCCCTCTCATCGTTCAATATTTCAATATCTTTCCACCCGAAATCTTTTGAAATTCCTGTACCGATTGCTTTGCTGTATGCTTCCTTTGATGCAAACCTGCCTGCAAAATGCAGCTCAGCATCACTGAATTTCTTGCAGTACGCTATTTCTTTTTCAGTAAGTATGCGCTGAAAGAACTTATCACCATATTTTTCCATGATGCCCTTTATCCGCGCTACTTCTATTATGTCAATTCCTACGCCTTTTATCATAATTTAATAATCAGGGCTAAAGCCCTATTTAATTTTTGCAATAAAACCCCACTTTGAGCGGAGGTTAAAGTATAAGTACAATCCTTTATTCTGTAATTGGTTACTTGTTAATTCTAAATAAATTATTTTTTCTATAATAACCCCGCCATTTATGGCGGGGTTAATAATTCAAAAAATCATGGGCTTTAGCCCTGACAGCTTTTTTATGCTTTTAGTGGAAATTTATGTTAACCCACCAGTCAATGATGTAAATTATGAAAGCTCCACTCCAAGGCTGATTCTTCTAACCCCACCCTTTAAGGTGGGGTAAAGTCATATGAAAAAGAATGGGCTTTAGCCCTGACTCTTTAAATTAAATTTTTTTAAAAAATCCTCATATTCTTCCTGGAAGCTCATTTTTCTGTGATGTTCTTCCTGGTTCTTAATGTATTTTCTGACTTTATCAACAATTGATTCACTGACAGAAACGGCAAAATACTCATCTGCCCACATTAATTTAGGTTTAACTAAATCCTTCTTATTTGACCAGAAAGATGCTTCTCCTTTTATAAGTTGTAATGTTTTTGATAAACTTATATCTGCATTCAAAGTAAAAAGGCAATGCACATGATCTGTATAACCATCAACAGTATCAACATAAATTCCCTTTTCCTTTGCGTTAGATTTTATGTGACTAAAAAGTTCTTTTCGTATTTCCTTTTTCAAAATGTTAGAACGACTTTTAGTACCCCAAACAGCATGAATCCATACTTTTACAAATGACATATTACAGATCAGGGCTAAAGCCCGGTTTAGTTTTATGTTTTTAAACCCCACCATAAATGGTGGGGTTACTTAATTAACTCTTTATAGAAACTTCCAATCGTTACAGACCACAATAGTGAAATATTTTCAATATTTGTTTGATTCTTTTATTATTTGATTCTTTTAACCCCGCCATTCATGGCGGGGGATAGGGCACCCGGAAATTGAATGAGCTTCAGCCCTGAAAGCTTACAAATTTTGCATTTATAATCCAGAAAATTACGCTAATCATTTAATCATTTAATCATGCTAATCATGGTTCATTCTCCTTCTTCACTATCTCCACCAGCTCCGCCACGGAATTTATCTCATAATCAGCCCCATGCGCCTTCGTATCAAAAGTATCACCATATTTTGCGAAGGCTGTTTTCATTCCCACGCTCTTGGCTCCCACCACATCTCGTTCTGCCCAGTCTCCAACCATCAGCGCGTCAGCTGCTTTGACTCCCAGCTTATCCAATATCAGGTTGAACGGAACAGGAGAAGGCTTACGCTCCCTGGAATCATCATAAGTCACTATACCATCAAACATGTGATGAAGTCCAATATAAGTCAGCCTCAGCCATGCTTCTTTGCTTGGCGCGTCGCTCACTACACCGAGCTTTATTCCCATTTTTATCAGCTTAATTAGCGTTGGTATCACCTGCGGGTATGTGTTCAGCTCCGCTTCGCGCGCCGTGCGGTATGCCACCACACCGGCTGAAAGTATTTTATAATCCATTTTACCAATGAAATGATTCAGCAGCTGATCAAACACCTGCTGGTATTCAATACCTTTTTCATTATAAATTTCATCTATTTTTTTCCGTATTTCCGCATAAGGAAAGTCCAGCCCGGCATCGATCATTGCCTTTGTTGCTGCCTCAACGGCAGTGTTCTTCATTCTCATAAAATCTATGAGAGTATTATCGAGATCAAATACTACTGCTTTTATCATATAAATTCTTTATTTATTGCAAAAATACATATTATAACAATATGAGTAAATGTAAGATAATATCCACGATATTATTTAAATCCTATAAATAGTATTGCTGATTTTCATAGATTTTACCGATTACTAAAATTATATTGCATAATAATTTTTGTAAAAATATGAATTTCAGGAAGCCCAAAGGCACTAAGGATATATTACCGAAGGATATCGGGAAATGGCACTATGCTGAAAAAGTCATTCGCGAAGTTACAGCTTTATTCAACTTCTCCGAAGTGCGTACGCCTACATTTGAATACACCGAGCTTTTCAACAGGGGAGTAGGCTCTGAAACCGATATCGTTGGCAAGGAAATGTACACTTTCCTGGATAAAAGCGGGGATTCCATCACTCTCAGACCCGAAGGCACTGCCCCCGTTATGCGGGCATTCCTCGAAAACTCAATGCTGGCTGACTCACCCCTGCATAAGCTGTATTATATCACCAATATGTTCCGCTATGAGCGCCCGCAGGCGGGCCGCTACCGCGAGCATACTCAGTTTGGCGGCGAAATACTCGGCAGCGATAGCATTTACACCGATGTTGAGCTGATCCTGCTCGCAAAGGAAGTATATAACCGCTGCGGCATAAATAATTTTAAGGTGAAGATTAACTCCATCGGCAAAGCCGATGAACGTACCGCTTATATTGCGAAGTTAAGAGATTACCTCAAAGATAACATCAGCGGCCTGTCAGAGGACAGTAAGCGCAGGTTTGAAACCAACGCGCTGAGGATTCTTGATTCCAAAAATCCGGGTGATAAAGCTATAACCGATTCCGCACCAAAAATACTCGATCACCTTGGCAACGATTCCAAAGCGCGCTTCGATAAAGTTATCAATGAGCTCACAAAGCTTTCGGTTAACATTGAAGTTGATTTCCGCCTGGTCAGGGGACTCGATTACTACACCGATACAACATTCGAGTTTGTTTCCGAAGATCTTGGCTCCCAGGATGCGCTCGGCGGAGGCGGAAGGTATGACGGCCTTATCTCACAGCTTGGCGGCAAGCCTTGCCCCGGTGTTGGATTCGGCAGCGGGATTGAGCGCATTTTAATCGTAGCCGAAAAGAACGGCTTCACCTTCGGTGAAGCGGCAAAGCCGCTTGTCTATTTTATTTCGCTCAATGATTCAGCCCGCGATAAAGCATTTGAGCTTATCACAGAGCTTCGGCGGAAAAATATTTCATGCGAAACTGACCTGCTTAACCGCAGCTTTAAAGCGCAGATGCGAGAAGCAAACAAGCTTGGCGTTAAGTATGTTTATATATTAGGTGATGATGAAATGATAAAAGGCGCAGGCCTTCTTAAAAATATGAGCGACAGCTCTCAAATAGAAGTTGAATTTGATAAACTAGCAGGGAATATAATCTGAGTTGAGAACCAAAAAAGTTAAACCGCCGCCGAAAAAATTCGAATATGTCCTTAACATATCAAAAGAGCATGATGAGGTTACCAAACGTGATTACATCTCGTTCCGTTTCCAGACAACCAAAGAATTCCTCACATTCCAGTATATACTAAAGATGGATAACCGCCAGGACGGCAAGGACCTGTTCTTCAACATACTCGGATTTTCCGCGCCGGTAGGCGATCTTTCCTCAAGCGGAACCGCAGGATATGAATACAGGCTGTATGATTTCAAGTACACTGAGTACTGCGTAGTTATAGATAAAAAAGATTCCGATAAGAGCAAATTCAAATTGTTTGTGCAGCGTTCAAAAACGGAGCCTGTAAAGGTTTCTCATGTATCCAAAAAAAGTTTTATAGAAATTAAGACAGAAAATGATTCCTAAACTATTTCAACTGGGTCCAATACCCGTTTACAGCTACGGGCTGATGCTTGGCATTTGTTTTATTGTTGCAAGCTGGCTGCTGCAGCGAGAGTTCAAGCGCAAAAAGCTGGATGAAGGCGCAGCGGTTAACATTACATTTATCGCCCTGGTGTGCGGCGTAGCCGGCTCTAAACTGCTTTATGTGATAGAGGAGTGGAAGTCATTTTCAATGATGTCATGGGGGAAAATATTTTCAACCGAAGGGTTGTTTTCTCCGGCCGGATTAACTTTTTATGGCGGTCTTATCCTCGCAACTGCACTGGTTTATATTTATACCAGGACAAAGAAGATACCGTTCCTCCGGGTTTGTGATGCAGCCGCACCTTCGCTTGCGATAGGTTATGGCATCGCGCGTGTAGGCTGCCACCTTTCAGGTGATGGCGACTACGGCCTGCCCGTATCTGAGTTCATGTCATGGGTGCCTTGGGGCACCGATTACTCCAACGGCACGCTTCCGCCATCAGTAGCATTCCGCGGCAGTGATATTGCCGCCAAATTTGGCGGCGTTGTGCCCGATAACACCCTCTGCCATCCTACACCAATGTATGAGTTTATTATCGGCGGACTTCTCTTCTGGCTGCTGTGGCGCAAACGCAGTGTGTTCAAAGGTGATGGAAAGCTCTTCGGGCTGTATTTAATGCTCTCCGGCGCTGCGCGCCTGCTGGTGGAGTTCATCAGGCTAAACCCGAGGTTCTTCCTGGGACTCTCAGAAGCGCAGATAATTTCCGTTGTGCTTATCGGGCTGGGCGTTTACCTCTACATGCGTACTCCAACAACCTTCGTTCCCGAAAATGCTAAGGCCACCGGCAAACCGGTTAAGAAAACAAAATCATAACGACCCCCTCGCCCTAAAGGGCACTCCCCCTTGGTAAGGGGGAGACAAATAAAGCTTTTGATTTTAAGTCCCCTCCTTACCAAGGAGGGGATTTAGGGGAGGTCTTATTAAGTATAAAAAATCTTAATTAAGGAGCTTAAAGACGGGCAGAATTTTCAACAGAAAAAAAGATAAGGAAAAACGAAGATCGCTTCGGAATAATATGACCAAAGCCGAAGCAATACTGTGGGATGAAATAAAAAACCGAAAGATTCTGGGGGTCAAATTTCGCAGACAATTTGGAATAGGTGCATATGTTGTTGATTTCTATTGTAATGAATTAAAGATTGCTGTTGAAGTAGACGGCGCTACTCATCAAACAGATGCAGAATTAGAATATGACAGGACTAGAGAAGAAGAAATCCGACAGCTTGATATTCATTTTATAAGATTTTCTAATATTGAAATCTATCAATCTCTGGATCATGTTATTGAAAGTTTAAAAACGAAGGTAGAATTTTTGGCAGCAAAAAAATCGACCCCCTCGCCCTAAAGGGCACTCCCCCTTGATAAGGGGGAGACAAATAAGGCTTTTGATTTTAAGTCCCCTCCTTAACAAGGAGGGGATTTAGGTCTACAACTCTACGAGTTATCGACTCGTAGTGGTAGGTCTGAAGCGGGGATTAGGCAAAAGACTTTTATTTACAACCGTATCGAATCTCCACCCATACACCTATCCGGAAAAAACTAAACATCACCATAATCACGTGAAAAAATTCATATTCCTGATCACACTAATTTTATTTTTCATGGCTGCAGCCGGCTGCAGCCCGGATAAAAAACAAGATCAAACTACCAACGAAAAAAACACCAGCAAAACCACCACCGAAGTAACTGTCGACCCCGACTCCGTCTATTCCATAATTATGGTGGGGGATATGATGCTTGGCACCAATTACCCCTCCGCAGCTTCGCTGCCGCCGGGTGACGGCCGCGATATACTCGAAGCGCCTGCTGATATTCTGCAATCTGCTGATGTGACCATTGGCAACCTCGAAGGCACGCTGCTCAACAGCGGCGGCACACCGAAGGTGTGCCAGAACCCCGAGAACTGCGTGGCATTCAGAATGCCTGAGCATTACGCGGGTTACATGAAGGATGCCGGATTTGATATGATGAACCTTGCCAACAACCACTCCGGCGATATGGGCGATATAGGCAGGAAGCAAACACAGAACACCCTGAAACAATACGGCATAGAATATGCCGGGCATATCAGCGCGCCGACTGCAATTTTTGTGAAAGATGGCATTAAGTTCGGCTTAATAGGCTTTGCGCCTAATACCGGAACGCTCAGCATCAACGATCACACCAAAGCAGCAAAAATTGTAAGCGACCTTAAAAAGCAGTGTGATATTGTAATTGTCGCTTTCCATGGGGGAGCCGAGGGCTCAGGCGCTACGCATGTGAACCGCAAACGTGAGTTTTACCTTGGCGAAGATAGAGGCAACTGCTATGAGTTTGCGCACGATATGATAGATGCTGGCGCTGATATTGTTTTCGGGCACGGGCCGCATGTGCCGCGCGGAGTGGAGCTTTACAAAGGCAAGTTCATAGCGTACTCACTCGGAAATTTTTGTACATACGGAAAGTTTGGCTTAAGCGGCAATCTTGGCCTGGCGCCGGTGCTGAAGCTATACATTACAAAATCCGGCGATTTTTCACACGGCAGAATTTTCCCCTTCAAACAGGTACGGCGCGGCTTCCCGGTGTATGATGAGAGCTTTGAGGCGGTTGAGCTTATGAAACGCATGACCGAATCCGACTTCCCCGAAACAACCATCCAAATCTCCCCCGATGGCAAAATAACAAAACGTTAAAACGATACTGCTTGTCATACCCGCGGAAGCGGGTATCCAGACTATTATCATGCTATTTTAAATAATTTGTGAAAAAATAATATCGGGTGCGGTCACTCTGTTATTGCAGAGACGTCCCGCTGGGACGTCTGCTTTGTCTTCTTGAAGTATTACAAAGCTCCCCTCCTGTTTTTAGGAGGGGAAGAAATCCGGCGATAGCCGGATTGAGGGGTGGTCACCGCACCACCTCCCATACCCGCAAAAACCTTTGCCCCCGGGCTAATGTTTAGAATTATATATCAATATAAACTAAAACACAGCTAACATGCCTGAAAAAACCAAAACAAATCAAACCAGCGAGCCAAACTCACCGGTTGACTCCAACAATAACAAAATTAGTGAAGAGCAAAAACGAAAAGCTATCGAGCAAGCGCCGCAAAAAACCGATAATACCAGGAAAGCCGGGTATGATGAAAACGGCAAGCTCGATAACCCTAAATTTAAGGATGACACCGGCGGCGGCAATAACGAAAATGACGAAAACGAAAATAATTGAACAGAATTGAGTCCAGCAGTAAGTGAAACCTGATCCCGCAGGGGCGTATGTAATACGCCCCTTTTTTATTGTTACACTAAAACTCACTTAATTATCCAGTATCGCGTTTACCTGCGAACGGCGCGTTATGTAACAGACTGGCGGTCATCCACAATTTGCATAATTTTGCAAAAAAAATATCATCGTATGATACACCAAAAAGGATAATAATTTATAAATTTGTATTAAAGTAAAAGGAATTATTTGAATTTTTTTAAAGATTTTTTGTTGTTAAATTACTTTATTATAATAAAATGAAAAATAAGCACTTAATAAATACTTACGTTAGTTTCTTCAGTGGTGCAGGCATAGGATGCTATGGTTTTCTATTAGAAGGATTTAAATGCATTGCTACTGTTGAATTGTTAGAAAAACGGCTAAAATTTCAGAGATATAATGACAAGTGTACTTATGAAAGTGGATATATCTGTGGGGATTTGAAAGAAGATAATGTTAAGACTAAATTATTAAACGAAATAGATTATTGGAAGAATAATTATTCAATAAAGGATATTGATGTAGTTATTGCAACCCCTCCTTGCCAAGGAATGTCTGTGGCTAATCATAAAAAAAAGGACGAGAAGAGTAGAAATTCACTTGTAACAGAATCAATTAGGTTTGTAAAGGATCATAAACCTAAGTTCTTTATTTTTGAAAATGTAAGAACATTTTTGAAGACTATATGTACTGATATAGACGGCAAGGACAAGAAAATTAAGGATGCAATAGAGCTAAATCTAGCCGGAGAGTATCATATTCACTATGAATATTTGAATTTTAAAAATTACGGAAATAATTCCAGCAGAACACGAACACTCGTAATAGGTACAAGAAAAAACTTAGAGGAGATTACGCCTTATGCTATATTTCCAGACTATACAAAGGAAAAAACCTTAGAAGAAGTTATTGGTGATTTACCTGAACTAAATGAAATGGGTGCAATTGATCCCACTGATATATACCATAACTTTAGACCATATGCACCTAAAATGCTGGAATGGATTAAGGATATTAAGGAAGGTGAGTCTGCATTTGATAATAATGATATTAAAAAAATTCCACATCAAATAATTGATGGTTTAATACTATATAATACAAATAAAAATAGCGACAAATATACAAGATGCTATTGGGATAAGGTTGGTCCATGTATTCACACAAGAAATGATATTCTAGCAAGCCAGAATACAATACATCCGAGGGATAATAGAGTTTTCAGCATACGTGAGTTAATGAAAATGATGACTATACCTGATACGTTTAAATGGACAGACATATCGGAAAAAGACTTAAACAAATTGCCATATGACTTAAAAAGGAAATTCCTTTCTAAGGAGGAAATGAATATTCGACACAGCATTGGTGAAGCAGTTCCTACTAATATTTTCAGACAAATAGCAAACAAAATTAAAACCGTTCTGAATGAAACATCAATAAACTTACCTCAAGTAAATAAAATAATTGAAAAGGAAAATCTCAAATCGAATGAAGCTATTTATAATTTTGTCAAAATTAATTTAAATAAACTTAACTATTCGACTCTTTCAAAAATTGTAGAAACATCCAATGCATTAAAAACTGATAATGCGGCTTATTATACAAGACAAGATATCTGTTACTCAATAATAAAAGATCTGCCATCCCCAGACAACTATGACAATTTGAAAATTCTTGAGCCATCAATTGGAGTGGGTAATTTTCTTCCCCTACTGATTACAAAATATAGAGAAGTAAAAAATGTCACAATTGATGTAGTAGATATTGATGAGTTTGCTATAAAAATTGTAGGTCTTTTAGTAAAAAAATTGAATATTCCGGAAAATATTAAAATCAATTATATAAATAATGATTTTTTGCTACATGAATTTAACCATAGTTATGATATAGTTGTAGGGAACCCTCCATTTAAGAAATTTAATTCAGATAAGGAACTTCTTAATAGATATAAATCAAATGTAGTAAACAAAGATACGAATAATCTATATTCTTTTTTTATTGAAAAATGTTTACAGCTTGGTGATATCGTGTCTTTAGTAGTGCCTAAAAGTTTAATCAATTCACCTGAATATAACAAAACCAGGGAAATTCTATCGAAATTGAAATTTAACAAGATTATTGATTATGGAGAGAAAGCTTTTAAAGGAGTACTCATTGAAACAATTAGTTTCATTATAGAAAACAAGCCTCTACCGGCTAATAATTCAATTGAAATAGAATCTTATATCCTTAATAATATAAGTATAAAAAGACAAGATTACATTTTTTCATCTAACTATCCTTATTGGTTAATTTATAGAGATGATTATTTTGATTCTGTAAGTCAAAAATTAAACTTTAACATTTACAAATCATACAGAGATAGACAAATTACAAAGAAAATAACAAAGCCAAAAGCAGATATACGTGTTTTAAAATCTCGTAACATTGGTTCTAACAAAATAATTGATATAGATGGTTATGATTGTTATGTAAATTATACATCAAATTTAGATGTCTTGAAATTTATTAATAATAAAGAAGCAGTGTTGGTTCCAAATCTCACTTATTATCCCAGAGCATGTTTTCTTCCACCTAATACAATAACTGATGGTTCTGTTGCAATCTTAACATTAAGAAACGGTAGTAGGAAAATACACAAAAAAGATTTGGAATATTACAATAGTGAGGAATTTACAAGATTTTACAAGATAGCGAGGAATTATGGAACTCGCTCATTGAATATAGATAATAATTCAGTATTTTTCTTTGGAATTATGAAAGATAGTTGATGAACATATCTGATTACTTAAATAAGGCTAATCTAGACATTCGTAAAGTAAAAGGTGTTAGATTTATGGATCAGAAAGTAACTCCCGATGTACTTTGTATAATTTCTGATTGCGTGATAAATTATGTCGGTGATGACTTAGAGACCACTTTCACTAAAAACGATATTTGGGAATCTCAATATTTCATTAAAAATGTTAAAAATATTTTTAATAAGCCTGATGCTCTCAAGGAAACTGCACGGAGTGAATACGATAAATTTGTAAGCCAACCACTCCAGATGCTTTCTTTTGCCCAACTGCTCTACTGCGAAAAGCGTGGGACAACAAATTTTTATAAAATAAAAAATCAGGAATTATTAGAATATATATCTCTAAAAGAACATAACGCATATGTTTTTTTATATTTTTATTTATTAAAAGTCATGGAGTCGAGCGGTTTTTTAAAAAATCTTATCAATTTTAAAACGCTCTATGAAAACGGCAATCTTACTGAAGAAAAATTTCAAGACTTGAAAGATCAATTCAAAAAATTCATATTAGGAAATACTAATATTAATGGTAAGACTGAGGTTTACCGTATTTTTCCAAAGGTTTTAAATGTATTTTCCGCATATAATTATATACCAGGTGCAATTAAAGGCCGTTTATCAAAATTTCCCTTTTGTTATGGTGATTTAATGTATAATAGAGTTAATTGGAGAGATCGTAACAAATCAAAAGATATTACAAGACAAGAAGCCGAATCTTTATTTGCTGAAAGAGTTACAGACTTAGGTACTTCATATAATGCTTATTTAGTACAAAAAGCAATGAATACTATCCGAAAATTGTATCGTGAAAGTGAGATTAAAGACCAATGGAGTTCTGGAGATGCCACACAAGTACATCACATTTTTTCATCTAAATCATTTCCGTCTTTAGCGCATTATTTGGAAAATTTAATAAAACTAACACCAACCCAGCATTTTTTTAAAGCTCATCCAAATAATAAAACAACTGTTATTAATAGAGATTATCAACTTATATGTTTACTTGCTAAATCAAACAGTATTGAAACATCTTTAAAAGCATTTGGTGAAAGATATTACAGAAAAGAGTCATTTATTTATGTGATAAATACAGGTTTATCATTAAGTTTAAATGCCTCACTTAGTTTTAACGATATACGCGTGAATTTAGTTCAACATTATAACAAAAATTAATCCGTAAATTATGCCTAACTCAAAATGAACCAACTAATCTTTGGCACGAATCAACAAATTAGATTTGCAACAGAAAATGATTTTTATGAAACCTTAGGTTTTTTATCGAAATCTGATGGTACAACATCTCTTGTTTGGGAACATAATGAAACAAGTGGTGCTTGGGGTAGTGAAGGAAGAATACAATGTTATAAAAACATACAGAAATTTCCAGTGGCATTAAGTGCTGCTTTTACTGCAGGAGTAGGCAATATTCTATATCGTATAAATTGTAATGAGTATATAGAGCATATTTCACAACATCATGCAATGGTATATGGAGACACACAAAACTTGGTTAGAGTAAGGAGTACAGTTCCACCTGCTTAACTAGTTGATTTCGACCGTGGATACAGTTTATAGTTATAACGCCATCGTTGGTGCCTGCCTTGTTTTTAAGGTTCTCACCAACGACAATACCCTTTGTGCCTTAATTGCAAGTTTTTGTAACTAATTAATTTAATCGCCGATGTTGGTGTTGTCACCAACGTCTGTTTTAGGTTAAAGTAACCTAAATCTTCTTTTGTCGTTGGTCAAAAGACCAATAACGCGGAAAATAGTTTTATAGCCCATTTTAGGTACAATAAATTTCGAAGGTTACTTTTCTCCCAAACTTATTATACTTTCAGCCACTTCTTTTATTTCCTTTACCGCATCTACGCCTGGAATAATGCTTGCAAAACTTCCAAGTATTGAGTTCAGTAAATCTAGAACTTTTCTCATTAAACCTACAGTCTTATTATTAGCAAAATCAATTATACCATTTTTTGCTGTTAAATAAGCTTTCTTCCAATGAAAGTTCAATAAATTTATCTTCAATTTAAATGAATTTTCTGTAAATCCATTTTGAGCAAGTCTTAAATATAGGTAAGTTTTGTAACGCTTAATTCTAATATTTTCTTTTACAAGCTTTAGGTTCATATCTAATTGTTCTCTTACCTCATAAAATGAGTTTTCAAAAAGCTCATAGTTAATATCCTCTGTAATGTCATCAAACAATCTTTTGAAAGATTCTTGACTGAAGATAAAGTTTAATTTTTCAGGCAGTTCTTCTAGGAATGAAAATGCATTTTCTAAATTATCTTTTTCAGAATTGTAATTGTACCAAATACTTTGATCTAAACTTCCTAATTCCATAATAAATTGCTTAAAATTTATCTAATTGACTACATACTAAATAAAATGGATTTTTTTGTAAGTTTCTAACAACAAACAACTAATTATTATCGTTTTTTAACTTTTCAGCCTTATCACTAGTCCCTATTACAATCTATCGGGTGGTTCAATGTACTTAAATCGATTTGGGGCTGCTATCAGGGTGGGGAGACAATGGTATTCATTTTCCCCCTTGAATATGCAATCAGCATATATTATATTAGTCTAAGTATGCAGTAAGCATATTAATCATTAATTTATCCTTTATGTAAAATGTTCATATATAACATTGAATTACCCCCTCTCCACGAGTCTAAGACTCAATTGAGTCGCAGACCTGCTCCCACATGTCTTCGCCAGTCCATACGGCCTGATAGGGGGAGAGGTGAAGTATTTACCGCTTTATTATTTATCTTTGTTTTTGCGGCTGATGTATTACACGCTAACTTGGGGAGCAGAACTGCTAACGCAGTTCGGGCCTGCGGCCCGGTTAGGCTGATTTCAGCATCATTAATTATTCATAATGAGAAAATAAAATGGCGCTTCCGCTCTTTAATCGCGGATTTTCTCAAGATGAATATTCATCTTGAAACTGTTCTCAACATGAATTATTCATAATGAGAACGCTTTCATCGTGAGAAAGTTTGCGATTTCAGCTCAAAATCAACATCTCGCCATGCAAGCGCCCCGAAAAAAAAAAATAAGGATCACAAAAAATGAGAAAATGTGCAAAAGCAGCGTGGAATTACGGTTTGTTTCATAAATTATCACTCCCCCTAAGAGGGGGAGCTGGAGGGGGTCACTTGTTGTGAATTTGCGCTTTGCCCTTCGACAGGCTCAGGGTGAGGACCCTTCGACAACTGCCTGTGTTAACCACGCCATAGGCGGGCAAGAACTTCGGCAGTCAAGGGCTCAGGGTGAGGGGAGGTAGGGTAGTTTATAAAAGACCCCCTCGTCCGGCAGCTGCCGGACACTCCCCCAAGATTCATCCCGCCAGGGCGGGACTTCGAAAATCACTCCGTGATTTTCTTGAGGGGGAGACAAAAAAAGCTTTTGATTTTAAGTCCCCTCCTTACCAAGGAGGGGATTTAGGGGAGGTCTAACATCAACTATTCCGAAACAAGATGCTGAAACGAGTTCAGCATGACAATGAGAGGCGTTTGAGGCTTTTATTCTAAGCCCCGATGGGGCGTAAGATTTTAGCGATGGGCTAAAGCCCATCGGGTTAAAGTAAACAAATTTACCCAAGCCCTGGAAGGGCGGAATCGATGTGCCTTTTCAGGTTAATTCAATCAGGGCTAAAGCCCATACTTTTTAAAAATTACATCCTCACCCTAAAGGGTATGTCAAAAAAGAATGAATTATCGGAAACAATAGCAGCCGGATACCCCCTCCAGCTCCCCCTTTTAGGGGGAGGGTCGAGGACGCTTTTTCAAGCCTTGAAAGTGTTGGAATATTTCATTATTTTAGCGTTTTATTAAAAGGAAATTTATAAACAGAACACCGCTAGCGCGGTCCCCCAAAAGGGATAAACCTAAGGTATAAACCCCGAAACGGGGGAGCCAATGGGTGATCCTGAAAGGGGTAAACCCCAAAATAATAAACCCCTCGGGGGTAAACAGGAGTAGTTGTGAAAAGAACGTTTCAGCCAAGCAATACAAAGCGCAAAAACAAGCACGGTTTCAGGGAAAGAATGAGCACCAAGAACGGCAGAGCCGTTTTAGCCAGCCGCAGAGCCAAGGGCAGAAAGAAGCTCACAGTAAGCGATGAAAAGAAGTTTACCAGGTAATTATCGGCCGCAGGATGATTTGGTTTATTAACTGAATTTAACTTAAATTTTTAACTTTGAGCAGAATTTTTACATTAGGGAAACATGAAATTATCCGCGGATTTGGTGTTTTTGAAGAAGTTCTTTCAGGATCTAAAAAGCTCGAATCCGGTAATGTAAACGCGTTTTTAAATTTTTCAGGCAGTAAAACCGACTTTCCGGTAAAAGTCGGTTTTTTATTGTCAAAAAAAAAATTAAAAAATCCAGCGCCCGCAACCGCGTAAGAAGGCTCTTAAAGGAATCTTACAGGCTGAATAAAACTGAACTGCTTTCAATTACTTCAGGCAAAGAGATCAAACTCAGAATTCTATTCACCCTTTCAGGCACAGCATATACAGATCACAGGCAGCTCACATTCAGAGCAATCGAGCCCGATATGATTAAATTACTAAGTAAAATAAAAAAACTAACAGAAAACAAAATTTAAATCCGGTATCAGCGTCTTAATCAATAATACAGTTCTACAAAACAGATCCGCAGTGAAAGCCGAAAACCTGAAATACTTAAATCCAAAATACCTGCTTATACTTTTTATCAGGCTGTACAAGTACGCGGTTTCACCGCTTTTTCCGCCTTCATGCAGGCACTATCCCACGTGCTCAACTTACGCTATTGAAGCGCTGCAAAAACACGGTCTGTTCAAAGGTACATACCTGGCGTCAGTCAGAATTTTAAAATGCAACCCGTTCTTCGCCGGCGGGTATGACCCTGTTCCGGAAAAGAAACTTAAACTGCATTAATTTAAAATAAGCGTAAAGTAAAAAAGAGTTCAATAACAAAAAGTTCAATAACAAAGAGTTTAATATAACAGTGAATCATAATAATGGATAGAAATTCGATAATTGGTTTTGTATTAATTGGTGTAATTCTGCTGGGTTGGCTTTATTTCCAGAGTCAAAACAAACCGCCTGAGCCGCCAAAGGATGATAAAAAGACTGAACAGCAGATAAATAAAGATAGCCTCAGTAAAGTCCAGGAGCAGCAGAAGCAGCAGCAATCAGCCGATACAATTAAAAAGGTAGTAAGCGGAGATACTGTAAAAGTTGTTCAGCCGGTTTCAGAAAAATACGGCGCTTTATTCGGTAAGTTTGAAAAAGGTGAAGATAAAGTTGTAATAGTTGAGACAGATAAATACTACGCTGAGTTTTCCACTAAAGGCGGAGCGTTAATTAAGTATGAAGTAAAAGGTTTCAAAACATGGGATGGATATCCAGTGCAGCTTTTATACCTGGATAAAGGGGGAGAGCTGAACCTGCTTTTCAATTCCACAGAAGGAAAGCTTATCAATACCAAAGAGCTTTACTTTAATTCATCATACAAGCCGTGGGAAAGAAAAACCCTGAACGGCACAGAAGAGTTTAAGATAGTATTTGAAATGCCTGTAGATACAACAGGCGCGAAGATCACCAAGACCTTTACATTCAGGAATGATTCATACATGTTCGATGTTGAAATAGGGCTTGAGAATTCCAGTAAGTTCATTGCCAACTATGAGTACCAGTTAGCATGGGAACATTCACTTAAGCTTACCGAGTACCGCAGTGACGGAGAGGGCAGTCATGCCCAGGCTTTCGCCGAAATGGGTGATGAGCTTGAAGTGCTTGATGTTACAGCCAAGGATGAACCGGTGAAATCAGACCTGAACGGCCAGACGAACTGGGTGAGCAGCAGGATAAAATACTTCACAGTGTTCCTTATCCCCGATGGCAGAAAAGCGGACGGCTCATATATTACCGGAAATTATTTTGACCTGCCGCAAAACGGCCATGAAAAAGATTATAGTATTGCCCTTAAAATGGCAGTTAAAAATGAAAAGTCGGAGCGTAATAAGTTCAAAGTTTATCTCGGTCCGGTAGATTACGAGATCTTAAAGAGCTACAATATGAACCTGCAGTCAACCATGAGGTTCTCACTGGACTTTCTTGTAAGACCAATTGCGCAGTATGCGATACTTCCATTCTTCCTTTTCCTGCATAAGTTCATTTCAAACTGGGGCATAGTTATTATTATTTTCTCTATTGTGATGAAGATCGTATTAACGCCGTTCACGCGCTACCAGATGAAATCCATGAAGAAGATGGGCGAGCTTCAGCCGAAGATGAACGCGCTGAAAGAGAAGTATAAAGATGACCCGCAGAAACAGCAGCAGATGCTGATGAAGCTGTATAAGGATGAGAAGATAAATCCCGCAGGCGGATGCCTGCCAATGCTGCTGCAGCTGCCTATACTTTACGCGCTGTTCGGAGTGTTCAGCAGCACCATTGAGCTGCGCCAGGCATACTTCGGGCTGTGGATACATGATCTCGCAGTACCTGATGTAATATTGCAGCTTCCGTTCAAGATACCTCTCTTTGGTGTTGATTACTTATCGGGTCTTGCATTGCTGATGGGTGTTACAATGTTCATCCAGCAGAAGATGACAGTTAAGGATCCCAAGCAGATGGCGATGGTTTATATTATGCCTATTATGCTTACATTCCTTTTCACAACGCTGCCTGCAGGATTGAACCTGTATTACTTCATGTTCAATTTGCTTTCAATTATTGAGCAGTACTATGTTACCAAAAAAGGTAAGAAAGAAGGCGAAGAAGAAGCAGTGGTAGAGCAGCAAAAGGCTGTGCTGAAGAATAAAGGTAAGAAGTAAATATACAAGATAAAATAAAAAGGTGAGTTGTTAAACTCACCTTTTTTCCAAATAACCCCTATAAAAATTTATTTAGTAAGTAATGGTAAATATTCTATCCACGGTCCTGTTTCATCGCTGTATTGCTTTGCCAGTACACGTGATATCTGCGCGATGTGGTTCAGGTCATGTACAACCCATGTTGAAAGTAGTTGCTTCAGGGTAACTTCTCCAAACGAGGGATGAATACCTTTGAGTGCAAGCTTTTCTTCTCTTAATGCTAGGCTCTTTAAATATTCAATGTTCTTTTCGCGCAGCTTGCGGAATTCCGCAAGCAGTTGAGTTATGGTTTTCCCTTTGCTTTCTTCAAACTGGGCAAACCGGTCAAACTTCCTGAAGTGTTTATCTTCGCTGAACAGAATAATATTTGTTCTTTCCATCCAGTCGGTTTGTTCTCCATGTACCAAATGGCCAACAATATCAAAGGGACACCACGAGTCGGGTCCTTCATTTGAAAACAGCCATGTATCGCTTAAGTTATGGAGAAGTGATTCAAGAACGGATGGCGTGCAGGATAAGATCTCAATTGATTTATTCAGATCGAATTTCATAAATGTTTATTTTTATTAGATGCGGCAGGCAGTGAAATAGTGAAGCTAGTGGAGATGCCGGGAGTCGAACCCGGGTCCGAAAATAAGACCATTAAGACGCCTACATTCATATTCAGCGTTTGAGATTCAGTCTTGCACAGCCCCGCTGAATTAGCGGTACAAAACCTACACTTGAAGTTATCTCGCCGTTCGGCTCAAGTAAACCTTGCGGCCAGCCCAAAAGTTTGGCGCCTTTTACCTTCCAAATGGGCGGTGGAGGCGGTAAAAGACGAGCGGCTTATTTATTAAGCAGCTAAAGCGTAATTATTGTTGTCGTTTATTTTGACTTTCAGCCTTTTTAACGCGCTTGCTGAGAACGCGGAATGCAGTCTTAAACATCTGTATTCCCGTCGAAACCAAATTCATCCCCGTTAAAAGAACGATATCTTAAAATGCTTACAAAAATATAACAAATTAGGGAGTTAAACAATTCCATAGCGATAAACTGCTGTTATTTGGTCAGATCAAGCTCGAGAAAAAGTGTGTGGGGGTTGGGATTGTGGTAATATGGCTCGGTTTCAACAAATCCGTGTTTTGTGTAAATTTCAACCGCCTTCGGCATCTTCTCTTTGATGGTATCCAGACGCATTGTTTTGTATCCTACATCTTTGGCATCATTAATTATCTTTGTTACCAATGTATTGCCTATACCTTTTCCCCGTAATTCTTCTTTCAGGAAGAGGCGTTTCATTTCACAAATGCCGTCTTCAATTTTACGAAGAGCAATACATCCGGAGTATTTGCCGTCATACTTCACAATATACAGCCTGCCTTCAGGGGGTGAATATTTACCCGGCAGAGTGTTTACTTCTTCTTCAAATCCCTGGAAACACAAAGAAACATTCAGCCATTTTTCATATTCTCTAAAAAGCCGTTTAGTTTCTTCTGTTAATTCAGGAGTGTTAACCGGGAGTATTTCTATGTTATTATTTTCCAATGCTGAAATTCCTTTAAATTACTTTCAAATTTAATTAACTTTGGTGAATTATGAAAATCTCAAAACAATACCACTGGGAAATGGGACACCGTTTACCGTTTCACAAGGGTTTATGCAAAAATATCCACGGCCACTCATACCGCATGAATGTTGAAATTACAGGCGGACTGGATAAGAACGGTATGGTCATAGATTTTTTTGACCTTAACAGAATCGTAAAGCCAATAATCGAAAAATACGACCATGCATTCTTATGCTGGAGGGGTGATAAAAAGGTACTCGATTTTTTATCCAAGAATAAAATGAAAAAAGTTGTAGTTGATTATCACTCAACAGTAGAAAACATTTGTGCTGATTTTACCGATAAGCTTACTAATGAACTGCTTGATATTAAAGGGCATAAGTTCGAAGAATTAACGGTGAAGATTTATGAGAGTCCAAACAGCTACGCAGAAAAATCGAGATTGCTGGCAAAGGGGCTTCTTATATAATCCCCGCGAAAGCGGGGATCCAATCAAATATGAATTATTTTGTTTACATATTAGCTAGTCAACGAAATGGTACTTTGTACGTTGGTTTCACTGACGATATTCTCAAAAGAATAGAAGAACATAAAAATTTCAAATATGATGGCTTTACAAAGAGATTCAAAGTAACCAATTTAGTTTATTTTGAAAGACACATTTATTTAGACGAGGCTATGAAAAGGGAAAAACAATTAAAGAAATGGGATAGAAGTTGGAAAATTGAGTTAATAAAGAGAACTAATCCTGAATGGAATGAATTATCATTGGGATTTAAGAAAAACCTTTCAAACATAGAAAAGTTAGATTTGTTGTTCGGAAAAAAAAGATGAGTAATTTAGAATCACAAATGGTTCCCCGCTTTCGCGGGGATACGGCACAACTTAAAATCAACGAGATATTCCACTCTATCCAGGGTGAATCTACCAAAGCAGGACTGCCTTGTGTATTTGTAAGATTAACATATTGCAATATTCGATGTGTTTACTGCGATACTGAATATGCCTTCTACGAAGGCTCAGACAGATCCATTGATGATATCATTGCGGAAGTAAGATCATACAAATGCAATCTGGTAGAGATTACCGGGGGTGAACCTTTGGTTCAGGAAAATGTCCATATTCTGATGAAAGAGCTATGTGACCTTGGTTTTGAAGTGCTGATAGAAACGGGAGGTTCATTACCAATTGAAAATATTGATAGCCGTGTTAAAGTGATCATGGATCTTAAAACCCCTTACAGCAAAATGGAAAAAAAGAACCGGTACGAAAATATTCAATATTTAAAGCCAAATGATGAAGTGAAGTTTGTAATAGGCAGCAGAGATGATTATGAATGGGTTAAGGAAATGATAAGTAAGTATGACCTGGTAAATAAAGCTGGACAGGTTTTACTTTCACCTGTTTTTGATAAAGTAGAAAATATTCAGCTGGCTGAGTGGATCCTGCAGGATAAGCTGGATGTGAGGTTTCAGCTGCAGATGCATAAATATATATGGCATCCTGAGGCAAGGGGAGTGTAATGGAAAAAGCTGTAATATTGGTAAGCGGGGGAATGGATTCACTGGTAACAGCGGCAATTGCATCTGATAAATACCGGCTTGCATTTTTACACTTAAATTACGGTCAGCGGACAGAAAAGCGTGAGCTGAAGGCATTTAATGATATTGCTGATCATTATAAGGTTGCCGATAGATTGATTGTTAATATAAATTATCTTGCTGAGATCGGCGGTTCATCTCTGACAGATAAGAGTATTGAAATAACCAAAGCAGATCTGAATAATAAAGATATCCCAACATCGTATGTTCC
Organism: Ignavibacteria bacterium; assembly: GCA_017303675.1. Classification (NCBI taxonomy): domain Bacteria; kingdom Pseudomonadati; phylum Ignavibacteriota; class Ignavibacteria; species Ignavibacteria bacterium. The sequence goes on from JAFLBX010000002.1 coordinate 450,390, forward strand.
ATTCAGGAACGCTAACATACTTTCTATTGCTGTTAGCTGGGCAGAGGTAATTAATGCCAGCAAGATATTTATTGGAGCAGTAGAAGAAGATTCAAGCGGTTACCCTGACTGCAGGGAGGTATTTTATGAGGCATTTAATAAAGTTATTGCGCTTGGAACAAAACCTTCAACTGAAATTAAAATAGAAACCCCTATTATCCATTTGAAAAAATATGAGATCATAAAAAAAGGAGCGTCAATTAATGCCCCGTTTGAGCTTTCATGGTCTTGTTATAAATCTGAAGAAAAAGCCTGCGGCGAATGTGATTCATGTGCTTTAAGATTAAAGGGATTTCAGCAGGCAGGTCTTGTTGACCCGATAGATTATATTTACCGTCCATTGTATATAAAATAACTAACTTAAATATTATAATAATGAAAAAACTCAATTTTATTGCTAATTTATTTTTGATTTTCGTTTTAGCATTTTCACTTATTACCGGCTGCGGCAAAAAAGATGAAAGCACAGGTAAAACTGATGATAAAAAGTCTGATACAAAAGAATCAAATGATAAAACTACATTTTCGAAAGATAAACCTTTTAAGGTAGAATTTGAAGTGACCGGAAATGAAAAAGGAAAAGGTACTGTCGAAGCTATTTATGATGGCAAAAAATGCCGTTCAACCAGTACTTTCGATGCAGACGGGAAAAAATTATCTGCGGTAGCATATTTTGATGGAGGTGATGTTGTTTATACTGTCAGTGAAATTGCCGGGGTTAAAATGGGTATGAAGTTTGATAAAACAAAATTCAGCGAAACAAAAGATAATGTTGATGTAAACACTTTCCGTGACTACCTTGATAAAATGGATAAGATAGGTGAAGAAGAAATTATAGGTTATAAATGTGAAATTTATAAACATAAAGAAAAGAATTTTACTGTAAGCCTATATGAAAAAACCGTTCCATTAAGGATGGGTTCAGCAGACGGCAAAACGTATATGAAGGCTGTTAAATTTGAAAATGATGTTAAAGTTTCCGATGATATGTTTAAAGCTCCACAGGATGTTAAATATATGGATATGACAAATATGCTTGAAGACATGAAAAACATGAAAGATGGCGGAAAGAATCTTCAGGATTTGAAAGATAAGACCAAGGAAATGGAAGAAATTATGAAAAATTATAAAAAATAAATTTTATTAAATTAAGTATAATAAGCCGTATTCTATACGGCTTTTTTTATATTTTTTCAAATGGGTTTACTTAATTTATAAATTCATATATATTGTAAATATATCAGCCTGAAAAATCTGTTTAAAATAGTAAATTAAACCAATCATCCATTTAATTAATTATTTAATAATGAAAAATATTAATATTCTGTTTTTACCCTCAATTTTTATCCTTCTGTGTTTTCATCCTATATTTTCACAGTATAATTCCGGTGGGCAACCCATCAGCTCACTAACTTCTCTGAACAATGATTATCAGTCTGTTGAAATGCCGCATTTTGATGTGGAAGCTATGTATGATGAAGACCGGATGAACATTTCAAAACCGGATGTACCTTTCAGATATGGAAAAGTATTTGAAGTAAACTTTGATCTTAATAATTCAGGAACATGGACCTCACTGCAAGATGGAAGCAGGGTATGGAGACTTGAAATAACTTCTCAGAATGCATATTCTATAAATTTATTTTATGATGAATTTTATATGCCTGAAGGTGGGTTGTTATATCTCTATAATTCTGATAAATCTGAAGTGATTGGAGCTTTTTCAAAGCTTAATAATACTTCTGATAGATATTTTTCTACAGCCCCTACAAGAGGAGATGCAACCGTGATAGAATATTATGAACCAGTACATTCAAAAGGTAAAGGTAAACTCAGTATCAGACAGGTAGTTCATGCTTATAAGGATATTTACGGATTACTTAGTGTAGCTGAATTACAATGCAATATTAATATAAATTGCCCGGTAGGTGCTCCCTGGGTACAGGAAAAACGTTCAGTTACCAGAATAACATTTACTCAAGGAGGTAGCGGGTATTTATGCACTGGTTCATTAATGAACAACACCCTTCAGGATAGAAGCCTACTTTACTTAACCGCTGAACACTGTTCACCGGATAACCATTCAAGCATGGTTTTTTATTTTAATTATGAAAATCCATCGTGCTGGGGTAATGGAGGGTCACTTGCTCAAACTCTTTCGGGAGCAACTTTAAAAGCAGCAAATTATATGACGGATTTCAGGCTGGTGCAGATAAACGGTACATTACCTGCTTCTTATAATGGTTTTTTTAACGGCTGGGATAGAACAGGTAATCAACCGGCTAATGAAACAGCAATTCACCATCCGGGTGGAGCAAATAAAAAAATTTCAATAGATAATAATCCAGCTATTACCTCAAACGGTTTTGGTGGAAGGTTAGTGAACGGTTTTTGGCAAGTAGTCTGGGATATTGGCATGACTGAAGGAGGATCTTCAGGGTGCCCTTTATATGATGAGAATAAGCTGGTTATAGGACAGAATCTGGGAGGAATTGCTTCCCAATGTGAAAATCCTCAGGCAGTTTACAAAGTATTTGGAAAACTATCTCAGTCATGGGGATATGGAGGTTCTTCAACAAATCAGCTGAAAGACTGGCTTGACCCTAATAATTCAAATGTAAATACATTGCCCGGAATTAATGCTGTAACCGGAAGCGCTCCTGTAGCTAATTTTACGTCTGATACGGCAAATTTACCGATAGTCGGTGGTAGTATAAATTTTACAGATCTTTCAACTTATACACCTACTTCATGGAGCTGGAGTTTTCCTGGAGGAAATCCTTCTACTTCTTCAGTAAAAAATCCATCTAATATATCATATACTCAAACCGGCGCATATACAGTTTCACTTACAGCAACAAATTCATTCGGTTCAAACACCTATACGTTTGTAAATTATGTTAAAGTAGCAGGTGTCCCTTTAAATTCATATCAACTGCAGAGCCCTCCAAGTTTATCAGTAGTTGAAGTATCTTCTTCAGATCTTTCACCTGTGAAATTTACCTGGAGAAAGGCAAATCCTGATCCTTCTGTTAAATATACTTTTAAGATCAGGAAATTAGGAACAAATCAGGATTACAATTATACAAGTGATAACAATGGAGTAGATTCTGTAAGCACATTCAGAAAAAGCTTTCTGGATAGTCTTGCATCAACAATTGGCTACACAGGAGATTCATTGAGGTGTACGTGGAGAGTTTCTGCAACTAACGGACTTGATACATTACTTGCTGCATCTTCGTTTTTGGTAACAATAAAACGATCAACAATAGGTATTTCACAGATAGGTACTACTGTACCGGGAAGTTACAAGCTGTATAATAATTATCCTAACCCGTTTAACCCTAAAACAATTATTAACTTTGATGTACCTAAAGAAGGAATTGTCAGCCTTAAAATTTATAATTCTATTGGCGAAGTTGTTGCTGTAATTACAGAAAGCAATTTTAAGCCCGGTAAGTACCACGTGGATTTTGACGGCTCTGATTTAGCATCCGGTATCTATTTTTATGCTCTGCAGTCCGGAAATTACAGGCAGGTAAATAAAATGGTCCTGGTAAAATAGTCTTTTAAAAAATAATAATTATCTGAAAAAGGAACAGTTTTGCTGTTCCTTTTTATTTTTATGGATTTTGCACTAATTTGGTAATTGAACATTTGGCAAAAATTAGCTATTTTTGTTAATATAAGCAAAAAATCTACATTTTTAAGAGGAAGGTAAACCAATGAAAATTGCAGTTTGTGTTTCGCAGGTACCTGATACAACTACGAAAGTAAAGATAGGTTCTGACGGAAAAACTATCGACCCTGCAGGAGTTACATATATTATAAACCCGTATGATGAATTTGCTGTTGAAGCGGCACTTCAGCTGAAAGAAAAAAACGGCGGAGAAACAGTAGTTTTATCCGTAGGTAAAGATTCAAACAAAGAAGCAATAAAAAAAGCGTATGCTATGGGAATCGAAAAAGGCATATTAATAAAATCAGATGCCGAAATGGATTCTTACACTGTAGCAAGAAATCTAGCCGATGTGCTTAAAGAAATTAACGCAGATATAATATTCTTTGGAAAGCAATCAATTGATTACGATGATTCACAAGTAGGAAGCTTAACAGCTGAAATGCTCGGAATTCCTTCAATAAATGTTGTTGTAAGCTTAAACATTGAAGGTAATAAAGTTACCTGTGAACGTGAAATTGAAGGCGGTAAAGAAGTTGTTGAATCTACATTACCTGTTGCGATATCAGCTCAGCGCGGACTTAACAACCCAAGATACCCTAATCTGAAAGGCATAATGGCAGCAAAATCAAAACCAATAGAGGAAAGACAGCCGACTTATACAGAAAATAAAACTGAAATATTGACAATGTCACTTCCAAAGCCTAAACCTAAAGGAAAGATCGTCGGTACTGATGTATCTGCAGTTCCTGAACTTGTAAAACTGTTAAGAGAGGAAGCAAAGGTGATATAATGGGAAAAATTCTTGCTTTTATTGAATCACGTGATAATAAAATAAAAAATTCCGGTTTTGAAACAGCATCTGCTGCTGTAAAACTCTCATCAGAACTTGGTATCGAAGCAGAAGCTATTCTGATCGGAAATGCTGTATCTCCATTGGCCGGGGAGCTTGGTTCGTACGGAATAAAAAAAGTTTTAATTGTTGAAGACCCCAGGCTTGAAAAATATTCAACCACTGCATACTCTAAAATACTTGCTGATACAGCAAAACATCGAGGGGCTGATATTATAATTCTTTCTGCTACAGCAATGGGTAAAGACCTCTCACCCCGTGTATCAGCAAAACTTGAAGCGGGTTTGGTTGCAGATTGTACTGATATCAGAACCGAAGGCGGAAACATAATAGCCACCAGGCCTGTTTATGCAGGTAAAGCGCTAATTGAAGTGAAAGTTACTTCACCTGTAAAAATATTTACATTAAGGCCTAATGTTTTTAAACCTCTTAAAGCTGAAGGAATAACAGCAGAATCAGAGAAAGTGGACGTTTCAATAGCTGATACCGATATAAATGTGCAGGTAAAAGATGTTGTGGTAAGCAATGAGAAGCTTGATGTAACTGAAGCAAATGTAGTTGTATCAGGCGGCAGGGGCTTAAAAGGACCAGAAAACTTTTACCTTGTCGAAGATCTTGCAAAAGTTTTAGGCGGTGCAGCCGGTGCTTCACGAGCAATTGTAGATGCAGGATGGAGGCCGCACTCAGACCAGGTGGGCCAGACAGGTAAAACTGTCTCTCCAAGCTTATATATTGCTGTTGGAATTAGCGGTGCAATTCAGCATCTTGCAGGAATGTCATCATCAAAATGCATTGTGGCAATAAATAAAGATAAAGATGCGCCAATTTTTCAGATAGCGGACTACGGTATTGTTGCTGATGCGCTTGAAATTATGCCTGCTTTAACTGAGGAGTTCAGAAAAGTACTTTCGAATTAGAAAAGGAAAGAACAGAGTTTAATGGATAACGATAAAATTCAGGTTGATATATTAGGACTATCACCCACGCCGGCTCCGGGTGGCGGAGGGTATGCCCTTATCTTGAAAGAAATTGGCGGCGAAAGAAGGCTTCCGATAATTATCGGCAGCTTTGAAGCACAGCATATTGCATTAGAGCTTGAGGGAATTAAGCCTCCAAGACCTTTAACCCATGACCTGATAAAAAATATTATTGAACAGCTCGGATTTTCGATATCATATGTTTATATCAATGAGCTTAGGGATGGTACATTTTTTGCCAAGATCAAAATGGATGTTGGAAGTGTTGATGAAATTGATTCAAGGCCTTCTGATGCTATAGCTTTGGCTCTTAAATTTGCTGTACCAATCTATGTAAATGAAGAAGTAATGAATGAAGTTGCATTTTTGCCTGATAAAGAAGGTGATGAAGAGAACCCTGCTGATGACCTTTTTAAACCGGCGGAAACTGCTGAAACACAGGAAAAGATAACGGATCCATATACCAGAAAATTAAACAAGCTACAAACTGACCTTAAAACAGCAATAGACAGCGAAGATTATGAAAAAGCAGCTTCACTTCGGGATGAGATCAAAAAACTTGTATTAAGCAGGTAAATTCTGATTTTTAAATATTTCTAATATATAAAAATGCCTGTTTTATACAGGCATTTTTATTAATTTATGAATGTACTTTTAATTTATGAACCTACTTATTGATATTGGCAACAGCTTTACTCATTTCGCCGTTTTTAACGGAATTAAAATTATCAAACAAAAACACTGTCCTACCGGCAGCCTTAAAGAGCTTTTAACAACCCTTAAGTATTATTCTAATGATGTGAAAATATCCGGAATCGGGATATCATCTGTTGTTCCAAAAGTCGAAAAGACGTTAAGTAAAACTATTAGGAATATTTTTAAAATAAATCCACTAACCGTTAATTATAAAAGTAAGTTACCGATTAAACTTAAAGTTAAATATCCTTTTACCGTTGGGGCAGACAGAATCTGCAATGCAGTGTTCGGGTACCTCTCTCAAAATAAAAAAACAAATGTATTGGTTATAGACCTTGGGACTGCAAACACTTATGACCTAATTTTGAAAAATGGTGATTTTATAGGTGGAATTATAGCTCCGGGTATTATGACAAGCTCAAAAGCCCTTAAAGTCCAAACCGCTGCTCTTCCGTTTATAGGCTACAATAAATTAAAGCCTAATACTCCGTTGATAGGCAAATTTACCGAAGAAGCAATTAGATCAGGCCTTATAAATTACATGAAATTCGCTACCGAAGGAATTGTAAACGCTGTGAGAAAACAGTATTCCGGTAAATTAACAGTGATATTAACAGGCGGCTCATCTTTTCTGCTGAAAAATAATGTTAATTTTAAATATATTTACAGGGAAAATACTGTTCTCGAAGGATTAAATTTCATACTTAATTATCAAAAAAATAATTCTTTTTACTGAAAATGAAAATTATAACTGAAAATCATTTTTTTGAAACCAGGGGAGATTGTGATATTGTCAATCTTTCTGATCAATTATTCAGCGCTTATGAACGAACAAAGCTGAAAAACGGAAACGTTACAGTATTTGTAACAGGCTCAACTGCTTCTATAAGCACAATTGAGTATGAACCCGGCCTTAAAAAAGATATGCCGGAATTACTGGAAAAATTTATTCCCAGCGGAAAAAAATATCACCATAACAGCACATGGGGAGATAATAACGGACATGCGCATCTGCGCTCAACATTGTTCGGATGTTCACAAACAATCCCTTTTTTAAACGGAGAGCTTTTACTGGGTACATGGCAGCAGGTAATTTTAATGGATTTTGATGAAAAACCAAGGAAAAGAAAAGTAATTTTCCAGTTTATTGGCGAATAAATATCATTAATGGATAAAAAAACTGAAAAATTCCTGCTTTTTATTCTCTTCGGTTTTTGCCTGGCACTTAGGCTTACCTTTATATCACAGAAAAATCTCTGGTTTGATGAAGTTTTTTCATGGCATTTAAGCATGGATTCATTCTATGAAATCATCGTTCGAACCTCAAATGACATTCACCCTCCGCTGTATTACTTCACTTTAAAAATATGGAACTTTCTTTTTGGCGATTCAGTAGTTTCGATGAGACTTTTATCATCAATTTTTACCTCTGCTGCAGTTTTTTTCATTTATCCGTTAAGCAAGCGAATTATGGAGCCCTGGAAGGCATTCATTGTATTGCTTTTATATTCTGTTTCACCCTTGAATATTTATTATTCACAGGAAGTCCGGATGGCAGCAATGAACCTGTTTCTCAACGCAGGCTCAGTATACTTTTTGATGAAGCTTACTGATATTAAACACAGCCATCACAGGATATATAAGGATAAATATTCGCTTCTTTACGTTGGTTTTACAGCCGCGGCACTTTACACACATTATTTTTCTTTCTTTATACTTGCGGCAGAAGTTATTTATATTGCAGTAATTAACTTTAAAGACCGAAAGCAGGTAATATCATATTTGTATTTATGGCTTGGTGTACTTGCAGTATATATTTTATGGCTGCCAGACCTGATCTCACATATGAGAAGAGGGCAATCATGGCGGGTACCCCAGACATTTACGCAGGTACTTGGAGAGTATGTGAATTATGTCCGCGATCTTAACTTAGGCTTATATTATTATTATACTGATCTGGATCTGGTAAATTACATTACATATTTTGCTGCATTTGTAATTATAACAGCCCTGGTTGGAGTTATTATACACCGCAATAAACCAAGGAATAACACGGTACTGTTATTACTTTTGATATTATTTGTGCCGTTAATTTTAGCGGGGATAATTTCATTCAGGCAAAAAATTGAGTTTTACCGGTATTTAAGCATACTTGTTCCGTTTATTACTATTTTCCTGGTTTACGGGGTTTCGAAATGGAATTTTAAGCCTTTGGTATTTATTTTGTTGTTAATATACTTATCGGTGAATATTTACGGCATTACAATCCATTTTTCTTTTAAATTCAAAAATGATGATTACAGAAGGTTGATAGAACAGATCCAAACAGACCATAAGGCAGGGGACAGGATCTACGTTGAGCCGCATTACAATGGATGGGTCATAGATTATTACAAAAAACAGGATAATCTGCAAATCCCCAATGCTGCCTTCGTCAGATATGGGTGGAATGAAGTTTTGGATTCAATAAAAATTCAAATACCCCCAAGATTCTGGGTTATTATGGATTACAGCTCAGTTGATACAACAAAATATGCTAAATATATAAGATCACTAAGTGAAAAATACTCAAAAGATTTTAATATGACATACTACCTAGCACCTCAAAAAGTTGAGCTTTACCGTTTTTCTCAAAGATCCAAATAAAAAAGCCGGTTAAAAATTTAACCGGCTTTATATTGTTTAAATCCTGAATTTAAGCTTCTACAGTTTCTTTAACCTCAGTTTTTGAACTCACATTGCCGTTTGAAGTTGATTTTTCAGCCGGTTTTACCTTGCTGAGATCGATTTCAATAGCATTGGAATTAAGACTGCCGTTATGATATTTGCCGGTACCCTGCTGTTTATGAATAACATCAAGTTTTTCCTGTAATTCATACTGTTTCCTTATCTTTTCTTCAAATTCTTTCATCTTTTCTTGAATTGTAAGTATTTTCTTTTCCTTGGCTATCATATCTTCCCTGTAGCGTTTCAGGAAGTAATGAATAGTCTCTACACGTATCTTAATTGAGCCTGTCGGTTTGTTCTCGTCAATATCTTTGAATGAGAAGTACGGCGTTCCGCTGTTTGAAACTATTTCTTCAACGACTGAATAAATAGGTGCATCATGGCCGCATTTGAATGAAGAAAGCTCCAGCGCAACCAGATTAGGATGGCGGGCAGTATATTTTGCAGCCCATACCTTACGGGTTGTGTTTTCACTGTATGAATTTTTCCATACATCACCAACATCCATACCGCCTTTTATTAACCCGGCTTTCACCTCATCGCCAAACAGCCTTTCGAGTATATCTTCATCTGTTGGAAGTGAATCCTGGTTGAAGACAGGGTAACCGAGTTTCTGGAATTCCTCGAGTATCTCGTGATTCATACCGGGATCATTATGATAAGGCCTTGCAAGAACAACTATTCCTATCTTGTTATCCTTTTCAAGCTGCTCAAGCGCTTTGCGCGCATGGCTTCTCATATTGTTTGTATATTTATCCAGGGCAGCGTATGCTTCATCAATAGCCCTGTCGTTCTCTTCCTTGCTTAAGCCAAGCTTCGGAGCCCATTCATCGAACATCTGTTTTGCGCAAAGCTTCTTTTCGGTCATATACAAATATGTATTTACATACTCAATACCGTTATCCTTAAAGATGTCGCTTTCCTTAATGAAAGCAGCTTTCGCAGCTTCTGCGGTAGCTGTAACTGTTGGACATGCATGATGCTGCTGTGCGTATATCAGGTCTGATGGAATAGTATCCACAATAGGGAGGAAGATGTAATCGATCTTCTTCTTTTTGTGAATTTTATAAATTAAGTTGTGTAAATGCGGAATACCTACTTTTGAAGGGAAACACGGATCAATTGCGCCGCGCTTTGCGCCCTCTTTGTATAATTCCTCACTAGTGTATTCAGAATATATTATATTACCCGGATTAATACCTAAAGCTTCAAAATATCCTGTGAAAAACGGAGTGTGAGCGTACATATTCAGCACTCTTGGAATAGCAATTACAACCTTATTCCTGTTTTTCATCAGTTCTACGCGTTTATCGAATTCTTCCTTAGCCTTTTTATCGAATTTCATTTTCAGCTCTTCGATCTTTGAAAGCACAGGAATTTCATCCATTACTTTCTTAGGTTCCTGGGATTTCCATACTTCAACAGCAGCATGCTCAACCAGGTTAGGAGTAATATCCTTTATCGCGTCCAACCCTTTTTTGATATCCTTCATTGAGCTAAGGTCTTCAACGGTGCCTTTTTCGCATGTTGCGATAATGAGCCTTTGAGTACCATCAACCAAAGGGACCTTTGAATCAGGGTTGACAATTTTTTCTTTGGGAAGCTGAATTGATTCATCTTTTACAAAAGGAATAGCCTTTTCATCTGTTGCTACATCAATAAATGTTCTGAGGCATTTATTCTTGCAGAAATAACAGCGAGTAGATTCATTCCTTGTGGTTTTGAATACAATTTTCGCAACCTTATCAAGTCCAATAAACTGGGTCCGCATACCGTTATCATAAAGCCTTGCAGCTTCAATACCGCAGCCAATAGCACCGGCTTCGCCTGTGTGTTTGTGTACAAACACATTCGGTTCAATTCCGCTGCCTTTGAATCTTTCGGTAATGAAATCAACCTGTGTTTTTACAGCTGCAAGATTATGCTGAGTACCGCCCTGCAGCACAAAGTTTTCGCCAAGCTTTGCAAGATTCGGTATCTGCGATACATACAGCCATATGTTTTTTGGCAATACGTTCGCAAGGCCCGCCATGATTTCTTCAGGTTTCCAGCCCTGCCTCTGGAAATCAACGATATCAGACTGCATGAAAACGGCGCAGCCGTAACCGAAGGTAGGATATTGTTTTGCCGAAAATGCTACATCAGCAAAATCCTCAACTGCATAACCGAATCCCTGTGCTGTTGACTGGAGGAAATAACCGTTACCTGCTGAGCATTGAGTGTTCAGCTTAAAATCAGTTACACGCCCCTGGTCCAATATAATTAACTTAATATCCTGGCCGCCAACATCAACAATCACATCAGTATCAGGGTAGAAATGAAGCGCTGCCTGTGTATGAGCAACAGTTTCAACAAGCGCTACATCACCGTGCAGTACATCTTTTAATATATCTTTTGCATAACCGGTTGTACCAATACCAAGTATTTCAAGGGTTGCACCCTGTTCTTTAACCTGGTCATGAATTTTCTGCAAAATATCAACAGTATCTTCAATCGGGTTACCTTTTGAAAGCTGGTAAGCTTTAACAAGCACCTGCTTATCAAGTGAGATAAGCGCAGCTTTGGTTGAAGTTGAGCCACCATCAAGTCCAATAAACCCTCTTATAACTTCGCCAGGCTTAAATGTAGCGGGTGTGAATTTGGGAATTTTATATTTTTCCTTAAAAGTATCAAGCTCAGCATCATCTTTATAAAGACCGCCGCCGCCTGAGAGCTTCATCAGTTTTTTCTTTTCTTCAGCTCTGCCAACATTAATGTAATATTCAAGGTCAGCATAGCCTTTATACCTGCCAATTTCAGGTTCTTCTTCCTTGCCGTACTCAATTGCACCTATAGCAGCAAAATACTGAGCGTTATCGGGAACCCTGATCAGCTCTTCAATAGGTACTGATTTATCATACGGTACATTTCTTTCATCCCACATTTTAGGAATGTTAGCCCTCCAGCAGTCCATCATTCCCTTAATATAACAGTTGGGACCACCCAGCAGTAATACTTCAGGCTTTAATGTATGACCGCGGGTTAATACGGACATATTCTGCTGAATGATTGATTCAAACAGGCTTGCCATAAGCTCATCGGCGGGAACGCCGGACTTCTGAAGGCCGTTAATATCAGTTTCAGCAAATACACCGCATTTACCTGCAACAGGGTGGAGCTTAAGTCCATAGTAACCCATATTGCACAGCTCCGCTGCCGGTATTTTTAGTTTAGCATTTATCTTATCGATAACAGCGCCAGTACCGCCGGCACATTTATCGTTCATAGAAGGAATTTTTTTCTTCTTGCCGGTTTCAGGATCTTCTTTGAAAACAATTATCTTCGCATCCTGGCCGCCTAATTCAATTACAGAAAGTGTCTTGGGGTAGAACTTTTCCACCGCAAGTGATACTGCGTTCACTTCCTGTACGAATTTCGCGCCGAGGAACCTTCCGATATTGCTTCCGCCTGAACCCGTTATGAAAATTCTTGCGCCTTCCAGGGCATCTTTGCCAATCTTATCTTCTATTGCCTTAAGCAGCTCCAGAGATTTTTCAGGCTGTTTGGTATCATGGCGCTGGTAATCAGACCAAAGTATCTTATCAGTATCAATATCCATTACAACAGCTTTAACAGTTGTTGAACCGACATCAAAACCGATATACAGCGGAGAGTTACCTTTATTATTATTTTGATTTGTCATATAATAAATAAATTTCTTAGTTCAACATTTATTAAGCTTTAACCGCTTCAGTTTTTGCTGCAACAGGTTTTATTCCGTCTTTCTTCATTCTATCCGAAACATGAAGTACGAAATTAGCAGCTACACCAATTACGCCTTTTTTGTGTCCGAAATGATAGAACGGCCTCTGCAGATCATCGTTTGCTTCAACGTAAGCTTTGATCTCTTCAAGTGTATATCCTGTTTCATCAAGACATTTTTTGAATTCAAGCTTGGCTTTCGCTTTTGCTTCGCCAAGAGCCATCTGCACTCTTGAATGAGCGTTTACATCGCCTTCGCCTGATGTTTCGATCGGGATAAATATCATATCCTTGAACATTGAAGTAACCGCTGACTGAACACCATCTGACTGTGTTGAAGGCATACAGCCGAATGGCTTAAGTGAAAGCACCATATGGCAAAGATCTTTGTTTACGTAGTAAATGTTCTTTGCTATTTCAAGGTGACCCTCGCCGCCTTCTACTCTTGAATTGTAGAACGGGTGGCCCAGTCTCTGCATTTCAAGCTGGTTTGCCAGCTCATGCGGCATGCCTTTGAATACTTTTCTTATTCTGTTGTATTCACGGTCAAAAACGCTTTCAGCGATCGAAAGAATTGTAACTGTCTTTTTATAATCTGTCAGGTTCTTCAGTTTTTTCAGTACCTGGAATGATTTCGGCTCTTCTTCACCTTCTTTAATTCCTTTTCTGTCATGGTACATATTCTTAGCCTGGTGAAGCATATAAAGTATCCATGTAGCAATAGGCTCAACCAAAAGCTGCGCGCCTTCTCTTTCGAGGAAGGGGAACATATTGAAGTTTCCGTCACCTTCGGTAGTCTGCGCCCAGAATTCACCTGTAACTTTACATATCGGCTTAACTCTTGTTCTGTCAACTTTAACTTCATTGAACTTCGCCTGGATCTCAGTGAGAGTTTCAATGTAATAGTCGCTCATTACCTGGTCAACAAAACGCTGAACGTAGTTTGAGCCCGGAAGCTTGCTTAAAAATGATCCCATTTTTGAATTAAAGTCAAAATATCTTTTGCCTTTCATTCTTTCATACATCATATCCATGCATTCTTCAAGCACTTTATCGGTTTCACCTGGATTAACTTCGTATGGTCTTATCTGGTAAGCAACATCGTTTAAGATATCGCCGATATTCATAGCATTAAGTATTCCGAGGAAGAAGTCCAGGTTCATTTCAAGTCCTGCTTCCATTTCTTCCTGCTCAAGGCCGCCTGTCTGCTGGAATATAAGCACCCTGAAGCCTTCGAAGCCTGAATTACGCAATGCAAGGCGGTATTCAGCTTCATACATACCAAAGCGGCATGGGCCGCATGCGCCTGCGGTGAAAAATACATAATCATTAATGATCTGTTCCTTGGTTAACCCTGATTTCTCCAGGTTCTGGAGGTATTCCACAAGGTTACCAACTGTGAAGTAAGTAGGATTGCACTGGCCATTATTGCCGTATTCCTTGCCTAACTGGAAGGCTTTTTTGCTTGGGGTTGGAATTTCACTGGCTTTGTAACCCAAACCCTGGAGAACACCTTTTATAAGCTTTTCATGTTTCCATGTTAACCCGCCGAATAAAATTGTAGTATTGGCGCGCTGATCTTTTGTAAAAGTGTTTTCCAGCGGTCTTTTAAAATGATCTATACGTGTTGCTTCAACGCCGTATTCCTTTTCAAGCCTCATTCTTTCTTCAAGCAGTAAACGCTGAATTTCAGCTTCCTTGCTTTCAGATTTTTTCAAACTGATACCTACCGGCGCACTTCCGGTTTTTGTATCTTCGTTTTGATTTTGATATCCCATAGTTTTACCCTTCCTTTAGGTATTTTTTGGTTTATTTATTTATACTTTTTTGTTCTAAACTTATTATTTAAATCAGCTTCAATATTTCGTTTGCTGCGGTTTTTCCGCTTTTAACAGCTCCTTCAATTGTTGCGGGAAGCCCTGTATTTGTCCAGTCACCTGCCAAAAACAGGTTTGAAACATCTGTTATGCAGTCAGGCCTCCGGCGTAATGAATTCTTATCAGGTATGAATGTTGCCCGCATTTCCTTTAAGACCCGGGAAGCTGTAACTTTCAGCTTTTTGAATTCCGGAAGGCATTGATTTAATTCATTTACTGCAAGCTCTGCCAGTTCATCCTTGTTCATTTCTGCGGCAGCGGCTGCGCTGCTTATCACCACGCAAACCTGGTCATTTGTGACCCTGAATACCCATTGTGATGTTGTGTTCAGCAGTCCCGCAAAATCAGTTTTCAGAATACCGCTGATATCACTATCAAATTTCAGGTGAATATTGACAATTGGTGAGGAAGTTAATTCCTCTATCCCTTTAAAATACTTTTTGTGATCTGTTTCGCTTAAAAGATTTTTAAAATTAAAGAACGGTACAGCACTTACATAAAAATCGGTTTTAACAGCGGTGTTATCTTCAAGTATTATTTCACTTACAGTATTATTGTTAATCTTAATTTCACTTATTCTGTTATTGGTGATTACTTTAGAACCATTTCGTTCCAGGTATTCAACAGCCGGTTTGATAAAGATATCACTCAAAAAACCTTTTGGCAGAACAAGCTCAGAACCGCCTTTTTCTATAAAACCCAGCTTTATCATATCACAGAACATACTTGCCGAAGTATTTTCAGGCTCTGCATTAAAAACCGCAATGATGAACGGTTTCCAGAAGTATCTTGTAGCCTTATCAGTTTGTGAGCTCAATTGGAAAAGCTCATCTGTATTCATGTTCAAAAGCTCAGCTTTCGGATAGCGATTCTTTTTTATCCCGTTAACAAGCTTCACAATGGAAAGCTTATCACTTAAGCCAAGGGCTTTATATCCCATTATTCCGCCCGCAAGATGCAGCGGGGGAGGGAGCTTTGAAGCTTTAAGTGAGTACTGAGCCCTGTTAACATCAGCAAATATTACTTCAAGCTGCTTCTGAAAGCTTAATTTTTCATAG
The DNA here is from genome assembly GCA_017303675.1 of Ignavibacteria bacterium. Taxonomy (NCBI): domain Bacteria; kingdom Pseudomonadati; phylum Ignavibacteriota; class Ignavibacteria; species Ignavibacteria bacterium. The sequence goes on from JAFLBX010000002.1 coordinate 466,037, forward strand.
GTACCGATCAGTTTCAGGTATTCAAACGTATTTTTATACCAGCTTGCAAGTATATGCTGCCCGTTATCAATTGTTAAGCCTGATGTTTTATCAAAGAACGAATAAACCCTGCCTCCAAACTTAGGGGAGGCTTCTATTAAAGTGACCCTAAAACCTTTTTGTGCCAGGAAAACGGCTGTTGAGAGTCCCGCCAGGCCGCCGCCAATTACTGCTGCACTTTTGTTAACTGTAACACTATTACTCAATATGCTATTTTATACTTAACAAAAACCCCGAATGTATAATATAATTTTTTCAGTTTTGAAACCTTAGCTTTTTTACTGAACACATTGTAATTCATTTTTTCGATCTTCTGGAGAATGTTAAAATATATCTTCTGCATTATGCGCGCGGGGAAAAGCTGTTTGCGGTCTTCCTTCGCGAAAGCGTTATTGGCTTTTTCGAAGTATTCGCGTGCGCGTTTACATTCAAACTTCATCAGCTCCACAAATGAATCATTATACCTGAAGTTCATCAGGTCATCTTCGGTGTAACCGAACTTCTTCATATCTTCTTCAGGAAGGTATATCCTGCCGTTCAAAGCGTCGAATTTTATATCTCTTAAAATATTGGTAAGCTGCAGTGCAATACCAAGATTCACCGCGTATTCCTTTGCGCTTTGTGTTTTGTAGCCGAAAATTTCTATGCACATAAGCCCAACTGTGGCAGCTGCTCTGAAGCAATACTGGTATAAGGTGTTAAAATCCTTATAACGCGAAACCTGCAGGTCAGCTTCCATACCTTTAATAAGCTCAAAGAAAGGCTCAACAGGAATATTGAAATTCCTGATTATTTTTGTGACCTGGTTCAGCAATGCATAGCTTGAAGAGCCTTTGAGCGCTTTTTCAAACTCATTTTTCCATTCCCGTATTTTGCGGAACTTAAGCTCGGTTGAATCATCTTCATTATCAACAATATCATCAGTCTGCCTGCAAAAAGCATAAACCGTGTTTATGGCCTCATACTTTTCCTTAGGCAGCAGCGAGAACGAATAAAGGAAGTTCGTTTTGCTTGATTGCGTTATTTCAATATGTTCTGTTGACAATTGTTATGTTAAATTTTAAAATCGTGAGCTTAAAAATATCTTTATTTTATCTAACCCTGAAATCCTGGGTCTTTGATTTAAAACGTTATAGTTAATTTCTTTGATCTTATTTAAAATTGTTGTTCCGCCAAGCCATGTTAATTTTAATTCCTTTGAAAGCCTTCTTGTCTCTGAGTTTTTTTCAGTCATTTCTATAAGCTTCCTGCCTTCATCAAACAACGCCATTGTTTTTTCAACTTCATGCTCCATCAGTTTCCTGAAATATCCGTTATCCTGCTTCATTTCAAGCTGCCGGTATGAATACCCGAACTTATTTATATCTTCTTCGGGCAGGTATATTCGGTCTTTCCTTAAGTCAACTTCAACATCCTGCCAGAAGTTCGTTAACTGCAGTGCAGTGCAAATTTTATCTGAATATTTAAAGAACTCCTCATCATGGCAGCCGAAGATCATTAACACAAGCCTGCCAACGGGGTCTGCAGAGCGTTTGCAGTAATCCAGAACTTCATCAAACGTGCTGTAACTGCTTTTAACTACATCCTGCCTGAAAGCGCTGAGGAGATCCTCGAGCGGTTTTATTGGTATTCTGCAATCTTCAACTGTTTTGCCAAGCGCTATGAAGATGGGGTCATAAGCCTTGCCGTTGTAACAATCCTTCAGCTTTTCGTTCCACTCATCCAGCAGTGCCAGCCTTTTTGGGCTGCCGCCTTCAATTCCTTCTTCGTCAGCAAAATCATCTGCGGCCCTGGCAAAAGCGTAAATAGCGTAAACATATTTGCGCTTTTCCTTAGGCAGCAGCAGTGATGCTACAGGAAAATTTTCGTAGTGACTTTTTGCGATATCTTCGCAGTATTTAAAAGAACTATTGAACAGCTCATCCTTATTGACCGTAATGACTCTATCTGCTGTGCCGCTGTTTTTCATATTGCACGAAACTGTGATAAACTGAATAATCTCAATTTATCCCGGGGTAAAATACCCTTAGTATTATGTAAAATTATTGCCTGAATTGTTACATTCAGGTTAAATAATAGCCGGATTAGTAATTAATTTAAATAATGAGTGCGGATTTCCGTAAATATGTTTCCTGTGAGCGCCACAGTGAAATATTGCCGGAATCAAGAATGCGATAAGTTATCAGATCTATTTTATGGTTAACAGACTTTGATATATTTTTAACTATTGATTGAAATGAAATACCCGAGCGTTTAAAGATGAGCGCAAAAAGGAGGATAATGAAGCCGGAAGAATTTGCGTTTGCCGGGTCTGTGGGATTGTAATAAAACGCCAGCCATATCATTGACATAGCGGTAAAAATTATCATCCAGAACCTGGTATTATAGCCTGCTGTATGGGGAGTAAGCCTTTTCCAATAAAGATTATTACATAACTTTCGGTAGAATTCCATAGTTAAAAAGTTATTCAAAACCCAAATAACTTTTGACAGAAATTCGCTTTTAAGCAGTAATTTTATTTGAAGTAAAATGTTCAAATTCTGTTTGATTTTATACGTAAAGTTAAGGAAATATGTTTGAAATGTCAATTAAATCAAAAATTTAATCTGTACACTTGTGTATAGATAAGAAGAGATAATTATTGTAGCGATAAAAGTCATATTTTGTGAAAAAAATTAACCACTAATTTCACGAACCTGATTGTTTCGTTTATTTGATCTCTTCCTCAAATAAAGTAGAATTTGATATAGTACCAATAACAGAAATAGAAATGTAACTATGTGCGAAAGGTAGTTTGCTATGATAGGAAAGATATTTTTATTAAGCACTTCTGTTAAGAATCCATCCTTATCGAACTTTAAATTGTCTTCGTTAATTTCTACATTTGCTGAATATTTGATATATTCTAAATCTACATATCCATAATTTCCATTTTTCTTCATAACTACCATACTTCTTGTCCTGCCCTCTATATCAAACACTTCAGAAACAGATATCCCCTTAACCGTTAAGAAAATCCATATAATATTTCCATTATTATCCAAATAGTAAACAGGTGAGAACAATTTTGAGTTATTAACTAAACTTAATTTGCCCGGAGTTGATGCTAGAAAATCAATGCTAGGTAATAACTTTAGCGTCATAAATGGAATTATAAAAACAGAAATCAGAACAATTCTTCCAATTCTTTGACTTGGTCTAGTCCTAAATACCATTATAAACAACAAAATGGAGATAACGTCAATAGATAATATTATATAACATGCAACTTCAGGAAAGTAATACAACATAAATAAGAATAGTTATATTTTGGGGTTTACAATAATGTAATTAGTGTAATTTGTGTAATTCGTGGTTAACGCTTTTGATTTTCTATCATATTTTACTCATACCGCAAAGCATCTATCGGATTAAGCTTAGCTGCTTTGAAAGCAGGGTAGGTGCCGAAGATTATACCGATAAGCGAGCATACTATCACGCCGATTGCTACCCAGTCATATGGTATGGTTACAGGGAAACTGAATATTGAGCCCAGCAGGTTACCGATTCCAATTCCAACGGCTATGCCGATAAGTCCCCCTAACTCACATAGCAATATTGCTTCAAATAAAAACTGCGTTAATATATTGCTGCGCTTTGCGCCGATAGCCATCCTGATGCCGATTTCTTTGGTACGCTCAGTTACAGTTACGAGCATGATATTCATAATACCGATTCCAGCCGCTATCAGTGAGATAAATGATATTACACCCGCGCCGTATTTAAAATAGATAGTAAAATTATTAGCTTCGCGTACAAGTGATTCATTCGACCAAATTTCAAAATCATTTTCTTCACCCGGGGGAACTTTCCTTATTTGCCTCATGAGCCCGATAACTTCTTCCTGGGTTTCATCAAGCTGCGCTTTGCTGTATGCTGATACCGTAATGTTAAGTGAGCGGTCTCTGCGCGCGCCGTATATTTTATCCATTGTGTATAATGGAACCAATACAATATTATCCTGACTTTGTCCGAGATTTTCACCTTTAGCTGTAAGTACACCTATAATTGTAAAACGATTTCCGTCAATTTCAATTTCCTTTTCAAGCGGGGAAGTGAATGGGAAAAGCTTATCAACTACTTCCATACCGACTACAGCTATATTTCTGGTTGATTTTACTTCATCTTCCGTGAAAAATCTTCCCTCGTTTAAAGTGTGATTGTTTGCCGGTAAGAACTCAGTTGTTACACCCGCCATTTGAAAGTTAGGATTAGTCTGTCCGCTGCCGTATTTAACTGTTTTACCTCCTGACCAGTCCTCAAGTCCGATATACTTTGGAAGCACTGCAAGCTCTTTAAGCCTATACCCTTCATCAATGGTGATAGGTTTTCGTTTTTCATATTTACGCCATCTGCCGGGTCCGCTAACAAACGATGCCGGCCACTTCTGCACCTGGAAGGTGCTTGTTCCAAGCTGGCTGAGACCGCTATCTATACCTTTTTGCAAAGCATCAAGCAGCGTCATAACCCCGATGATGGAAAATACACCGATAATGATTCCGAGCAATGTGAGTGAAGCCCTGAGTTTGTTTGCCCTGATGGAATTGAGAGCCGAAATTAATGCTTCCTTGATGTTCATCTATTTAGAATAATTTAATCTTCGAAAGTTCGATACCAATTTTTTTCAATTTCCCAGTTATTAGATGGGTCACGCCTCAAAATATTCTGAATACGTTCAATTTCATAAGGATTGTTTGTATAAATTAAATGGGTTGATGGTGAGCTAAAGAAGTTTCTGAATATCCAAAAAGTCACTGTTACATGGTCCGAGCTATCTATTCTGTTTATTACTATATCATTACCCCCATTAGAAATTACCGGGAATTCATATGGTAATTCACAAAGATCCTTACTCCAGCTTACATTTGGATTCAACTGTCTATTTTTTACCATTTGAACTATTTCGATTCTTTTAGAGTAGAAAATGAACCAATCAATCTTTTCAAGAACTTTATTAACTGGATGTGGATAGATTGTTAAAAAGAATAATACTGTAATTAGACCATACTGTATTTTCTTGCTCTTAGTTAAGTTTTCGTCACTTTTTGATATTTTTACTGTTTTTATTATGGCAAATAGCAAGAATATAAAAAGAATTAAAAGCCATTCTAAAGCTAGTAAAAAATATGGGACAAAATAAAAGTTAATTATTGTCAATATGCCCCAAGCAAAAATAATCAATATTGATTTAAGCAGACTCAAACTACATCAATCTCTACCTGTTTTTAACTTTGCCGCTTAAAGATCTTTTAATACTTTTTACGCGGGTTTTTTCTGCCTCTGTTTTATCAGCAGCAGTATCTTTTTTCTTTTTCTTTTTGCGTATAAGCAATTGTGTCGTAGCTGTTGATTTTATTACCGGCATAAAATTATTACTATTTTGTTTTTTCTATCAATCGGGACTAAAGTCCCGAAAGGAGAGGAATTTTTTTTCCCCGACCTGAAGGTCGGGGCTAATCAAAAAAGCAAACAAATTGGTTTTTAAAGTGTTACCCTTTTTTGAGTAGCCACGAGCTTTAGCTCGTGGATTAATAACAAAAAGCATGAGCGGCTTTAGCCGCAATTTCCAAATTAAATTTTACTTTATATAAAAATCTCTTTGGAAAATAAACTGATCCGTTTCAAACTCACATAGATACCTTCCCGGGGGATAAGTGCAATTGCTTGACCTGCAGAATTCCATTTCCCATCTTACCCTGAATACGCCGGCTTTTAATGTCTGGTCATTAATAAGATACATTAGTGTATTACCGCTTGTATCGCTGACAGAAAGCTTGAGGGTCGTTTTTAATGGAATATCGAGATCAACCCTTATGACATACTTTGTCTGCATTTTATCAAGCTTGATGATCACATCGCTGATGTTGTATTCTGCAGGGACGTCCTTCTTTGTCCTGCGAATAACAACATCACTTGTATCTTTATCGATTATCTGTGAAAGTAAATCAGATCCTGTAATTAAAAGAACTAATGAAAAAAATATTTTAAAACATGCTTTAATATTATTATTTCCTTATGAGATCCTTCACTTCGTTCAGGATATATAATTATTCATACCGCAGTGCATCAACCGGGTCAAGCTTTGAAGCTGAGAGGGCAGGGAAGAATCCGGCAACAATGCCCGCAAATGCCGAAATTCCCAGCGCAAGCACAACAACCCACAGCGGCATGACCGTAGGGAGCAATACAGCATTTATAACAAGACTCAACGGGAATGCGATCATAAGTCCAACCAAACCACCGACAACGCAGATAGTAACTGCTTCAATTAAAAACTGCAGCATTATTGTAACGCGCTTCGCACCAATTGCTTTGCGTATGCCAATTTCCTTTGTTCTTTCTTTAACACTTACGAACATGATATTCGCTATACCAATTGATCCAACTATCAGCGAAAGCAAAGTAATTGCAGTTCCTATAGTTTTTATAAGTCCGGTCAATGATTCATATGTCTGCTTAAAAGCTTCCTGCTGGTTTACGCCAAAATCATCTTTTCCGCCTATGGGAATTCTGCGTGCTCTTTTCATAACAGCCCTGACTTCTTCCTTGGTATCTTCAAGAGCTTCAACTGTGGGAGCTTTAACATTAATTGTAAGTGATCTTCTTGTTCCGAAGATCTTAAAAAATTTATTTATGGGAATGATTATCCTGTTATCAAGGCTGAAGAGTCCAAGCATTGAGCCCATTTTTTCATAAGTACCTATTATTTTGAAATTATGTCCGTTTACCTGGATAACTTTACCAATTGGATCGATACCCTGGAAAAATGATTCTTTGATATCATAGCCAATCACACAAACGCCCCAGCCGCCATCTGATTCACGTTTTGTGAAGAACCTGCCCTCATCAACTTCCAGTCCCAGAGTCCGCTGGTATTCCTCAGTCGTGCCAAAAACAGGAATATTTTCGCTTGTAAAATCCTGGTATGTTACAAGTCCGGCAGAGCCAACTGTTGGACAGATTGATTCAGCATTGTTCATATTTTCTGCGAACAATTCGTAATCCTGCCAGGTAATATCGCGCCTGTTGCGGTAAACATCCCAATCTTCTTTTCCGAACCATTCGAATTTCTGTATATAAAGGACATCTGCTCCGACTGCGGAAATACTTTTTTCAAATGCAAGGTTAATTCCTTCAATTGCTGTCTGTAGTGTAGTAACGGTCATAATACCAATCACTATTCCAAGAGTCGCAAGAAAAGACCTTACCTTATTTGCCCTGATGGAATTCAGAGAAATTACGATACCTTCTTTTATTTCAGTAAAAAAATTCAATTTATGAAAGTAGTTTATTTGGAAAGCTCATTTTTGATCTTTCCGTCCATTGAATCCTTGAAATCATATTCATAATCAATATCCTGTGCAATATCAAAATTCTTTTGTGCTTCGGAACGGTTGCCCATTCTTAAATAACATCTTCCTATTTGAAAATAAGCTTCCGGTACAAGCCACTTTTCATTTGCGGGATTTAATGACAGGTTCATTTTAAACTGTTCGATAGCTTTGTTGTAATCCTTCTGTTTGTAATATAACTGGCCTAATCCGTGATTGATCTGGGCTTTAATATCATCGCTGTAGTTTGCTCCGGGTGTATTTAAAAGAGTGTTGTAATCTTTAGCAGCTTCAGTCAATTTTCCGGTTGCACGGTTGTTATCAGCAGCAATTAATAATGAATCAGTAACCGTAAGTGGAACGGCTTCTCTTTCCCTTAGCTTTCTCAGCCAGTATTTTTCCCATTGGTTTTCATCTTTAATATCGGTTCTCGCCCTGCGGTAATATTCCATAGCAGCGTTTCTGTCACCCATCAATTCCAGTGAAACCCCGGTGCTGTAGAGCCTGTTATTCTGGTTATCATCTTTGGTAAGAATTGAAATGAACAGCTTGCCGTATTCCGCTGATTTGGAATAATTGTTCATCCTGAAATAAGCATTACTCAGAGCGCCGTAGGCGGTACGGAAAATTATCTCGTTATTTTTACCTTTATTGTATTCCAGTGATCTTTCATAAGCCTCAACTGCTTCTTTCATTTTATCCTGCTGGGCAAGCAGTCCGCCCCATAACATCCATACTGCGGGACTTTCAGGGTACTTTGTCTTTAATGACTGTGCATAGCCTTCAGATTCAGGATAATTCTCTTCGCGCCATAACATTAAAGTAAGATAAAATTTAGCTTCGCTGTTGGTATATGTACCTTTTTCTGATGCGATCTTTAAAAGCCGTTTTCCTTCATCCCTGTTACCCGAAAATCCGAGAATATCGGTTAGCCACTGAAGCTTTCTTGGAATAAAGCTTGCGAGGTAATTATATACTCCGAGTCCGAGAGCTGCATCATGGTAATTCGGATTTTTTTCAAGTACAAAAGTGAGGTTATTACTGCCGTCCTTAATTTCAGATGCGGCTTTAAGATAGTTTTCACCCATAAATCCAATTGCAAAGGCGCGTATAGTGTAGGTCCAGCCAAGGTATAATCTCGCATCAAGGTCATTTTCATTTTTATCGATAACATTTTCGCATTTTTCAACAAGCTTATCGCTCAGGTTCATAAATGTTTCAAAGTCAGTTTTGTTGCGGGTAAGCATTGCCTTCCAGTAATAAATTGTCTGCTCAAAAAAATGTCCTCTTAGATCATTTGGCGCAGAATTTTTAGCTTCCTGGAATTTAGCAAGAGCTCCCGGAAAATCCATATTGTATTCAGCATCGATACCTTCTGATATCAGTGTATGTATTTTTCCGAAATCCTGAGCAGCAGTATAGCTGCCGATTACCGATAATAAAATAAAAATGTTCAGATACTTTTTTAACAAAATTACCCCTTATGTTTAAATATTGAATATTTGAAAATTGATCTATTAATTTAAAACAGCAGCTGCCTTTTCACTTTTGTATTTTAAACCTTTTTCGGTTTCCTTATCAGTTTCAATAAGTCCGTCACGTAGCCTAATTACCCTGTGAGCGTGTTCTGCAATGAAATCTTCATGTGTTACTAATATAATAGTATTTCCCTGGGAATGCAGGTTATCAAACAATTCCATTATTTCATCGCCTGTTTTTGAATCAAGATTACCGGTTGGCTCATCAGCAAGAATTATAGAAGGCTTATTAACCAGCGCTCTTGCTATTGCAACACGCTGCCTCTGTCCGCCGGAAAGCTCATTGGGTTTATGTTTCATCCTGTCCTGCAATCCTACTTTTACCAGTGCTTCTTCAGCCTGTTCCATTCTTACTGTTTTTGAAAGTCCGGCGTAAATAAGGGGAAGCTCAACATTATGCAATGCGTTTGAACGGGGGAGAAGATTAAAAGTCTGGAACACGAACCCGATTTCTTTGTTTCGAACTGTTGCAAGATCATTATCATCCATTTCACTTACATTCTGCCCGTTTAATTCATAGTAACCCGAAGTTGGAGTATCAAGACAGCCGATAATATTCATCATTGTGGATTTGCCTGAACCTGAGGGTCCCATGATAGCCACATACTCATTTTTGTGAATGGTCATGGAAACACCTTTAAGCGCGTAAAGCTCTTCTGTACCCATTACATAAAGCTTTACAATATCTTTGGTTTTGATTATTTCTTCCAAAACGGTTACTCTTCCTTATCCGTTTTTTTCTTTACTTCATTATCGATCTTAACTATAGAACCTTCTTCAAGCTCTTTGCTTATCGATTTATACGGTCCTTTTACAACAACCTGGTCAGGCTGGAGCCCTTCAAGGATTTCTATGTACCTGTCATCGCTGATACCGGTTTTAACCTGGACCATTTTTACCTTTGTGGGTGAGCCTTCTTCAACCACAAATACAACTTCTTTTGGTTTTTCCTTTTTCTTCAGGTTCTCATCGGATTTCCTTTTAACTTCATCTCCTGAATCTTCTTCCTTCTTTTCATCTTCCCTGGCAGTTACACTTTGAATTGGGATTGTAATTACATCTGCTTTTGAATTTACTTTAATATCAGCATTGCATGACATTCCGGGTTTAAGCTGTACATCCTGATCTATTATTCTTATCTTAACAATAAAATTAATTACCTGCTCCTGTGTGCCGGTACCCTTTGATTTTGCTGAATTGGATATTTCGTAAACATAACCTTTGATAATTCTGTCCGGGAAGGCATCAACTTCAACTTCAGCGGTATCGCCCAGCTTAACGTTGGTAATATCTGTTTCACTAACTTCAATTTCAGCATCCATAGTAGAAAGGTCTGAAACGGTCATAATAACACTGCCTGCCATTTGCTGCGTACCAACAACTTTTTCACCAATTTCATTATTCAATGCGGTAACAATGCCATCCATATTTGCGCGGATAGTGGCTTTCGAAAGATCCTGTGAGCTTTGCTGAAGCAAAGCCTGGTTCTGCCTTACATTAGCATTAGAGCTTTTAACATTTGATACAGCAACATCGTAAGCAATTCTTGCATTATCAAGGTCTGATTGAGATACGAGCCCGCTCTGGAAAAGCTGCTCAGTTCTCTGCAGCTCAAGCTGCGCTTTTTTAAGATTATTTTCTGCTACTTCTACCTGGGTACGTGAATACTGAACGCCTGCCTGCTGCTGGTTAATTCTGGCTCCGTAAGTTTCCGCTTTTATCTTAACAAGCAAGTCGCCTTTTTTAACCGTGTCACCTTCTTTAAAAGGCAGCTGGACAATTTCACCGCTTATCTCAGCTGAAATATCCACCTTGGTTTCCGGGTTAATTGTACCTGTACCTGAAACTACCTGTGTAACATTCCGCTTCATTACTTTTTCAGTCTGAACAGTTACAAGCTTATCTTTTTTACCTGATGCAATAACAGCTACTATTATCAAGATAACAACAACTCCAATTATTGAAAATAACAGGAGCTTTTTGCTTTTCTTTTTCTTTGCTACGGGTTTAATATCTGCCATAAAAATATTATTTAAATTTCTCCTTTAATTCACAAGTATTAATAGCTCAGTAAACCCTGGTAATATTCAAGTGTTTTCTGAGCATTGATAAAATCATATATAAGATTTGATTTATTGATCAAAATATTGTTAAGGTTAGTTGTCGCTGTGTTCACATCCAATACAGTTCCTATACCTACCCTGTATGATTCTTCAGCCAACAGCTTATTCTGCTGCGCATTTAAAAGGCTTCTGTCGGTAATTTCTATCTGTTTAAGCAGTGACCTCAGATCCTGTATTGCTTTTTTGATCTGGAGCTCCGTTTGATTTTTAATAAGCTTTATATCTTCCTGGGCAGATCTGTAATTAATAAGAGCTATTTGCCTCTGGTAATCCTGCTGGAAACCCTGGAAGATCGGGTAGCTTAATGATAAGCCTATTGTGAATGTACGCTGGTTTGTAACGTTATCTATTTTGTCACCGTTCATTGAATACTGTCCGAAGCCAGATAATGTAGGGAAGTATTGAGTTCCCCGTGCAATATCAATATTTGTTTCTAGCAGGTCCAGGTTCTGAATTCTTGCCCTTATATCCTGCCTGTTGTTAAATGCATTTCTTACAAGGTTGTCAGTATTCTGGTTCTGAATGACATAAGCTTCAAGGTTTTCGTAGGCAATTTCTGTATTGAACTCAGCCTGGTTAACTGCATAATTCCGTTCAAGCGGAAGATTAGCATTGTAAGCCAGGTCACTAATGGACTTGTTGAGATTATTCTTTGCCTGCTCTACCAGTAATTCATTCTGTGCTACAATAACATCCTGCTGATAAACATCTGAAAGTGTTCTTCTGCCTACTTCAACAAATATTTTGATCCTATCAAGCTGTGCCCGTGAATCTGCCAGTGTAGCTTCGTTAATAACCACGATCTGCTGGTTTTTAAGTACAGTAATATAGCTGTTGATTATCTTAACAGCGATATCCTGTTTAAGCTGTTTAAGCTGGATCTGATACTGAACTTTTGTCTGTTTGGCAAGCTCAATTCTGTCAAAATTCGCCATTCCGTCAAATAACGTAACATCTGATCTTAGTGATAAAGAAAAATTATTGGATGTTTCATTGCTTTCAGGTATCGGAATGCCGTTCTGGTTTATAAAGCTGTTGTTGATAACGGTATTTGAGCGTGACCAGCCGGTTGTGAACTTTAGATCAGGAAATAAATTTCCGTAATTAGCCCGTAAATTGCTTTCCTGCAGCTCGATCGTGTTTTCAAGTTTGGTTATATTGGGGTCATTTTTGTAAGCGTGCTCAATAGCTTCTTTAAGTGAAACCTGAACAATTTGCGCTGAAATTTCAGCACAAAACAGCATTACAAGCATTATTACTGATAATTTTAGTATCTTCATATAATATTTTGGATAAAGATGCAGCTTTATAGTTTATTAAGACGATAAAATACTTCTTTTAGTTTCAAATTATAAGTCAAAATTTCAATTTTATTGTAAAAATGTGTTACAATTACAGAAATTTAAAACGCAACCTTTTAAGGCAAAACAGTATTTAAATCATTAATTTAGTAGGTTAACTTTAAATATTATTACAGTTATGAACATACTTCTTAATCTGATATTTGCAGCAGCATTTTTTCTTTCTGGCGGATGCAAAGAAAAAAATGATAGCAGGGAAACTGAGCTTAAAAATTCTACAACAGAAAGAACTGAACTAAAAGGGAATACTGTAGAAACTTTCGTTACAGGCCTTGAAGTGCCGTGGAGCATAGTTTTTACATCCGCAAACAGGGTTTTGGTGAACGAGCGGCCCGGAAGATTAAGGGTAATTAATGACGGAAAGCTTGAACAAAACCCGTTAATGACATTTGAAGATGTTTCAAGCGGTTCTGAAGAAGGGCTGATGGGATTAACTCTAGACCCGGGTTACACAGAAAATAAGTTCATATATTTAAGCTACGCTTATGAAAAGAGTGGTGAGCTTGCTGTAAAAGTTGTGAAGTATAAGGATAACGGCTCAGGTATAAGTGACCCGCAGCTGATTTTTGATAATATACCTGCAGAAAAATACCATGCAGGCTGCAGAATAAAATTCGGGCCGGACGGCAAGTTGTATATTACTACCGGCGATGCCGGTGAGAGAAAGCTTGCCCAGGACCTGAGCAAGCTTCACGGAAAAATTCTGAGAATTAACTCTGATGGCTCAATTCCTCCGGATAATCCATTCTCGAATTCGCCGGTGTGGAGCTATGGGCACCGCAATCCGCAGGGAATTGACTGGGTAGCAGGCACTGATATAATGTGGCAGACTGAACACGGTCCGAGCGGGTTTGACGGACCTGGCGGCGGTGATGAAGTGAATGTAATTGTAAAAGGCGGCAATTATGGCTGGCCGGAAGTATCACATACTGAAAGCAGTGAGGGTATGATATCGCCATTATTGGTTTTTACACCCGCAGAAGCTCCGGCTTCGGGTCTAGTTTACAAATCAGGCAAGATAACAGAATTTAAAGATTGCTTCCTCTTTGGCTGCTTAAGAGGTAACGGAATAATTGTGGTAAAGATCGACCCGAATGACAGGAGCAAAGCGCTTTCACACAGTAAAATTGCAACAGAGTATGGCAGGATAAGGGATATAGCAGAGGGTCCGGATGGCTATATTTACTTTTCAAGCAGTAACAAAGATGGAAGGGGCTCACCCAAAACCGGAGATGATAAGATTTACAGAATAATTCCGAATTGAATTTTGCCTCCATATTTTCTCACTTTGAGCCTGTCGAAGGGTGAAATAAGACGATAAAATCCATCCTTCGACAAGCTCGGGATGAGGTAGAAAGCTTGATTGTACATTTTCTCACCCGAAGCTTGTCGAAGGGTATTAAAGCTTGGTTACTTCTTAGTCCTTAAATCTCTTTTAAATATTGCATATATTTGCAATAGTTAATTTAAAGTATATACATGATAAAAGAGAAATTTTTAGGCAGGTGGAAGCTTAAATCAGTAATTGTTCGCCATGAAGATACCATTATTTACCCATTCGGCAGACATGTAAAAGCAATTTTATTTTATGATGAGAAATATATGTCAGCGCAGATAATGATGCCGCATGACCTTCCGCTTGAGCAAATGCCTGAAAAGAAGCTTAAACTGAAAGATCTCGCATGGGCTTTAAAGAACCTGGGTTATATGGGATATTTCGGTCCTTACGAAATAGACGAAGAAAAACATGTAATCAAGCATCATGTTGAAGGAGCCATAGTCCAGAGTCTGGTTGGGGGCACAGAAGTGCGTAAATACCGGTTTGAGCATGGCGAAATGATACTTTCAGCGGGACCAATGGAGCTTAGGTGGATGAGGGCTTAATCACTTTCTATTATAACTTCACACTCAGGCAGTGAATGGATAAAATGTTTGCCGTAGGGTTTCTTTAATATGCGGCTATCTAAAATGCAGATTATTCCTTCATCGTTTCTGCTGCGTATCAATCGGCCCACACCCTGTTTAAACTTTAATATAGCTGTTGGCAATGAATAATCCATGAATGGATTACCGCCTTTCTGCAAAATGAACTCCAGCTTGGCTTCTATGACAGGGTGGTCAGGCACTTCGAAGGGAAGCTTTGTTACAATCACATTGCGCAGGCTGTGACCCGGAATATCAACACCCATCCAGAAACTGTCCACTCCGAATAAAACTGAATTTTCATCGTCACGGAATTCCTGCAATATTCGGTTATTAGGCATGCCGTTATGCTGCGCGTATAAATTAATTCCTTCACCTATAAACTCTTCAAGCAGCCTGTTGTATGCTGTTTTTAGCAGCTTATTGCTGGTAAAAAGCACAAGTGCTCCGCCGCTGGTTTTTTTAACACACTCTTTGATCTTACCTGTAAGTATCTTTTCAAAATCACTTTCATTCAGTATATCACTTATCTTATACTTCGGGGTCTTTTCCGGTTCCGGTATATCCTTATATACATGAATCTTCATCTGCCTGCTGTAATCAAACGGAGTTTCAATAATTTCGCTTCTGATCTCTTCTGCGCCAACGGTATTTTTAAAGAATTCAAGGTTGTTGTTTGTAGAAAGTGTTGCAGATGTCATTACACACTGCCTGTTCTTAGCGAAAACATTTTCGCGGAAGTATTCCGCCATATCTATTGGAGAAATACAAAGATCTATATTGTTCCTTGCCCTGCCTTTATATTCAACCCAGTAAACATATTCATCGCTTTTCTGCTCGAGGAAAAATATCAGATTGTTCCGTATCCTTGTGAACTTTGTAAAGTAATTCTTTATTTCATCTTCCTCGATATCATTCTTAGCCAGGGGAGTTGCTTTTTTCAGTTCAATGGTAAGCTCCAGCAGTGAGTTCATCAATTCAGTGCCAAGAGGAACAGGCTTTTTTATCCTGATCGCGCTTTTATGCGCCTGCGCATGATATACATCGTTTACATGTGAGTGCAGCATTTTAAAAAAATGCTCATTATCCTGGTAAGTTATCTCAATGGCTTTTTTAAGGCGGTCAGCCTGTTTCATTGAAAAAAATCCTTTTTGTGTACGGGGATTGTATAACTTATTCAGCCAGAACCTTATCTGCTCTTTTGATACTGAAGGTGAAACTCGCTCTGCGGCAATTTGTTCAACAGTATGAGCTTCATCGAAGATAACAAAATCATTAAAGTATAGATAACCTTCGGAATCCCGCTCATAAAATCCGAACAGTGTAAAAAACAGATGGTGATTCAATACCAGTACATCGGCATCCTTCATTCTTTGTTTAGCCTGCTGGTAGTAACAGTTAATATCAGCTCCGCCGCAGGATTTCTGCGTGCATACTCCTTCTTCAGCGAAAATTTCACTCCACACAGTATCATCAACAGGGAAGGGTATATCCTGCCTTGTTCCTTTGCCTTCCTTATTCACAAAATCATATATCTTCTGCAGTGTCTGCTGTTCGCTTGTCATAAACAATGAATTCTTTTCGATCATTGCCTTGTTCAGGCGCTTGGTGCAGATGTAATTGTTCCGTCCTTTTAAGATCTCGTACTTAAACTCAACAGGCAGTATTCTGGCAAGTGCGGGAATATCTTTATTAATGAGCTGTTCCTGCAGGTTGATAGTGCAGGTAGAAATTATAGCTTTCCGTTCATTCTGCAGCGCGTATAATATCGAAGGTACTAAGTAGGCAAGGGACTTGCCAACGCCAGTAGGCGCTTCAATGATGTTATGCTCGGCTGATTCCAGTGAATCAGCTATACTTACAGCCATTTGCTGCTGCTGTGAGCGGTATTCAAAGCCTTCAAGTTGAGAAAGCAGCCCGGAAGGGGAGAAGATCTCTTTGATTTCATTGGTAAAATCAGACATATTTACAAAGATGTAAATAATGCCGTAAAAATGTTAGGGAATAATTTCTATTGAAGGCATTTGCTTTTTCAGATTTCTTGTATTATATTTGAAATAGTAAAACTAAACTAATCTATCTAAAACAGATCGAACAGAAAAATACCTTTTTAAAATTTTTCTAAATTAATCATAAATTATCTCAACAAAATTTTACCCGTTTAAATTAATTATTTAATTTAATAAAGGAGAAAATACATTTAAATTTTATACTGGCTTGGTATAATCCGTGGCCGCAATGTAAAATTATGGAGGTAATTTATGAAACGGACTCATCTTAATGAAATCCTTTCATTGTTTCTGCTTTTAGTAATATTTTACTTTCCCGCTAAAATTTCAGCTCAATGGACTCAGCAAGTTTCCGGGACTGATTTTTTTCTCACAGCAGTTTATTTTCTAAACGAAAATACAGGTTTGATCGGTGCAGGTGCGCCATTACCTTTAACAAGCAATTTTTACGGAGGTGAAATTATCAGGACCACCAATGGCGGTACGAACTGGCAAAGAGTTCTACTGGATAGTAACCTGAGGGTTAAAAGCTTCAGCTTTTTTGACCAAAATACAGGGTACGCTGTTGGCGGTTCATATGCAACTTACGGCAAAATCATGAAAACAACTAATGCAGGGCTGAACTGGTTTACTTACCTGGAAAATAATCAGCCCGGAAGTTACTATCACTTTTATAATTTATATTTTGCAAACGATAATACCGGTTTTGTTTCAAACCAGCTTGGCGTTTACAGGACCAATAATGCCGGTACTAACTGGAATTTATGTCTGAACGCCAGTGATTATGCCTATGGTTATTTATCTTTTAAGAAATTACATTTTTTTGATGTCAACACAGGCATATTTTTATCTGATAGCGGAAAGATTTACAAGACCACAGATTCCGGTTCAAACTGGAGCATCAGCTATGTAGATCATTTAACCAGTTTCAAAGATATTACTTTTTCAAACAGTAATACAGGTTTCGCTGTGGGTCTTGAGGGAAAATTCTACCGGACAACTAACAGAGGCACATCTGGGCAGCAAGCAGATCTTGGAACTAATGAATCATTTTACGCGGTCAGATTTCCAAACTCACTTACAGGATATCTTACAAAGGATCAAGGTGTTTTAAAGTCAACAGACGGCGGATCAACCTGGCAGCAGATCATGCAGCTTAATACTGATACATTGTTCTCGGTATATTTCTTAACACAGGATATAGGTTATGTTGCAGGAACAAAAGGTAAAGTTTTTAAAACTATAACCGGGGGAGTATTAGGTATTAACCAAATTTCAAATGAAGTGCCTAAAGAATATTTACTTGAACAGAATTATCCCAATCCTTTCAATCCTTCAACAATTATTAAGTTCTCAATACCTAAGCTCTCAAAAGTAAGATTAGCTATTTATGATTTGCTTGGGCGGGAAGTAGAATCACTGGTGAATAGTCAGCTTACACCAGGAATATATGAAGTGAACTGGAATGCTGCAAAATTTTCAAGTGGTATTTATATGTACAGGCTTGAAACTAATGATTTCAGCATGGTAAAGAAAATGTCCTTAATAAAATAAGTATCCTTTATATACCTTACATCATTGGAAAGATACCTTACATCATTGGGGCAACCTTAACAACTGGGAAAACCTTAAATTTAAGAACCTTATACAATTGAGAAGAAACCTTACAGTTTTGGGTGAACCTTACTAACAGAAATAACTTGCACCCTTATTGTGGCGCCATATCAGGGGCGGATAAATTCTGCCCCTTTACTTTTTGTTGAAATACATTTAAATTTGTTAATAATTAAAACTACATTATAGCATACAAATCTACCCGTTTTATTTAAATTATCAAATTTTCGATATTTTTTAGCATTGATATAACTGTCATTTTCAGTTAATCTTGTCTTTTTCGTTCCCCGGGTTCACGGGAAACGGAATTGACCTGTTATTTTGTTTATAAACTAAATACGCTAATTTTATTTTATTTTTATGATATCAAGAATCCTGTTATTAATACTGCTTGTTTCAGCCGTTACATATTCACAGTTTGAGCCGAACCCTGAGCTTGAATGGTTCACAATAGAAACCGAACACTTTTACATTCATTACCATAAAGGAACAGAAAGAACAGCTAAGCTTACAGCAAAAATTGCGGAAGAAGTTTACGGACCGATAACTTCATTATATAAATATGCCCCGGAAGATAAAACTTCATGGATCATAAACGATGAATCGGATATTTCCAACGGCGCAACTGATTATTACGGCAACAGGATAGAAATTGCATCAGCTTCGCTTGATTTTGATCTTCGCGGCACACACAACTGGCTAAGGAATGTTATAACTCACGAATATACCCATGTTATACAGGTTCAGGCTTCAATGAAATTTTCAACTAAATTCCCTTCATTATACCTGCAGTTCCTGAATTATGAAAAAGAACGCAGGCCGGATGTTTTATACGGCTATCCCAATACAATTATTTCTTATCCGATCTCGGGAGTTGGAGTTCCTGCATGGTTCGCTGAAGGTACAGCCCAATACCAGCGCCAGCAGCTTGGTTACGATTACTGGGACGCGCACAGAGATATGATACTGCGTATGCGTGTACTAGGCGATAATATGCTTACATGGGAAGAAATGGGACAGTTTGCCTCTGTGACAACATATAAAGCAGAATCAATTTATAATTCAGGCTTTGCGCTATCAAGATATATCGCTGAGAAATACGGCGAAGATAAGCTTCGCGAGGTATCTGAAAATTTGGGTGACCTGACAAGATTAAATTCCGAAGGAGCTTTCAAAAAGGCAATCGGCAAATCAGGCAGCGATCTTTATGATGAATGGAAAGCATTCCTGAAACAGGACTACAAGAACCGTGTTGAAGGCATTAAAAGCCACCAGGTGGAAGGTAAAATTATAGCTGATGTTGGTTTTGCAAATTATTACCCGCAGTTCTCTCCTGACGGGAAAAAGATAACATACCTTTCAAACAAAGAGTATGATTACGGTTCAACTTCTATGTTCATCCATAATACATCAGGTTCAGGGGATGATGAAATGCTAATAGCCAGCGTCAGCGGTTCTTATGACTGGTCTGCAGACGGCAAAAAGATAATATTTTCACGCAGGAATAAGCCGAATATTCATGATGCTGTTGTTTTTGACCTGTTTGAGTACGATGTTTCAAAAGAAGAAGAAACCCAGCTTACAAACGGTTTAAGAGCACATGCACCTGCTTATTCAGGTGATGGTAAATGGATCTGCTTTGTAAGAAATTATGACGGAACACAGAACTTATTTATAGCACCGGCTCCGAACGGCAAAAAAATAGAAAAAAGGAATATTAAACAGATCACCACATTCACCAATGGTGAACAGATATACGCACCAAGGTGGTCACCGGTGAACAACAATATTGTATTTGATTACAGCAAAGAAGGTTCGAGGCAAATTGCAGAAATAAATGTTGATAACGGGGAAATATTTTTTATTTTCAGTGATCCAAACGCAGATTTTCGCAGTCCCGTATATACCAGAGACGGCGCATCAATAGTTTTCGCATCAGATATTACCGGAATATACAATATTTATAAGTATGACCTGATCAACAATGCAAGGATGACAAAGGAAAGCAGTACGGCATTTATGCAGCAGCTAACCAATGTTATTGGCGGAGCATTTATGCCGTCTGTTGATAGTGAAAAAAACCTGACTTTTGCTTCATGGCAAACAGGCGGCTACAAAATCAATGAACTGAAAAATTATACTGAGTTTGATACTATTATTGCTGAAAAGAATGCAAAATATAACAGACCCGATAAGCTGATCCAAAAATATGAACAGGAAAACAGCGATAACTCATCACTTGCAAAAAACAAGTATGATTTTCTGAAGCTGAAAAACTTCAAAGATGACAGTGTTAAATCATACACATCTACCAAATACAATAACGTTGCAACACCGCTGTTCATAATACCTGTTCTAAGATTTGATAATTATACAAAAGACGGTAAATTTCTTGATATAATAAAACCAGGTTTATATTTTTATTCTTCTGATGTTTTAGGCAGGATGGGAATATTCGGAGGTGCATCAATTAACAGGAAATTTGAAAGGGATCTTTTCCTGCAGTTTGATTATAACAACGGTGTTCCGTTCTTAAAAGACCTGTTCCTTAAAAAACTAGGGTTTTCACCTTCGTTCCAGCTTGCAGGGTATAATGTTACAAGGAAAACTGAAGCTGACCTTGTTGCGGGACTTGATACAATACCCGTTGATGTGACTTATGACCTGCTTCAGTTTGAGTTTGGTATGGGCTTTAAAATCATTAATGCCAACCATAACATGCGGGCCGGATTCACATTCTCATCCTATTCATCAAAGCTGAGCACATTTATTATTCCTTCTATAAACAGGCAGGTATCGGCTTCATCAACTAATTATTTTACAGGCAGGGATCTTTCATTAACCTATTCATACAGCTCATTTCTTCCAAATAAGAATGATGATATAAATCCAATAGGCCGTTATTTCAGGCTGAAATATGATTACGAGATAAATGATCTTAATCCTGAGCTTGTTATAGATGACCAGGGCAATGTAACTGAAGCATTTGAAAAAGCTAAATTCCACCGTTTGGAAGGAGACTTGCTGCAGGGCTTCGGATTATTCAACAATTCACATTCTTTAAGCCTAAGGCTGCGGGCAGGTACTATTTTCGGTCCTGAGCAGGATAATTTCTTTGATTTTTACGCAAGCGGCTTCCCGAACATGAAAGGATATCCATTTTATGCAATAGGTGGCAACAGGTACGCTACTGCGAATTTGACATATAGATTCCCGTTGGCAACAAACCTTGATTTCAAGTTCCTCCAGTTCTATTTTGATAAGCTGTATTTATCAGTTTACGGAGATATCGGTAATGCATGGTATAACAAAGCTACCAAGCTTAAAGAAATGAAAAAAGATGTTGGTTTCGAACTCAGGCTTCTTACATATTCATATTATGTGTATCCAACTGCTTTTACATTCAATGCCTCATATGGTCTAGATGAGTTTTCAAGGATATTTCCTTCAACTACCGGTGAGCAAAAAACCGTTACTTACGGTAAAGAATGGCGTTTCTATTTTACAATGCTGTTTGGATTTGATTTTCTGGTCGAAAATATAAATAAGATCAGATTTTAGCAGGTAAATTTTAAATTATCTCACAATTTTCTGCTAAATAGCTTTAAAACATTTTAAAAGGAGTTTTGTAAATATATTTATATTTATGAACTCCTTTTGGTTTATCAGATAACATTAAAAAAAACGGTAATTGATCAGGTTAAACATAAATAATACTTTAGTTTTAGTAATTTCATACTTTAGTATGAAGGTTTTAATGGGTTTTCAGGTTATTTTTGCAGGTATAAAATTATTTAAAAATTTATAAATCATAATATAAAAAATATAATGGCAAAATTTAAATTCAGTGAATCAATAGCAGGGGGAGTTCATAAACAGCTGAAGGAGCTGGAAGGTGAGTGGGAAGGTACTGCAAAGACATGGTTTGAACCGGATGTAATAGGGGATGAATCCCCGGTAACCGGAAAATTCACCTCAGTTTTAGGCGGCAGATTTTTGCTGCATGAATATACAGGTTCAATGCAGGGTAAAACCCTTGAAGGAATCACAATTTACGGTTTTGACTGTATGCGGGGAGTTTACCAGTCAGTTTGGGTTGATAGTTTCCACATGGGTACGGCAATTATGCACTCAGAAAGCAAGCCTGGTTCAGAAAAATTTGATGTTATGGGGTATTATGATACCAATGAAGAAGGCACTGCTAAATGGGGGTGGAGAAGTGAAATGGAAATTTCAGATAACAACAATATAATTTTAACTGCTTATAACGTAACCCCAACTGGCGATGAAGCAAAAGCTACAGAAATTATTTATAAACGTAAAATTTAACATAAATATGAAAATTCTCAAATCAATAATAATTGTTTTAATGCTCATAAGCTCCGCAGTAATAAAAGCGCAGTCAGAAAATGATGAAGCAATGAAAATTGCTGGTCCGGCACCTGAGCATGACCTGATCAAAAAGCTTGATGGAAAATGGAATGTTGAGTTTAAATATGATTTTGGGGGCGGAATGGTAATGGAAGGCAAAGGAACTGCTGAAGGGAAAATGATACTTGGCGGAAGGTTTATGAACTTTGAGCAGAATACTGAATCAATGGGTATGAAAATTGCAAGCCTGAGCATTTTAGGTTATGACCGCAGGGTCAATAAGTATACTTACTACGGAATTGATGAAATGGGCACTTATGCAGTTACCGGTGAAGGTGACTATAACAAAGATACTAAAATTCTCACGCTAAGCGGTTCAACTATAGATCCTTCAGGGAAAACAAGTGAAGTCCAGGAGTATAAATTTATATTTGAATTTGTAAACGAACAGGAAATAAAATGCAGCGTAGTTTTTAAAATGCCTGATAACACGGAAAAAGCAATTGTGAATATAAAATATTTTAAATAAACAAAAAAGCGTCATTGGAAAATGACGCTTTAAATTTTTCAATAATCATAATACAAGTATCATTTCACAAGTATCATTTTTTTTGTATCTGTAAAGCTGCCAGTCTCCAAACGGTAAAAATAAACACCGCTTGGGTATTCGGCTGCATTCCAGTCAACTTCAAAAGTCCCGGCTTCCAATTTATTGTTCAGCAGCTCTTTTACAGCTTTCCCGCTGATATCGAAGATATTTATTTTTACACTACCTGACCGCTTTATATCAAAGCGGAATTTTGTAACCGGGTTAAAAGGGTTAGGATAGTTCTGGTGTAATTTAAATGATACCGGAATTTCGGATGAAATAGTACTGATACCAAGAGATAGAAAATATGTCCTTGATATACCGCCGTTATCCCTGGTTGCAAATACCGCTCCGCTGAAATAACCGTTCCTTTCGATTGTCATATAAGTATAATTCCCGTTAGGTGCTGTGTAATCAAGCTGCCATATATTGGTATTATGGGGATTTAAATAAATCTTATTATCGCTTCTAATTGCCCAGTTGAACCGTGAGTGCGCGCTGCCTGTTACAGCGATAATGTTTCCGCTGCCGGGTATAGATTCGATGTTCCAGTTACTGCCGCTGTTAAATGTTCTAAGCAGGTTACTGCTTCCTGTAAGGCCTATATTAAAATCAAAATCAAACCATAAAGAAGCTGAATTTTTTTCACTGCCTGTTGATTGAACCTGCCATGTAGCGCTGTAATCCGGGGTTTTGTATATTTTAAAATTATCGGTGCCAAACCATATTTTATCACCTGCAGCCCAAAGTGAATTGTTAAAACCTTTTTCGCTTCCGTTCTGCGCTAAATAGCAGCCTGTGGAATCCCATGAATTACCGCCATTGATAGTTTTCCAGATCGACCATCTTCCGCCGACCGGGTCGCCAACCAGCATTCCGGTATTTCCATCAATAAAATGAAGGGCGTTGAATTTACCGGAAGCCTGCTGATGAACAATATTCCATGTTATGCCACCATTAATTGTTTTGTAAAGGTATGCTGTGGAGCCATCAATACCGGAGCAAAGAACAATATTTTCATTAATGCAGAAAATATGGTTCAGGCTTGCAGAAAGGGGAATACCTGATTGATTTCCGTTTTGCCAGCTATCACCCATATTACTGCTTTTAATTACTGTACCGCCTGCTCCGCATGCCCATGTACACAGGTCTTTAACAGAGCTTATCGAATTAAGCCGGGTTGTTACGCCTGAATTCAGCTCAACCCATTGAGCAGATGAATAATTTACGATAATAATGAGTAATAAACATGTAAGACTTTTAAGCATAATTGTTTCCTCCGGGAATTTCTTCTAAATTAAGGTTAAAAAAATTTAATTAAAAGATTTAAAACAAAATTTATTAAATATATTGCTTTATCTCTTCCGGTTCATTAATGAAATGAATCTGTTCATTTAAGAGTTTTTCCAGGTCCGAACTTTCACTTTGAAGAGTTAGCAATGTATTTTTCCAGAAATCACTGTAAAAGAACATTTTTTTAGCCGGCATTGATTTTTTATACATTAATTCCAGCACTACCGATAGTTCAACCAGTGTACCTGTACCGCCTTTGAATACAATATAAGCATCAGCTTTATGAATTAGGGTTAGGATTCTTGCCATTAAGTTCTCAGAAAGTATAAATTCCGATAAATACTGGTTAGGAGAGATATCCCGCCCTTTTAATCCAATACCGATAGTCTTACCGCCTGCTTCAAATGCTCCTTTTGAAATTGCTTCCATAGAGCCGCCATAACCGCCACAGCAGACTGAATAGCCGGATTCTGCTAAATATTTACCGATCGTTTCGATTTCTTTATAAAACGGCTCATTTGGTGCTATAAAAGCTGTACCGAATGATGTAATGGTTTTCAAAAGACCTCCACAGTACCTTCAATAATCATAATGTTATATTTTTTTAATCTACCGGCTCTTCATAGCAGCTTCTGCAGCGTGCTTCATATAGGTCGGTAGCGCCAACCAAAACCCTGTCACCGGTGTTTGAAATACGCTGCGTTCGGTTGGCAGGTGCGCCGCATTTAACGCAAATGGCAAGTGTTTTGGTTATATATTCCGCAATAGCCAGAAGCTGTGGGATAGGCTCAAATGGTATTGCCCTGTAATCAGTATCAAGGCCAGCGACAATTACACGTTTACCCTGTGCGGCAAGCTTTTGGCATACTTCCACCAGGTATGAATCGAAGAATTGGGCTTCATCCACTCCAATAACATCGGCTTCAGCGGAAAAAAGGAGTATCTGCTCTGCTGTTTCAACAACAGTGCTGGGTATTTTTTGCTCGCTGTGTGATACTATCTCATTTTCACTGTACCTGTTATCAATTTTGGGTTTAAAGATTTCAACCCTTTGTTTGGCAATCTGCGCGCGCCTTAGCCTTCTGATAAGCTCTTCAGTCTTTCCGCTGAACATACTGCCGCAGATTACTTCAATTTGCCCTGACATTTTTTTGTTTTCTAAATCGTACATATTTTTTACTTTATACTTTATTCAGCTTAAAATAATTTGGTATAATATCTTTTAAAATAAAGCTTTTAATCTCTTTCTTTTTAGTAATTAATATTACTTCCATGTTAGGGTTAAATTCAACCAACGCCTGGCGGCATAAGCCGCATGGATAAATGAACTCATTTGAACTGGTAGCAACAGCAATGGCTTTAAACTTCTTTTCTCCCCCTGAAATAGCACCGAAAATTGCTGCCCGTTCTGCGCATACAGTTAACGATAAGGCATCGAATTCAACATTTGTACCTGAAAATACCTTGCCGTTAACACTAAGCAGCGCACTTCCTACTTTGAATCCGGAATGAGGCGAGTGTGAGTTTTTTAAAACACTCAAAGCTGATTTTATCAGCTTGTTTTTCTGCAGTTTAGTTATCATTTCGATTTATTTGAATACAAAATACATATAATTTTTGCATTTTGGAACGTAAAAACTTAAATCAGGTTGTAAATATAGATAGCTGAATTGATATAAAATATATATTTAATTATCTTTCATATACTGATGCGTAGAAAAAAGATCTTCAGGTTTTTTGACCGGTATTTTGGGATACCCCTTGTGCTTTTTTTAGCTTTATTTACAAGGAGAAAAAGACGCTTACCCATAGAAGACATACAGAATATTTTATTTATAAAACTTGCCGCTATTGGTGATGGTATTTTATTGATACCTACCTTAAGGAAGCTTAAAAATTCATTTCCTAAGGCTAAAATTACCTTTATGTGCAGCGATATAAACTTATCTGTAATTCAAAAAATACCGTACGTTGACAGAATTATTAATTGCCGGGTATATGATTTCCTTAAAAATCCCGTAAATTTTTACAGATTTGTAAAGGAATTACGTAAAACCAAGTATGAAGTAGTAATTGATGCGGGACAGTGGGAAAGGATCAATTCAATTATTACAATTTTTACAAAAAGGGATTATTCCATCGGATTCAGAACAAAAGGGCAGTGGAAGCATGTTGTTAATGATGCGGTAGCTGCGCACAGCAGGACAAAGCATGAAGTTGAGAACTTTATGGATCTGCTGATTCCGCTTGGTATTGTCCCGATTAGCGGTGAATATAACTTTGATGAGCTTCAGCTTGAGTTTTTCCTTAAACCTGAACACAGAAAGTTCAGGGATGATTTCTGGAAAGAACACGGGCTGGAAGATAAAACGGTAATTTGTTTCCACCCCGGATGCGGTGAGAACGGCAAACCACGGGAATGGGCTCTGGAAAATTACATTAATGTCGGCAAAAGGCTTCATGATGCAGATAAAAACCTGGTAATAATTATTACCGGCACTGAATTTGAAAGGTATTTATGCGATCCGCTTCACGAAGCGTTAAAGGATTATTCGATAAATACTGCGGGTAAATTCACTCTGGAACAATCAGCCGCGTTGGTTGAAAGAGCGAAACTGATGTTATGCAGCAACACCGGTATCCTGCATGTGAGCACATGTGTAGGTACAAGGACGATAGGGCTTCACGGTCCGACAAATCCTGTTAAATGGGGAGCATATAACAAAAATGCTGTAACCATCCAAAGCAGTAAATACTGTTCACCGTGTTTATACCTGGGGCATGATTACGGCTGTAATGAACCTACCTGCATGAAGGAGATAACTTCAGACGAAGTTTATATGGAGATAAGAAAAGCTTTAAGACCGGAACTATTTTTAAATATATTACAAGTACAGGAGAATTAAACTTAAATGAAAATCGGAATGTTGACCGGAGGCGGAGATTGCCCCGGGTTAAATGCTGTAATAAGAGCTATTGTTAGAAAATCACTGGCTTATGGATGGGAATGTGTTGGAATTGAAAATGGCTGGAAAGGCCTGATGGATATCTACACAAGGCCTCTGGATATGAATGCAGTATCAGGAATACTTCAAAAAGGCGGTACTATACTTGGAACATCCAGAACTAATCCGTACAAAACTGAAGGCGGAGAGCAAAAAGTAATTGAAAATGCAAAATCAATAGGACTGGATGCTTTAATTGCTATTGGCGGAGAGGATACACTAGGGGTTGCGAACAAGCTTTCAAAAACCGGCTTTAAAGTTGTTGGTGTGCCAAAAACCATAGATAATGACCTCAACGGTACAGATTACACTTTTGGATTTGATACAGCGGTAAATATAGCAATGGATGCAATCGACAGGATACATACTACTGCTGAATCACATCACAGGGCTATGATAATTGAGGTAATGGGAAGGCATGCCGGGTGGATAGCAATGCATGCGGGAATCGCAGGCGGCGCTGATCTTATTCTAATACCTGAAAAAGAAATAGTCCTCAGTGAGGTTATCAGGGTAATGGAAGAAAGAAAAAAACGCGGAAGGACATTTTCAATTATTGTTGTAGCTGAAGGCGCAAAGATAAGCAAATCAGACCAGCAAAGCTCTGAGATGATCCTCCAGGATGAAAAGCTCGATGCTTTCGGCCACGTAAGGCTTGGCGGTATAGCTAATCTTTTGGCAGAGATAATCGAAAAGAAAACAGGAGTTGAAACACGCGCTACAATTCTGGGTCATATACAAAGAGGCGGTTCACCAACTGCGTATGACAGGGTGCTTGGCAGCAGGTTCGGAGTTCATGCGGTTGAAATGGTGAAAGAAGGTAAATTCGGCAGAATGGCTGCGCTTAGAGGTACTGAAATCATAGATATACCTATCGAAGATGCTGTAAAAGACCTTAAGCTTGTTGGCGATGATTTTTACGATGTTGCCAGAACATTTTTCAGGTAAAAGAAGTATAATGTATATGAATATATACAAATTTTATTTTTTTTAGTTCTCGTATTTGCCGGTTGCACATTAAACAATTTTGAAAATAATAATAGCTATAAAACTTTTAATACCGGCAAATACGAGCTTGGAATAATCCTGCAAAAACAGGAATACAAGGTTTACGAACCTGTAGTTGCTGAATTTATCCTGGTAAATCACGATACCCTTCCGTTAGTTATCAAAGAAGCATTTAATACCAAAGGTGTTGTAGACGGAAATTTTATATATAAAGATCCGGCAGGTGAATATATAAAAAGTTTTCATTATTATTCAATTGGCTGCGGTATAGAGATGATCGATACGGTTAGTGCTTATATCATTAACCCGTGTGACACATTGTATTTTGCTATGAAAATTAATAACTGGGGAAAGCTGGGAATTCCTTTTAAAGAAATCCGGGAAAAAACCTTCTTCTCAAATT
Organism: Ignavibacteria bacterium; assembly: GCA_017303675.1. NCBI lineage: Bacteria > Pseudomonadati > Ignavibacteriota > Ignavibacteria > Ignavibacteria bacterium. The sequence continues at coordinate 494,683 of JAFLBX010000002.1, forward strand.
CTGGATATTTTCCAAAGGGCAAATACAGCCTATATTATATCAAACCTGTATTATTCAGAATTAATATGATATCTGAGCTGAAGCCGGTATATCGTTCAGGTATATTTAAATTGAATGTCATTGAAAACAATTATGAAGATAAGTTTATTCTCAATTTTATTAAACAAAACGAAACCAAATTAACGTTAGCAGAAGTTTACAAAAGTTTAATGGATAAATACCCCGGGAATTCTTACAGAGAACATATATATGCAGCTTATATCAGTTCCAAACATTCTGTAAATAACGAATCAGAAACATTATTGAATGATTATGAAGAATTTATCGCTCAATATCCTGATTCTCCGTATTTACTGGACGAAAGCTTTATAAATAATTATTTTTCATATTTATGCTTAAACTTTAACAAATATGAAGAAGCTGTCGACTATCTTAAAAAATACATAAAAAATCAAAAATTATTAAAATTTATATCAAACGAAAAAAGGCTTTATAATATTGTAATTCATAAGTGGAACTTATAATATATTAGGTTACAAATAAATTCTTTGAATAATTGCAAAAAAATGCATATATTTGTCGTTTGTAAACACAGGAATACTACATTTTTAAGAAAGGTTTTTTGATGTCTTCATTAAAAGCACGCAAAAAGATTACGCATAAAGAAATTAAGAAAGATAAGCTTGTAACCGGTTATTTTGAAGCCAGGAACTGGCTTGATAGTGACGAAAACAAGAAAAAAGTTTATATTGGTGTTGGTGTTTTACTTGCACTTGTTGTGGTTGGATTTTTATATTTCAGCAATAAAAAAGCAAAGAATGAAGAAGCTGAAGTTAAGCTCTCAGCAGTTATTTCTTTATATGAACAGGGTAAATATCCGGAAGCTATAAACGGTGACCCTGCCGCAAATATTACGGGCCTTAACCAGATAGTTAACGATTACGGCAGCACTGAAAGCGGTGAAACCGCTAAGCTTTACCTGGGTAACTGCTATTTTAATGTTAAAGATTATGATAATGCCCTGAAACAGTTTGATAATTACGGCGGAGATAACGATATTGTTAAAGCTTCCTGTATTTCCGGTATGGGTGCGGTTTATGAAGCTAAAGGTGACCTGAAAAAAGCCGGTGAATATTTTGAAAAAGCCGCAAGCGTAAACAAAGGAGTGGTCATTAACCAGGAAAACCTTTTCTATGCAATACGTTCATACACCAATGCAGGTGATAAAGAAAATGCAAAACGAGTTTTTGCAAAGCTTAAAGAGCAGTATCCAAAATCAAAATATATCAATGAATCAAAAAGATTTGAAGCTGAATTCAAAAACTGATCCTGGTAAATAATATAATTTTATACACAAAGTTTCTTAAAAGAGGCTTTGTGTTTTTTTTAATATTTAATATTACAAATTGAACTGGTTAGATATAGTAATTGTTTTAATTGTTACTTTACCGACATTTTTCGGTTTCAGGAAAGGCTTCCTTAGAAAGCTCCTTGGAATCGCCGGAATTATTCTTGGGTTTATACTCGCTGTAAATTTTTACAGCAGTGTATCAGTGATTTTAAGCAAGGTTATAAAAGAAAACCAGGTATTTGTAAATGTATTAAGCTTTTTACTGATAATCGGTATTGTTTACGGTGCTTCAATATGGCTTGCCAGATTTATCGCTTCCATGAACTCCGGTACAAGCATTATAGATAAGATATTAGGCACAATAGTCGGGTTTATCCAGGGATTACTCGTAGCTAGTGTTTTATTGTATAACCTTTCAGTTGCCGATCTGCCTTCGAAATCAACAAGGGAGAGTTCATTATTATATCCAACTGTCACAAAAATTGCCCCTGCATTGTTTGATAAGATTCTGGAATATTTTCCGGGTTTGCAGGAATTGTATAAAGAATATATTATACCAGAAAAGAAAGAGCCGAAAAAAAGCTCAGTATAGAGTAATTAATAGAGTAAATGAGTACAATATTAATCATAGAAGACGATAAGGCGATAGTAGATGTCCTTAAGATGATACTTGAACATGACGGGTTCAGGATCGAAAAGGCATTCAACGGGCCAACCGGGATTGAAAAGTTCAAAGAGGTTGATCCTGATATCGTTCTTCTTGATATACGTATGCCGAAAATGGATGGTATAGAAGTACTCCAGGAGCTTCGTAAAATTGACCCTTCATCGATAATAATAATGATATCCGGACACGGAAATATTGAAACAGCTGTACAAACCACTAAACTTGGTGCGTATGATTTCATTTCAAAGCCATTTGATGTAGAAAGGCTTAAGCTTACCATTCAAAACGGGATGAACTACAGAAAGCTTCTTGCTGAAAATGAAAGCATGAAGAAGAAATTTGATACTGATGCAGAGTTCCTCGGTTCAAGCGATGAAATGAAAAGACTTAAAGACCAGATCACAAAAATTGCATCAACATCAAGCAGGGTGTTAATCACCGGTGAGAACGGAACCGGCAAGGAGCTTGCCGCGAAACAGATACACAGATTAAGCGACAGGGCAGATAAGCCTTTCATTCATCTCAACTGCGCTATAATACCGAAGGACCTGCTTGAAGTTGAGCTCTTTGGCTGTGTAGAAGGCTATCTTTCATTTTCACCCGGTAAACGTATCGGAAGATTTGAAATGGCCAACGGCGGAACTTTGTTCCTCGATGAGATAGCTGACCTCAGCATGGAATCACAGGCTAAGCTGCTGAATGTTTTGGGAGAGAACAAGATTGAACCGCTCGGAAGCAGTAATTTTATACCGGTTGATGTAAGGGTAATTGCATCTACCAACAGGGATCTTAATCAATTGATATCAGAAGGTAAATTCAGGGAAGATCTTTATCACAGGCTGAATGTTCTGACCTTGGTTTTACCACCATTGAGAAACAGGAAAGAAGATATTGCTGAGTTAGTCTGCTTTTTTTCAAAGGCAATATCTATTAAGAACGATATGCCTGTAAAAACATTCACCCCAAAGGCTCTTGAATATTTAAGCTCTTTAAAGTGGCCGGGTAACGTAAGAGAGCTGAAAAACACTATTGAAAGGCTTATAATCCTTTCAGATTCTGATGAAATAGACAGAAAAAACATAGAGGGTGAAAATCAGCCGTATTCTTCTGAAATGGATAAATTAGTTAATTCAGAAAGCAGTTTAAGGGATTTTCAGGATATCTCAGAAAAGATCTTCATTGAAAAACGGCTTCTTGAAAACAACTGGAACATATCCAAAACCGCTGAATCCCTTGATATTCAAAGAAGTCACCTTTATACCAAAATTAAGCAATTCAACATAGAAAACCCCGAAAAAGACGATAAAAATCAGTAGTAAATATGACTAATATAGGCAGTTTTCCGCTTATTGCTTATTAGAACATATTTTCATATAATCACGGAATTCAAATTCTAATTTTTATTAATTTTAAACAAGAAAATGATAATTAAGAAATACTTTCTGGCTTTTTTACTTATGCTCTCTTTATTTGCAGCCTCTGAAGGAAATGTTTTCGCTCAGCTTGGCAACAGCAATATGACATTACTGGCTAACAGAAATACACATCCCGGAACAGGCGGAAATTTATATTCTGCATTATGGGGTTATGTAGCTCCCAATGGCCGTGAATACGCAATTTTAGGCTGCGCTTCAGGTACAGCTTTCTATGATGTAACTGATTCAGCAAATATAGTTGAAGTAGGATTTATTGCCGGACCTACCAGCAACTGGCGCGAAATGAAAGTGTTTTCTAATTATGCTTATGTTGTTTCAGAAGCTAACAACAGCAAAATACAGATCATTGACCTTTCAAACCTTCCGGCATCAGTAACTTTGGCAGGTACATCAAATATGCCAAGCCATTCTACAACACACTCAATCTCACAGGATGGCCCGTATCTTTATCTGCATGGCTGTAACAGCAGCTTTGGACAGGGCGTTACAGTTGTAGATCTTACAAATCCGCTGGCACCTGTAAAAAGAGGCGGCTGGAATACTCATTACGTTCACGATAGCAGGGTAAGAAACGATACCATTTATGCCTGCAATATATATGATCCGCCGGGAACTGTAACAGTTATAAACGCAGCAAACAAGGATAATCTGACTACAATTACATCATGGGTAAATAATCCCAATCCTTTCCCGCACAATGCTGCTTTAACAGCAGGCAGAACCTATATCTATACTACCGATGAAACTTCATCACCAAACGGAAAATTAAAAGTATGGAATATATCAAATCTTTCAAATGTAACATTTGTAACAAACTGGCAGCCAACAGGTATTACAACTGCAATTGTTCACAATGTAGAAATATACGGTAACTACGCTTTAGTAGCACATTATTCAGCAGGGATCAGGTTAATAAACATATCAAATCCTACTACTCCTACTGAAGTAGCATGGTATGATACTTATCCAACAAATAACAGTTCAAACTTCAATGGATGTTGGGGAGTATATATGTTCCCTTCCGGTAAGATAATCGCATCTGACAGACAGACCGGTTTATATGTTGTAAAACCAACCATTCCATTAGTTGGTATCAATGAACCGGGAAATGAAACACCAGATAAGTTTGAATTAAAACAGAATTATCCAAACCCGTTTAACCCAACCACATATATAGATTTTAATCTTAAAACAGCAGCTCATGTTAAATTAAAAGTTACTGATATTCTTGGCAGGCAGGTTGCTTTACTTGCAGATGAATTCAGAAATGCAGGAGCTCATAAGATCAGCTTTGATGCAGGCAGACTTTCAAGCGGTATTTACTTCTATACTTTATCAACTGATAAAGGATTTTCTGAAACCAAAAAGATGATCTTAAACAAATAATAAAATGAAAATTAATCTAAACAGGTCATTTATAGCTGTTGTTTTATTATTTTTAAGCGCAGCAACAGCATTTTCACAATTACCAAACCAAAATACAACTTTGCTTGCACAGAAAGATGAACATGGCAACGGTTACTCAGCTTTATGGGGTTACGCTGGTCCTAACGGCAGGGAATACGCTATTTTAGGCTGCAGTACAGGAACAGCATTTTACGATATAACTGATACTGCTAACATTCATGAAGTTGATTTTGTGCCCGGAGTAGCTTCAGGCTGGCGCGAAATGAAGGTATTTTCAAGCTATGCTTATGTTGTTTCAGAAGGCACCAACAGCAGGCTGCAGATCATTGCGCTGCAATATCTGCCGGATTCTGTAAGCCTTGTTGCTACATATTCATATACTGGATATACAAAAACACATTCAATTTCTCAATCAGGACCGTATTTATACCTGCATGGCGGCAACAATACACAGGGTGGAACGGATCCGGGAGGAGTGACCATACTTGATATTACAAATCCACAGTCACCTGTAAAACGCGGTTCATGGTCAAACTTTTATATACATGATTCAAGAATTCTCAACGATACAATCTATGCATGTAATATATATGATCCCCCGGGAACAATATCTGTAATTAATGCTGCTAACAAGGATAATCTTGTAACAATCGGAAGCTGGGTGAATAATCCCAACCCGTTCCCGCATAACTGCGCTATTCCTAATGACAGAAGATATATCTATACTACAGATGAAACTTCATCGCCAAACGGCAAGCTGAAGGTTTGGAATAAATCAAATCTTAACAATGTAACACTGGTTACTACTTGGCAGCCTACAAATATTACAACTGCTATAGTTCATAATGTAGAAATTTATAATAACCTGGCTGTTGTGGCGCATTATACTGCAGGTATAAGGATAATTGATATTTCAAATCCAACAACACCTAATGAAATTGCCTGGTATGATACTTATCCTTCAAGCAATTCAGCTCAGTTTGCAGGCTGTTGGGGAGTATTTATGTTCCCCTCATCAGGAAAAATAATTGGTTCTGATATGTCAGGCGGTTTATTTGTTATAAAAGTCGGCAGCAACATCACCGGACTTGCAGGCAATGAATCAATTCCCGATGGATTTTCATTAAAGCAAAATTATCCAAATCCGTTCAACCCATCAACAACAATTGAATATAACCTGCCAAAATCAACATATGTAACATTAAAGATATATGATGTTGTGGGCAGGGAAGTAGCTCTTCTTGCTGATGAATTTAAGATAGCCGGCAATTATAAGGTGAATTTTGATGCTGCAAGGCTTTCCAGCGGAATATATTTCTATTCAATTACAACAAAAGAAGGATTCAGAGATACTAAAAAACTTGTTTTAACAAAATAATTCAGCTTAAATTTTTAACCGGCCCGCTTTTGAAGCGGGCTTTTTTATTGATGTAATGTGATATTGTTTTTATGTTAACAGATAATTAACTTGGAAAATGAAAATTATTATAAAAGCAGCTATAGTCCTCTTTATTTTTTCGATGCATGTTTTTTCGCAGCTGCCTAACAGCAATATGCGGCTTATTGCCAATAAGAATGAACATTTTACAAATTTTTACTCTGCAATTTGGGGATATACTGCACCTGATGGAAGCGAATACGCAATATTGGGTTGCGCCAATGGAACTGCTTTTTACAATATAACAGATACTAATAATGTATTTGAATCCGGGTTTGTACCGGGATTAACATCACTTTGGCGTGAGTTTAAAACCTTTGGACACTATGCTTATATTGTTTCAGAAGCTTATGGCAGCGGTTTGCAGGTGGTTGACCTTCAGTACCTGCCGGATTCTGTATCTTTGGTTAATACAATTACGTTTACAGGTTATGCCAGAACGCATACAATTTCCCAGGAGGGTCCGTATTTATATTTAAGCGGGGGTGATTATAACGGAGGCGGGATATTTATCTTTGATGTATCAACTAATCCGGTAAATCCCGTAAAACGCGGTAACTGGTATGAACATTACATACATGACTGCCGGGTATACAATGATACCATTTGGGGTGCTGCAATTTTTGACGGTTATATTTATGCTATAGATGCAGTAAATAAAGATAGTATGCGTACAATTACAAGATGGTATAATATACCTCAACCCGGTCCGCATAATACTGCTATAACTGAAGATGGAAGCTATCTTTATGTAACTGATGAAATAGGCGGATTCCCGAGGTTACTAAAAGTATGGGAAGTTGATAATTTAACTAATCCGTTACTGGTTGCTCAATGGCAGCCTACCGGTATCGATTCATCAATTGTACACAACGTTGAAATTTACGGCAATTATGCATTGGCGGCACATTATACCGCAGGAGTCAGATTGCTGAATATATCAAATCCTTCCGTACCGGTAGAAATTGCCTGGTATGACACTTATCCGCAGAATAACGGCTTTACTTATGACGGGTGCTGGGGTGTTTACATGTTCCCAAGCGGAAAAATAATTGCATCTGACAGGTCAACCGGCTTATATGTGCTTAAAATCTCAGCAATTCCACCGATTGGAATAAATTCAAATGGCAGCGAAGTGCCTGCAGGATATAAATTAGAGCAGAATTATCCTAATCCATTCAACCCTGTTACAAAAATTAATTATTCATTACCTAAGAATGCATATGTTAAATTATATGTGTATGATGCTTCCGGAAGGCTGGTAAGAAAATTAGTTGATTCATTCGAGCCGGCCGGGAACAGATCAATAAGCTTTAATGCAGGGGAGCTCTCAAGCGGCGTGTATTTTTACACTATGCAGGCAGACGATAATTATTTATCCAAAAAGATGATCCTTATAAAATAACTGAACTACTATATGGATAACATGGACGAATCCTGGGTAATATTATGTGAAACGTATGATTATATGGAATCAGAGCTTATCGAAGCGTTATTAAGGGACAGCTCTATAGAATATTTAACCAAAAATAAAGCTGATACTGCGTCAGATGAGCTTGGAACAAGAATTATGGGAAAAATATCTGCCGGAATTCCGATAATTATATATATTCAAAAGGCAGATGAAGCCCGGGCTTTAAACATGTTAAATGAAGACAAATCTCATTTGCTTGACAGGGAAGACCTTGATTTCGGTATAATTACTGATGATATTGGCGACCCTGAATAACTAATGAGCCTTACAGCTTCTTTGCCGCAATATCTCATATAAGAAAACTCCTGCTGAAACAGATACATTTAAGGAGTCAATTTTACCTACCATAGGTATTTTTACAAGGAAATCACATAAATTTATTATATTTTTCCTTAATCCTTCACCTTCACTACCGAAAACCAGCGCACATTTATCAGGAAAATCAAAATTATAGATCTCTTTATCTGTTTTTAACACTGTTCCTGTAATTTTGTAATTGTTCTCCTTCAGCATCTCAATGGTTTTGTAAATATTAGGTTCTTTTGAAATTTTAATGTAATTGGTAGCCCCTGAAGATGTTTTTATTACTGTATGGTTTACTTTTACTGAATTTTTATCTGAAATAATAATACCATCGGCACCGGCTGAAACTGCTGTCCGGATGATTGCGCCGAAATTATGCGGGTCCTGGATCTCATCCAGTATAATTAATGTAGTTCTGGGTTTATCGTTGAGTGACTTAAGTATCTCTGTAGTTTTTGAATATTCAAAATCTTTTACATCGGCAAAAATGCCCTGGGAAATTCCTTCTGACTTATCATTTTTATCAAGTACCTTTTCAAAATATGTTTTAGGATAATTTTCTATGGTAATATTTTTTGATTTAGCAGAATTTTCTATTTCCTTTATTTTATTATCGTTTGCGGTCTCAAGCTTTACAATTTTATTGATGGTTTGGGGCGCGAATTTTATTGTTTCTAAAACCGGGTTTCTTCCTATTACTAGCATTAAATATGTTTAAGTTTTTGTTTATATTTGAAGAATAACTCCATTAATTTTATAATAATACTATTTGCAAATCTATAACTCAATCTCAAAATTAATCTGAATTAGCGAAAAATATGGAAAAGATGCTGGATAAACCTGTACATTCGCCTGCATTCAAAAAAAGGCGGGGAATCAACTGGATGACTTTAGGCTTAACATATGCAGCAATGTATATGGCGAGATATAATTTTGGCTTTGCCAATAAGCAACTATCGGATACCTTTGGCTTTTCTAAAACAGAAATCGGGACAATTATAACTATAAGTACCTTATTATACGGTCTTTCTGCAATTTTTAACGGACCCATTGCTGACAGGTGGGGTGGAAGAAAGGCTATGATAATAGGCGCAGCCGGTGCATGCGTTTTTAATGTAGCTTTCGGTTTGGCTGCTTATATGGGATTTTTAGGTACAGGCACATTTATGCTCATCTACCTGGCAAGTATGTGGACCCTGAACCAATATTTCCAGTCTTACAGCGCATTAGCGCTCATTAAAGTCAATGCAGGCTGGTTCCACGTAACCGAAAGAGGCGTATTTTCTGCAATATTCGGTTCTATGATACAAAGCGGCAGGTTTGCTGTATATGCTTTAATGACAACAGCTCTTGTTGCAGGCTTGCCCTGGCAGTGGAAATTCTTCCTGCCGGCAATGATAGTCGGGGTATTCACCATGTTAACCTTTATGTTCGTAAAAGATACACCCAAAGATGCAGGTTTAGGTGATTTCGATCCCCAGGATGCAACCAGCGGCGATACTGAAAAGATCACACTTGGATATGTAGCCAAAAAAGTATTCACAAACCCCATAGCAATTACTATTGCAGCTGCGGAATTCTGTACCGGGCTTGTGAGAAAAGGATTCGAAGAATGGTTCCCCAGGTATATGCAGGAGGTTCACCACCTGCAGCTTGATAATCCCGTTTTCCAGCGAAATGCATTTGCAGTGGTTATTGCCGGTATTGCAGGGGCTTTTATAGCGGGATTCCTTTCAGATAAAGTCTTTGGGCACCGAAGGCCGCCTGTAGCATTTTTAGGTTATGTGATACAGGTTATTTCCTTAACAATAGTAGCATTAGCGCCAAGCCTTGAAGCTATTATTATCGCTTTCACGCTTAACTCACTTGCGATTTCGATGGTTCATTCTATGCTTTCAGGCACCGCGTCTATGGATTTTGGCGGCAAACGCGCTGCAGCAACTGCAGCAGGTATGTTCGATGGCATGCAGTATGTGGGAGGTTCAGTTATGGGCGTTGGAGCCGGCTGGCTGATTGAAACCTACGGCTGGAATACATGGGGCCCGAGTATGGTTGGATTTTCAGTTATTGGCGCGATTTTAATGTTAAAGTTATGGAATGCACGGCCTTCCAGGGGCGGCCATTAATTGAAGCTATTTAAAGCAGAAGAAGGCAGCACAAGTCAGCTAATTCAGTTCTGCATAGGGTATTTTTTACTTTATGTAATAACGGGAATTTCTGTAAAATACTTTTTGGGAAGCCCTGAACAGGGATTCCCGGGTATGCCGGAGCTACATTACCTTGTATATAACACAATAGGCGGGAACCTCCTTGCGCTTGTTATAGTTTTGATGTTCAGATGGTACAGGATGCAGTCAAATTCTTACAGTATTTTTCTCGGCAGAAAAATTCCTTCTGAGCTCCTCTACATAATTCCGTCAGGAATTTGTACAGCAGTTGTTATTCCAACAACTACTTTAATGTACACTTTGCCTATCAGTGTTATGGTAGCAATGGTTATTATGCGCGGCAGCATTATTGTTATAAGCAGGATAATTGATGCTATACAAATAAAGCAGGGAATACTTACTAAAAAAGTGTATTGGGAAGAAAATGCAGCTGTAATTTTTGCTGTTATTGCTGTTGCCGCAAATCTGGTTAATATGAAACCCGGCAGTTTTGATTTTATAGGCTCAACTGCTGCTATGACCATACTGACAAGTTACCTTATTGCTTATTCTATCAGGATTTATATAATGAATTACTACAAGAACACCAGGGGCAAGGGTGTTAAACAGGATAATAAAGCTTTTTTTGCAATTGAACAGATAGCTGCAACTCTTTCCATGTTACTTGGCGGGATAATAATTTATAATTCTATTGATCTTTTCGGGTGGAACATAGAGCAGGTCATTGAGTTCCGTGAAGCATTCAACACACCTGATAATTTATGGGAATGGGCAATGATATCCGGTCTTGCATTCGGGCTGCTGGCTTTCTTTTCTGTATTTATATTCATGTTCAAAGGAAGAACTGCAACATTTGCGGGACTTGTGAACCGATTAACATCACTTATAGCCGGAACGGCTGCCACGCTGATTTTCGCTGTTGTATTTGGAGGAAAGTATCCTGTTACAGAAGACTGGATCACCCTGGGATTTATTTTAATTGCCGTTGCTTTTCTGACAAAAGCTGAAAAGAAACGTGCCCGTGAACTGAAACTTACAGGTAATTAATGAAATATAAAAATATATTATTCGATCTGGACGGAACTATTACTGATTCAAGTCCGGGTATAATAAACTCATATCTTCATTCACTTGAAAAAACCGGGTTAGCTGAAAACGATATTAACAGGCTAAAAAGTTATATCGGCTCACCCTTAAGGGCATATTATACCGAAAGGCATAATATGAATGTAAATGATTCAGATACTGCAGTTAAACATTTCAGGGAGCATTATTCAGTTACGGGAATTTTCGAAAATAATGTTTATCCGGGCATGGGTGAATTAATTGAAAAGCTGCACCGCTGCGGCTTTAAGCTTTTTATTGCCACATCAAAGCCGCTTCAGTTCGCAATAACTGTGCTTGATCATTTTAACCTGAAGGAGTATTTTATCAGCATTCACGGCTCTGATATGTCAGCAGATAATAAGCCTAAAGATAAGCTGATAGCTGACGTTTTGCTGATGAACGGATTGATTAAAAATGAAAGTATTATGATAGGGGACAGGTACCACGATATAAACGGGGCTAAACTCAATGGCATCGATTCACTAGCTGTAACCTATGGTTACGGCAGCAGGGGAGAGCTTGAACCGCTTAAACCTGAATTTTTAGTCTCCTCGTCTGCAGAAATTGAAAGAATTTTTTTCCCTTAATGACAAAGAATTTAAACGGATAATATCATAAAATAAAAAAGGATAAGATTATTCAGCTTATCCCTTTTCTCCTCCTCTAAATATCTCCTTATTAAAAAGATATCTAAAGTATAATCATTTTAATTTACCTGAGCAGTATGTAAAGCAGTATTGCGACTATACCTGCTACGGATACAATTGCATAATCCTGAACAATACCTGTCTGGAGCTTGCGCCAGTCGAGCGAAAGGCTGTTAAAGAATTTAGCAGTACCGTTCACAGCGCCGTCAATTATTTTAACATCAAGTATCTTGTAAAATATTTCTGTCAGCCACATTAAAGGCGCAATAATTATCTTATTGTAAAGCTCATCAACTCTGTACTTATCGCGAAGCAGGTTGTAGAATCCGCCTGAGAATGCATCGAGCTTTTCGCCGGACTTGAACATCTTAAGTGAAATAAGTATTGCTATAACAGCTACAAGAACTGATGATACGATAAGCCCTATTTCAGTTGAAGCAACTACGTGATTTTCAGGAAGCAGCGCAAGCGCCGGAGCGAATACAGGCTCAAGCCAGTGTTCTATCAGGTTGGGTCCGAATATATGCGGAATACCTATAAATCCGCCTATCACAGAAAGTACAGCAAGTATTATGAGCGGGAAAGTCATTAATGCCGGTGATTCATGCGGGTGAACATGTGCTTCATCATACCTTGGCTTGCCGTAGAATGTTAAAGCTATCAGGCGCCATACATAAAATGCTGTCATAAATGCGGTAAGCACTGCAATTGCGAATACAGGATAGTGTCCTGCAAAGAATAATTTAGATAGGATCTCATCTTTACTGAAAAATCCGCTGAACGGGGGAATACCTGAGATCGCAATTCCGCCCATTAAAAATGTAAGGAATGTAATTTTCATTTTATTTTTTAAGCCGCCCATCTTTGTTACATCCTGCTCTTCGTGCATTCCGTGAATAACCGAGCCAGCACCGAGAAACATTAAAGCTTTAAAGAATGCATGCGTTGTAACGTGGAATATACCGGTTGAAAAAGCGCCTGCACCCATTGCCATGAACATGAATCCAAGCTGACTGACTGTTGAGTACGCAAGTATTTTTTTAATATCGTTCTGCGCAACTGCAATTGTTGCGGCCATAAAGGCTGTTAAGCAGCCTATTATCATAACAACTTCCATTGTGATGGGAGCTGATGCAAACAGCAGGGAAGTCCTGCCGATCATATATACACCGGCTGTTACCATTGTTGCGGCATGGATAAGCGCTGATACCGGGGTCGGACCTGCCATAGCATCAGGCAGCCAAACATATAAAGGTATCTGCGCTGATTTACCAGTAGCGCCGACAAAAAGCAGTAATGTTATAATTGTGAACATTGAAACCGGAACAGCTGAACCCGGAATTGCTGCATTGATGGCAGCGAAGTTCAGTGAACCGAAGCTCATAAATATAAAGAACATTGCAAGCATAAAACCAAAATCACCAATACGGTTCACCCAGAAAGCTTTGTTAGCCGCATCACCAGCGAATTTCTTTTCATAAAAGAAGCCGATAAGTAAGTATGAACACAATCCAACGCCTTCCCAGCCAAGGAACATTAAAAGCATGTTATCACCAAGCACCAGGTTAAGCATAGCGAAAATGAAGAGGTTCAGGAATGCGAAGAATCTCGCAAAGCCTCTATCACCATGCATGTAGCCGATGGAATAAATATGAATAAGAAATCCGACGCCTGTTATAATTAAACACATTGTAACAGAAAGCGGATCAACAAGGTAAGCTGCGCTGATATTAAGTGAACCTGTTGTTATCCAGCTGAAAAGGGGAATGGTAATGCTGCGTGAGCCTTCAGGCAGTGAAGTAATATGCAGGTAAGCCATAATTGTGATTATGAACGAACCTAATACCATTAATGAGCCTATTATACCTGAGACTTTTTCATTTTTTATTTTAGTGCCAAACAGGCCATTGATCAAAAATCCGACTAAAGGTAAAACCGTGATTAAATAGAAGTACTCTACCATTTTAAAATATTAATTTCATCCAGGTTAATTGTTGATTTATTGCGGTAAAGGGCTATAATGATAGCCAGTCCGATAGCAGCTTCAGCTGCGGCAACTGTCATAATAAAAAATACGAATATCTGCCCGTTTAGATTCCCAAGGAATGATGAGAATGAAACGAATACCAGATTAACTGAATTGAGCATAAGCTCAATACACATAAATACAACTATCGCATTTCTGCGCGTTAAAACTCCGATTACTCCGATCGAAAATAAAAGGAGCGCCAGTATTAAGTAGAAATTTAGTTCCATTTACAAAAATAACAGAAATTCAGCATTTTATCAATTTATTTAGTGAAATAATTAAAAATATTTAAAAAATAAATGAGAGCTGCTGTATTGCTAATGCAGATCAAGTTCATTTAAGATATAGAATAAGAATAGTTTATATTTAGCACTAATAATTATTCATTAATATATTTTGATAACAAACTGTTTACATACAAAATCAGATGAATAAAATTATCCGGTATAAAAATAAGGCAACTCACAGATAGTAAAAGGGAACAGGCTGAAACAGAAACCGAAAGTTATCAACAAATCGCATAAATAAACATAACATTCAACTTTACATAATATATATTATTTCTCAATTTATCCACAATATGTGAAAATGCTGTGTTTTTGGATAATTCCGCATACCGTAAATTTGGGGTTTTAGATGATTGCTTTTATAGTTTCGGTTAATTACTTTTGATGTGTTAAATAATCTAATTGTATATATGTATAAATATTTTTTCATCTCTATAATATTCTTCGCTTCTTTATTTACCTGCAGTACCAATGCACAAAATGACTGGAAAGCCGAATGGCAATTCGCCCTGGCAAAGCTTGATTCAATGTTTTACCGTGAACAGGCTCAGTTCAGGCTCATGCAAAGCTATCAGAATGACGCTACTGAGGAATTGATATTAAAGGATATCGATACTTTAAATGTATTCGTAAATGATGTAAATGCCCACATAGATTATGCCAATAATTTCAAGTTCAATACTGATGCTGATGTTTTAAACGCATCAGAAACGATTAAGCTGAAAGTTGACGGCTTAAAGGAATATTTTGAGCAATGCAGGATGCAAATTCACGTAAATAACAACATTTTACAGAAAAAGCTTAAAAACGAGTCTTTGGACTTTAAAGTCAAACAAATTGACGAACTGAAGCTTGGTAATTACGCGCCTGTATTGAAATAGCAACTAATTCTGAGCGAACTTTGTGAGAGAAGAATCTCAATTTAAGCGCAAGACCTGAATAGTTTTGCATTTAACTATTAATACACATACCAAACCATAAGCAAGATCCGTAAATTTGTTTAGTTTTTTATCCTGTCTAAACTCCTAATAAGATCCTTCACTTCGTTCAGGATTCACGCATTTATGACTTAAATCATAGTTGGTAATGACCTTAAGTGCTATATTTGTATAAGTTACTAATATAAATTCTACCAAAATGACTAAAATAAATGTATTGATCATGGGTGCTGCTGGTAGAGATTTCCATAACTTCAATGTTGTTTACAGAAATAACCCTTTATACAACGTTGTAGCATTCACAGCAACACAGATCCCAAATATCGAAGGCCGTAAATACCCGGCAAGCCTTGCCGGCAAGCTGTATCCTAAAGGAATCCCAATTTTTCCGGAATCAGACCTGCTTGATCTGATCAAAAAATTCAACGTTAACCAGGTTATATTTTCTTATTCAGATGTCCCCTTCAGCTATGTTATGCAGAAAGGCGCAATAGTTAACGCAGCGGGAGCCGATTTTATTACACTTGGCGCGGCAGATACTATGGTCAAATCAATTAAGCCCGTTGTTGCAGTGGTAGCAAGCCGAACGGGAGCCGGAAAAAGCCAGACATCACGCAAAGTTGTTGATGTATTGCAGAAACTTGGCAAAAAGACCGTTTCAGTAAGGCATCCAATGCCTTATGGCGATCTTGCAAAGCAGAAAGTTCAGCGGTTTGCGGCTATCAGCGACCTGAAAAAGCATGATTGCACCATCGAAGAAATGGAAGAATACGAGCCGCATATTTCCAGAGGCAATGTTATATATGCCGGTGTTGATTACGAAGCTATACTCCGTGATGCTGAAAAAGAAGCTGATATTGTTATCTGGGATGGCGGAAATAATGATATGTCATTTTATAAAGCCGATCTTACTATCACAGTTGTTGACCCTCACCGCGCCGGACATGAAATGAGCTACTACCCCGGAAGAACAAATATTCATCTTGCAGATGTGGTAGTTATTAATAAAATAGATTCAGCTAACTTAGAACAAATTAATACAGTTAGAGAAAATGTTCTAAAGCTGAATCCCGCAGCTAAAATTGTAGAAGCAGCCTCCCCTATTTCACTTGAAAATCCAAATGATATTAAGTTAATTCGTGGTAAGAAAGTTCTGGTTGTTGAAGACGGTCCCACATTAACGCATGGTGAAATGAAATACGGCGCCGGCACAATTGCCGCTCAGAAGTTCGAAGCTGCCGAAGTAATTGACCCGAGACCTTATGCAGTTAAGAGCATAAAAGATACTTACGATAAATATCCCGGTATCGGAATACTCTTACCGGCTATGGGATACGGTGATAAACAGATGAAGGACCTTGAGGCGACCATTAACAAGATACCATGTGATGCGGTTATTATCGGAACACCGATCGATCTGAGGCGTGTTATCAAGATTAATAAGCCGGCTGTAAGGATAGATTATGACCTTCAGGAAGTCGGCAGGCCGGACTTGACACAGATATTGACTGATTTCGTTAAAAAATACAAATAAACTTTAAGCTACGGTAAAAAAGATCACACAAAAAAGTAAAATAAATACCTGGGGAGAAGCTGAAAAGCTGAGCGAAAAAAAACGGCTTAAGCTTCTTTCCTCAGGGAGAATATACCATGTACTTTCCGCTCAGCAGTTCAGCCGAAGTGAGCTTTACGGACTGTTTGAGCTTGCTGACCGCATCAGAAAAATAGCCAAAAGCAAAGACGGGCTTGATTTTCTGCAGTCTATACTCTCACATAAGCGCGCAGTGCTGTATTTCGCACAGCCTTCAACCCGCACATACCTCTCATTCAACAATGCATGCCAGATACTCGGAATTAAAACCAGCGATATGCGTTCAGCAGGTTATTCCAGCGAAGTTAAGGGCGAATCCATCGAGGATACCCTTGAGACCATGCACTCATACACTGATATGATAATAATGCGCCATGTTGAGGAGAATCTCGCTGAAAAAGCTGCGCTGATGTTCAATAATTCAGATAAGCCTATACCGATAATTAATGCAGGTTCAGGACCGCATGAGCACCCAACACAGGCATTGCTTGATGTTTACACGCTATGCAGGGCGTTTAAAGGCAAGGTTAAGAACAAGACTATAGCATTTATCGGTGATCTTAAGCGCGGCAGAGCTGTGCGTTCATTGGTTTATATGCTGAGCAATTTTGATGGTATTAAATTTGTGTTTTTATCACCTGAGGAGCTAAAAATCCCGGATGATATCAGGGCGTATTTGCTTAAGGAAAAGATAAGTTTTGAAGAATCAGATAACCTTGAAAAATACATCAAAAAAGCGGATGTATTTTATTATACAAGGATTCAGGATGAATATGATAAGCAGCATGAGTCGAAAACCATAGATTACACAACATTTTACCTTAAAACGGCATTATTGCATCAAATGAAGCCGAATGCGGTAATTCTGCACCCGCTCCCCCGCCGGAATGAGATTCCCCCGGAGATAGATAAAGACCAGCGCGCATGGTACTGGAAGCAGGAAGTCAATGGCCTTTGGATGCGTACGGCGCTCATTGCGCACATCTTCAAAGAAGATGGATATATCCTGAACTATAAATAGCTAAGTGTATTATATATAAACATAAAAGCCTCTGATGTTAGAGGCTTTTATAGTATATATGGCTGTCCTATCTATTTTCTTATTTCTAATTTATTGGTTCGGGAAATTATCAAAATTGTAACCACGAATTACACAAATTACACGAAATCGATAATTTCGAAATTGAAAACACTAATAATAGTAACAAAATAAAAAAGTTACTGGGATTATCAAATTTAATTTTATATTCTGATTGAATTGTAATTAGTATGCAATAGATGTATTTTAATCTGCACATAACAAAATTTTATAAAATAAAATATGATTTATTTGCGTGTAACTATCATTAGCCTTTCACTTATCATTACTTTATTACAGTTTCATCAAAGAACTTACAGCACTGATAAATTTAATAAATCTACATTCAATATTAGTCCAAGCTACAGGGTTCTTCCTTCTGATTCAGTTTCTCAGACAGAAACTAATATTACAGTTCATCCGCACAATCCTGATATTATATTCAGCGCATTTAATACAAAAGTCTTTAACTCATACATTCTAGGGTCTTCTATTAGTACAAATGGAGGTATTAACTGGTTCGGCACCAATGCTTTTGCACCATTTTCAAATGCTGCATTTGATCCTGCACCAATTATAGATATAAACGGTGTTATGCTTTACATAGCAATAGCTAATACTACAGGAAACAATTATGGCGCAGTTTGTTCATATTCTACTAACAACGGTTTTACATGGTCAGATAAAATAGTCATTCAGGAGAGAAGCGCTGATAAAATTTTGGCTGGTATAGATAATTCTTTATTAAGCCCATTTTACGGAAGGACTTATGCAGTCTGGTCAAATTATCTTACTGTTCCGATTTCAGCTGCTTTATCTTTTACTGCTAATAACGGATTAAACTGGACAGTTCCTAAACAGATTAATACTGTTATTACAGGTCACTATCCCGGTGGATGTGAAGTAGCAACGGGTATAAACGGTGAGGTTTATGTTTGCTGGGCTTCTAAAATAACTTTTGCACCTCTAAATGAAGACTTTATTGCATTTAGCAAGTCGACAGATGGAGGTATTAACTGGCAGCCAACCGATACTGCATTGAATATTAACGGTATATTAAAATCAAATTTTAACGGATGGGGAATCCGTGTAAACTCAAACCCAAGAATAGCTGTTGATAAGAGCGGCGGGCCATTTAATGGACGAGTGTATATTGTAACTTCTTCATATAACTTACAGCCAGCCGGAAGCGATGCAGATATTATATTATGTTATTCATCAAATTCAGGCGTTACATGGTCTCCGGGTATAAAAGTAAATCAGGACCCGCTGAATAACGGTAAAGTACAGTTTTTCCCTGCAATCTGTGTTGATCAGTATGGCGGAATAAATATTACGTTTTATGATAACAGAAATTTTCCTTCTGTTGGAGATTCTTGCGAAACATTTATGGCTCGGTCTACCGATGGCGGAGAAACATGGAATGATTTTAAAGTGAGCGGCCATGCATGGCTGGTAAAATCGGAACAAGGTTCACCCGGTTATATGGGAGACTATATCGGTATAACTGCAGCCGGTGATAAAATTCGGCCAATTTGGTTTGACGATAAATCAGGAATACATCAGGCATGGACCTGTGAAGTAACTATTAAACCTATTGGAATAACACAGATTAACAGTAATGTGCCAATGAAATCTCAGCTGAAACAAAATTACCCTAATCCATTTAATCCCACTACTGTAATTG
This sequence comes from Ignavibacteria bacterium, assembly GCA_017303675.1. NCBI lineage: Bacteria > Pseudomonadati > Ignavibacteriota > Ignavibacteria > Ignavibacteria bacterium. The sequence continues at coordinate 514,291 of JAFLBX010000002.1, forward strand.
AATTTAATATAAATAAACCCGGAATGATACATTTAAGTATTTATGATATAAATGGAAAATTGATTGATCAATTACTGAACCAAAACTTAAATGCCGGTGAATACCGAATAATTTATAATGCAAATAAGCTTTCAAGCGGATTATATTTTTATAAATTAAACACCCAAAACTTTATTGAAACAAAAAAAATGCTTTTACTGAAATAAAATTGAATTAATTAACCTTTAATAACAATTTTAAAATATTATAAAATCTTTAATATTGTTTAATTTTTAATTATAACAGAAAATCCATTGTTGCTGCAGTAAGTAAATTACAGCAGTATGAAAAAGAAATAAAAGCAGTTACTTCAAAAGACACCAATTTAGGCGAAATCTTATATAAAGCTGATTATACCCCCGAAAGGCTTTATATATTGACAATCTCCATTATACTTAGGAATGATACTAGTAATTCAAAGTCCTGAAAAAACCAATTATTAACTGAATTGCCCGCAAAAAGAGAACGACTTTTCAGAAATAATGAAAAACCACTAATTTTAGAGGTTTTTTTTAATATATACTACTGATAATTTAAAGTAAGCGGAGGAATTAATTTGTGCTACTTTAAAAGAATCATTTTTTTTGTGTCTAAAATAATTCCTTCAACTGTAAGACTATAAAAATATACTCCCGAAGCATATCCGTTACCACTAAAATCCACTTCATATATTCCTGCGGATTGTTCCTGATTTACCAGTTTTGTTATTTCTTTACCCGTTATATCAAATACTACTAGTTTCACGTTTGACGTTTCACCTTTCACAGAATACTTTATATTTGTAACCGGGTTGAATGGATTTGGATAATTCTGATATAGTTTATATTCTTTCGGTACTTCTGTGTTTATTTGATTTACAGGCAGCAAAAATGTTGTATCGCCGCCGTTGGTTGTATGAATACCTCTGTTTGTTGTATATGCCCAGCCTATTCTTCTATTTATAAATTGCAAATGATAATACATGAAATTATTTATAGAAGTATCGGGTAAATTAAACAGCCAGTTGTTTCCGCCATCTATGGTCCTATATAATATACCCCGTGAACCGGAACCTACAGCCATTACACCACCGACAGCCCACAAAGTATCCTTGTTTAGCGCTGAAAATTTATTTACTCCTGTTACAAATATGTTCCCTCCCGTTGGGAGAATTTGTGTTATCCAGTTATTTCCGCAATTTGTAGTTTTATAAACGCCTGTTCCATGTGAATACCAGCCTGTCAAGCTATCTGTAAAAGTCATATCCCTGATATACTGTCCGCTGATATTTAATATCCAGTTCACACCTCCGTTCGTGGTTTTGTATATATTCGGCAATGCAGAGCTGTTAGACATAAACCCTATTCTTGCGTTGTACATGTATATCTTATTCGGATTCTGATTGCCTGAGGAAAATTGGTTCTGCCAGTTCACTCCGCCGTTTGAGGTGAAGAAAATTCCGCCATCTAGACTGCTTCTTTGAACCAGCCACATTGTATCTTCTCCAAATAATGACATATCATCATACCATATAGAACCTGGAGTATTTAATGGTTGCCAGTTTATTCCGGCATTCGTGGTTTTAATCAGTTCACCGCTTGAAGTATTGAAACCCCCGCACACAAATCCTGTATTTAAATTTAAGAATTTTATCCTTAAATGATTTCTATATGCCCTGTAAATAATATTCCATGAATCACCTCCTGATGTTGTTTTAAGAATATAATTAGTATCATTTGGTGTTTGATCTCCTGTAATAGCATACCCATTTAAACTATCAACGAAAATAATATCTGAAATTGGCATGTTATTTATATTCGGCATAAACTGCTGGTACCAAAAACCGTTTGGCATATTTAAAGGCACAGCAAAGCCAAGCAATAATATTGTTGTAAAAAATACGGTAAGCGTTATTTTAAGCAGCTTTTTCAAATGGCGTGGAATTTGATTATTGTAAATTAAGATAAATTGTTTGTATCTACAAACAAAAAAGGCTGCCTTATTACTAAGACAGCCTTTGATCTGTATCTATTTTATTTAAAACTAAAACGGTAAATCATCATCTGTTGTTGCTGCAGGTTTACCTGCGGGTTTGGTTTGGCTGTAATTACCGCCGTTACCGCTTCCGCCTGAGTTATCGCCTTTTCCGTCAAGCATTATCATTTCATCTACAACGATCTCCGTCTTATAATGCTTTTTCTTGTTCTCGTCTTCCCAGTTGGATGTTTCAAGCCTGCCTTCAACATAAACCTTACTTCCTTTTTTAAGATAGTTGCTTATTGTTTCAGCAAGTCCGCGCCATGCTTTGCAGTTATGCCATTCGGTTTTTTCCTGCCAGTTGCCTTCCTGGTCTTTCCATTTAAGTCCGGTTGCCACTGAAAAACTTACTACCGCTATACCGCTCTGGGTATATTTCAGTTCGGGATCCTGTCCCAATCTGCCGATAAGCATTGCTTTGTTTAGATCTTTTGCCATGATGTTTTCCTTTCTTAAGAAAACAGCCTATGATATCACCCGTTTTAATTCCCGTATCCGGGAAAGTGTTACCAGCTATTAGTTATTTTTTTTAATTTTAGTTAATTCTGAATTGAGTATTTATGAACCGAATCTTTTGATAACAACAAAACGGTGTTCTTATCAATTACAGCGATATCGGTTAAACTCTTAATTGCAGGGAATCTGTAGAATTTTGAGAACTGTCCCTTCTTTAAGTCATAAACTATCAGCTCATTGGCATGCAATATAAATAAATTATCATTAAAATATGCAATACTTTTTATTGGACTATTTCCCCGCTTGGTAATTTTTTTTACGAATACACCGAAATTATTAAAATTTATTAGGTCACCTGTTTTTTTATCAAGTATCCACATATCAAGCTGGTTCCCTTTTACTATCTTTACCGGTTCTTCAAGGCGCTCCGCGCCAAGGCTGTTGGAGCCGAACACTATGCTTATTTCGCTGTAATCGTTTATTCTTGCAGCCTTATAATTTGTGGCGTCGCACAGCACGTATACTTCGCCTGTGCTTAGTGTCATCACGCCGTTTGGGTTGTATATTTTTTTTGATGATTCAGCCGTAAGGTTATATGAGTTGAAATCAAATGATAAAATGTAATTCAGGTTTATATCAAGCCTTTTGATGCGGTTGTTCTGGTAATCTGCCACAAGCACATCAAGCCCGTTTGATGCATCGATGGAATATGGCTGGTTAAGCTCATTAGGCCCTAATCCTGAGCCGCCAAATGATGCAAGCTCAACACCGGTGGTTGAAAGCTTGTAAATTTTGTTATCTTCAAGGTCTGATACAAAAATAAACTCTTCCCTGGCAGTTGAAATTGATACTGCGTTTTTGAATTTGCCGAGTGTGCCTTTAAAGATCAGCGAATCAACGGATTTAACGCTGTCCGTTTGGGAATAAATTCCCGGCAGGGTTACAAAGAAACTAAGTATTACAGCATACTTCAGCAATGTTCGTTTTAATTTCAATCTTCAAATCTTCTTTTATTTTTCAGGTAGTCAACAAAAACCTGCTCGCCAAGCTCGTTAAGCGATGAATAATACGCCTTGCCGCCGTTTGCGGCTGTGAATTCCTTAATGAACTCGATCAAATATTCATCCTGCGCTATCATAAATGTTGTGATTTTTATTTTCTCACGCCGGCAGGCTATGGCTTCATCAAGTGTCTTGTTGATTATTTTGGGATCCAGCCCCCAGGAATTTTTATAAATGCGCCGTGAATTGGTACCGGGTTCATAAATTGCAGAAGGCTTGCCGTCGGTTATCATAATAATTTGTTTGTTCGCGTTCTTTTTTCTGCGTAAAATGCTGCGCGCAAGCTCAAGTCCCGCTTTTGTGTTGGTGTGGTATGGACCCACGCTCACAAAAGGCAATTCACTGACAGAAACTTCGCGGGCTTCATCGCCAAAGAGCACAATGTTAAGTGAATCCTTGCGGTATTTTGAAAGTATCAGCTCAGAAAGCCCAAGGGCAACCTGCTTGGCAGGAGTAATCCTGTCCTCTCCGTACAATATCATGCTGTGGCTTATATCAACAAGCAGCACAGTCGCTGCCGAGGTCTGCATTTCTGTTTCATAAATTTCGATATCATCTTCATTCAGACTGAAACTGTCTATTCCTTCGCGCTTAAAAGCATTGCTGAGGGTCTGTGTGGTATCTATATTCTGCGGCTGATCGCCGAACTGGTATTTTTTTGTGGTGTTATTGCGCTCAATCCCCTTGCCGCTCATAGGTGACTCATGAAATCCTTCCGGGGATTTTTTCATATTCCCGAATATCTCTTTGAATGAATCCTGGCGAATTTTCATTTCGCCTTTGGGGGTTAAGGTGAACATACCGTCAGTATCATCAATAAGTCCTTTTTCTTTGAGCTTATTTATGAAATCACTTAGCGACATGTTCTCATCAAAGAAGTTATAACGCTCATCAAGCTGGCTAAGCCAGTCAAGAGCTTCGTTCACATCACCTGAAGTCTGCAAAAGGATATAGCTGAACAAATTAAGAAGCTTTTCAAGCCTTTGTTCATCAGTAAGGGAGCTTTCGTTCCATTTGGAATAAACTAATTTCATTCTCTCTTTTTAATTCACAACTTATTCAAAGAGAAATATTATATTTTAACCGGGGGAATTACCTTATCAGAAAATGTTCCTGATGTACCTAAGAACCAGCTCGGGATAAACACCGAAAGCAAAGAGTCCGATAACCGAAATAACTGCCGCGGTGTATGAAAAATCCTGCCTGTGCTCGGTAACTGATTCACCAACCGGTTCATAGAACCACATATATAATATCACTTTGATGTAATAGTAAACACCTACAAGGCTCAATAAAATCCCGATAATTGCCACCCAGATATAATTAAGCTGAATAGCTGAAAGGAAGATGTAATACTTGCCCCAGAATCCCGCAAAAGGCGGAATGCCGGCAAGCGAGAATAGAAATATTGTCATAAGCAATGAAAGCATGGGATTTGTTTTACCAAGGCCCTTGTAGCTTTCAAGCAGATTGCGTGAGCCGTTATCAGGTGTTTTTTCTTCAACCATTGAAATTATTATAAAAGCACCTGACTGCATCAGTATATATGAAACCAAATAGAATAAAATTGCATGAATTGAAAATGCGTTAATTGTAAGGAAGCCAACCATTATATAACCTGCATGAGCAATACTCGAGTATGCAAGCAGTCGTTTAATATTCGTCTGTACAAGAGCAACTACGTTGCCGTATAACATGGTTAATATTGCAACCATTGCAACTACCATGGGAATATTGTTCAGCCCGAATATTGAAAAGAAAGATATCATTGCGCCGAATGCGGCGGTTTTACCTACACTGGACATCATACCTGTAACAATTGTTGGAGCGCCCTGGTAAACATCGGGTATCCACATCTGCAGCGGGAAAGCTCCGGTCTTAAATATAAATGCAATAAAAACGAGTGTTAAACCGAGTAAATAGAAAGTATCTTTTTCGGGATGTTTATCTGCAATTGCTGTGAAGTTTGTTGAGCCTGTATAACCGTAGATAAAAGCTATTCCAAGCAGCAGGAAGCCGGTCAAAAATGCGCCGAGCAGGAAATATTTTATAGCGCTTTCGTTTGATTCGATCTTTCTTCTCATAAACCCGGCCAGGATGTAGAATGAAATTGACATAAGCTCAAGTCCTACAAAAACCACTATCAGGTCATTTGCCTGGCACATCAGCATCATTCCCAGCAGAGAAAAGAAAAGAAGCGAATAATATTCGCCGTGATTGATATTTTCTGATTCAAGATATTTTTTAGATGAAAGAACGGTGATAAATATTCCCGCTATCATTGCTATATTAAGCACTGATGTAAGCGTGTTCACACGCAGGAACTTGTTATATATCACAAAATTTTTCGTTAAGTCGCCAAATGAAAAAGCAACTGCCGCTGCAAGCGCTGCAATAGAAAAATAAAATATTATCGTTTCACTTTTGCCTTTAAATGAGCGCGGAAAAACAGTTTCCAGCAGCATTACCATTAACGCGCCGCCTGCGACAATTAATAACGGAATCGAATTCGCAAAATCTAAAAAATTTATCAACTTAATGTTCCTTTAGGTTAATATACCTTTGGTTTTAATACTTCAGAGGTTTTAAAACTTTAGTTGTGTTAAATCCCCGGTTAATATATACAGTAAATTTGAATATTATAAATTAAAACTATAAATACTTTTTAAGCCAGCTTAACATCAGGTCATTTATTTCGGGTTTTTCTTCTATCAGGAATTTGCCGTGTTTACCGGAATCGTAAACTTTCATCTCAGAAGGTTTATCACAAAAATTTTCATAGATCCATTTTTGCCCTGATTCATGATCACCATCTTTGCTGGCGCATATCAACATCACATTTTTCATTTTAGGGAAGTTCGGCCTTCCCATCATCAGCTCATTGAATCCCGTGAAAGCTTCAAAAGTCTGCTTGCCGTTGGAAACGGCGATGGGGATTTTTACTCCGCAATTCAGCGCTGCATACAGAGCCAAATTACCTCCCACTGATGTACCAATGGCGGCGATCCTGGTTGAATCGATCCCCTTTCGGGATTTAGCCCAATCAATAACAGCCTTAATATCCAGGGGTGCCTGTTCCGGATCGCTTAAAATACTTTCAAGCTCACCGTTTTGTTTATCTGACCTACCATGTCCCCTGATATCATAAGCCAGCACTTTGAATCCGCTGTTCAGCAATGAATCAATAAAGCTTTGCTGCCACTGTTTGCGGTCTTGAGTAAACTGGTGAACCAGAATAACCAGAGGCTGTGATTCATCCTTTTTTGATTCCGAAAAAAATAAAGAACCTGATATTTCTTTTTTATCTGATGTTGTTACAGTAAAATCTTCAGTAGTATTTACTGAATTTTTTGAGCTTATTTTCACATTATTACTTTGTATATTTTTATTTTTTATACTGTCCGGAACGGGAGTCCAGTCAACTTTATCCTTTGTACAGCTGAATGAGCTGAACAAAAAATATAAAACCAGAGATAATGTTATTATTCTCATTTTTATACTATAACCCTCAAAAATAGCAATATTTATTAACTATTTCAATTCTTTATTCCTGAGCGAAGCGAAGGAACTCAACAGGTATATTGATTATATACTAACACATCGCCCCTATGGGGCTTTGTAATAATGGTATATGTCAATCTCCTTCCGGGGTTAACAGAGTTGGTGTCATGGCTTCGTTTACTCCATTGGGGTAAAAGCAGGTATCTTTTTTCAAAATTACTAAAAGCCATAACCACGAATTGCACTAATTACACGAAATATAACTTATGTTGTCATACCCCTGCCTGCAGCATGCAGGCGCGAAAGCGGGTATCCAGGCAACAATCTCAGTAGAAATAAATGGTTTTGGAAATGAGGGATTCTCTTCAATGCCGTTTACCAAAGTTAAAATTATTTAAAAAATTAAAAGCTTTTCACCACAGAGAAACAAAGTTACAGAGAAAAGAATATTCAATCAGAAGTCAGGCAAGTCTTGCCTTCAACAAATGCAATATGAAGAACTTTGAATAAATGACTGGTTAATAATTACCAAATGATATTACCATCTCTCCTGATGTACTTTTCAACCCTTGTTAATGGGTCGTTTGAAGTATAATACCTGCACACACCGTTTTGCCATAGGCCGGGTGAATAAAAATAACCTGATTCCAGGAAGCCTTTATCATCATATTTCAGTTCAGCTTTGATAATGACATCACCTTTTTCATTTATGAATGCATTATAGCAATTATCTGAGGGCAGGTCAGATTCTTTGAACTTAATAAAAACGGGTGCAAGCCCCTCACTGAACTCCCCTGCCATTTCGTAGATTGCAGGTAATACCACAACATCGGGTCCGAGCCTGTAGCCCCATTTCATATTTTCGTAAAACGGAATTAGAGTTTTCTTCGCGTCAAGATCAATTGGGGGAGTTATGAATTGTACGGGTATACCGGATTCATTTATGAAATATATACTGTCATTTTCATTTATGATCTTAGCCTGTCCGTTATTGAAATCATAAACGTACTTTGCGTTTATTTGGAATTGAGTTGTTCCAGTTGTACTAATACAATTCCATAAATTTGAATTATTATCTGACTTCACGAATGCAAGCCCTTCGCTGTAATCTTTTGCAAAGGTAAATTGCGGCTGAATGCTTAAGTAACCCTGATTATTTATATATCCGTATTTATAACCGGATTCTGTAAACGCTTTTACAGGGTATAATGTATCTGCAGATTGTGAAAAAGCAGAAGCTACAATAATAAACAAAAGAATGAAAAGGAATATTCTATTCATCTAATAAATCCTTAACCCAAATAAATTTTCCATCACTTCTTACATATCTTTCAAAAATTGTCAGCGTTACATAAGATGAATAATTACAAATTCCATTTTTGAATGGTTTTGGCCAAAATATTTCATTTCTTGTGAAGCGATCAGGGAAAAATTTACTTTGATATTTAGTTGAATCCCGGATAATTACTTTTCCGGTCTTATTAATGAATGAGTTAAAACTTCCATTTATTGAATATTCAGTATGTACTGGTGCCAATCCTTCAAAGAAACAACCCGCATTGCTGAACTTTGGTTCAATGACAAATTTCCATGTTGTATCAATGAAACCCCATTTCCCGCCTAAACTTACTGAAGCTAGTCCTTCATAAAAATCATTACCTCTTTCAAATACCGGATTAATTTTTATATTACCATTCAAATCTATATATCCAACTTTATTGTTAATTTTAACCGGTATAAAATTGCTGACAATGTTTCGATTTTCGTTCACAGTAAATGCAAAATGAATGGAAGTATCTAAGTAAGAAACGTTAAAATTAGTATCGATAATACCTCTTTGATTATTTATTTGAATTTTTGCATAACCATTATTAAAATCAGATATGAAATTATATAAAGAATCTAATACAATTTCTCCTTTTTTATTTATTACTGAAATATTTCTATTTTGAGAATTAAGTTTTACAACTGCAAATCCGTTATGAAAATTATTAGCATAATAAAATGTCTTATTAAAAACATTATTTCCATTTCTATCGATAAAGAAATAATCATTCTTATAGCTTGTTACAGCAAATCCTTCTGAAAAACCCTCAATAAAATAATCAGCTTTTATTATGAATAAAATCTCATCGTTAGTATTAATACATGCCCATAGGTCAGATAATCTATCAATTTCCACAATTGCCAAGCCATTGTTAAAATCAGTTGCACGATAATATTTGGGTTGAATTACTATTTCTCCATCACGATTAATATACCCATACATCAGCTTATCTTTAACATAAACATTTACCGGATACAAAGTATCTGCAGATTGCGCAAATACTGCCGCTGTAATAACAAAGGATAATATTACAACCAACCTCAGCATTTTACAACTGCACCTCATCGCCTTTGGCGGGAATACCAACATCTTTATAATTCATATCACCAAGCATTGATCTTAATGCTTCCTGCTGATCGGGGTCACCGTGTACAAGGAATATCTTCTCAAGCGTGCCTTTTGTGAACTTACCGAAATATTCCCTCAACTCATCCCTATCAGCATGAGCGGAAAATGAGTTCAGAACATATATCTTAGCTTTAACTGCATGCTCTTCCCCGAAAATTCTAACGAACATTCCCTGTTTGCCTTCGGCTTCAACAATACGCCTGCCGAGAGTATGCGGCGCCTGGAAACCGACAATGAGTATTGTATTTTTTTCGCTGCTGATGTTATTCCGCAGATGGTGCACAATTCTGCCTGATTCAGCCATGCCGCTTGCGCTTATTATCATACATGAGCCTTTAAAATAATTCAGCTTTTTGGAATCCTCTGCATCTTTAATGTATGTTAAGTTCTGGAAGCCGAATACATCAACTCCGCGCGAGATAAGCTCCGCCGTTTCGCTGTCAAAGCACTCAGGGTGCAGCTTGAATATTTCTGATACATTTGTGCTTAATGGACTATCAACAAATATCGGGAATTTAGGAATTATTCCTTTGGCGAAAAGCTTTGAGAGCGAATAGACAAGCTCCTGCGTTCTGCCAACGCTGAAGGCGGGCACAATAATTTTTCCGCCGCGCTGAAGCGCTTCAAGTATCACTTTGGCAAACTGTTCATCCATATCTGCCGCTTTATCATGCACTCTTCCGCCGTATGTTGATTCTGATATCATGAAATCAACATCACCCATATGGTCAGGGTCACGCAGTATCGGCAAATGCGGCCTGCCGATATCACCCGTGAAACCGAATTTTATCTTTTTACCGCCTTCATTGATATCAAGCCTTACCTGCGCAGAGCCTAATATATGACCTGCATCAAAATATGTTACCTGAACGTTTCCTCCGAATCCGTTAAGGTTAAATTTCCGTTTATAAGGCATGCATTTAAAAAGCTTCATAATACCTCTTACTTCTTCAAATCCGTACAGCGGCTTAAAAAGCGGTTCACCGTTTCTGATCTTTTTCCTGTTCACAAATTCAATATCCCTTGTCTGTATATGCGCGCTATCCTGCAGCATGATAGCGCACAGGTCACGGGTTGCAGGTGTTGAATACACATCTCCCCTGAAGCCTGATTTATAGAGTCCGGGCAAAAGGCCTGAGTGATCAATGTGCGCGTGCGAAAGCACTACAACATCTAGCTCTTTCGGATCAAAAAGGAAATGTTTGTTGATATTATATGCTTCTTCGCGTTTACCCTGGTAAAGACCGCAGTCAAGCAGTACTTTTTTGCCGGATATTTCGAGTAAATGCTGTGAACCTGTAACTGTTTGAGCGGCGCCGCAAAATTTTATTTTCATGCTATTTATATTTCCGCGAAAGCGGGAATCTATGTTCTAAATTTATTTCAATAATACCAATTCAAAACATAACATTAAATGTAATAAATCTTTTGGGCACCAAGACACAAAGGCTTTAAGTAACACAAAGGTTTTAATAATTTTAAAAATATTTTCTTGGAGTCTTGTTGTGCCTTGAGGATTAGTCTTGATACGGTTTTTATAATAAAAAAAGCCGGCTTTAATAATAAACCGGCTGGATAAAATCCTTATTTAAAAACTTTATTTAATCAGTACCATTTTTTTTGTTTCTTTATAATCACCCGCTGTTAATTGATAATAATAAACACCGCTTGGATAGTTAACTGCATTCCATTGGGTTTCATAAGAGCCGGCATTTAATTGTTCACTGACTATTGTTTCAATTTCATTGCCCAGCAGATCAAAAATTACAATTTTAGTAAATGCCGCTTCCGGCAAAGCAAATTGTATGTTAGTATTCGGATTGAACGGGTTTGGGTAGTTTTGAGAAAGAGAAAATTCCATAGGTACTTCAACAGAGATCTGGTTAATTCCAACCAGCATACTTGTATCTCCAAAAACAGTACCGTTTATCACGCAGCCAAGAAGTATCATTTGTCTGGTACATACAAACGTGCCTCCATCTAGTCCCTGCATGTAAGCATGATATAGGCCTATCCCTTTAGCATATTTTCTGTAAATACTTCCTTCAAAACCTGCATTATTGAAAAATCTTGCCTGCCGGCTTGATCCAAGAACTGTTGCATTATTTGTATCACTGCAGATATAATGCTGAAATTGATTCGGTGGCATACAGTTCATTCTTACAGTATCACCAAGCTTTGCTTTAAAACTGTCAATCATCATCTCTCCGGGTGAATATTGACAGCCCCCTGAATATAACTGGTAAATATTCCCGTTTTGCAGATCAAACCTTGTGTTGAAAAGCGTTATTAATCCTAAAGCTCCGCAGCTTTGGCAGGCCCCTGATATAGCGCTGCTTGTTGATACTGCTTTCTTATAGGTTTTACCGTTAGCCGTTGTATCACCTGTTAATATAATTCTGACTCTGCCTGAACAACCGCCGCACATTGAGCCATTTGTTGAACATTGATATACCCAGATATTACCCGTTTGAAGTGGAATAAAATCTGATAAGCTGCTTTGTGAAGTTACATTGAAAGGAATCAGAGTAAAAATAAAAAACAATGTGAGAAAACAATATATTTTTTTCATAAAAACCTCCTTAGGTATTACAAATATAATACATAAACATCGGGTTTATAACACTATAAAATCTTTATTTTCTAAAACTCAGGAATAAAATTTTATAAACATGTTCAGTTCAACTACACCTGTAATTGTATTTTATTTATGGTAATTAACCGTTAATTTCGCATCATTAAATCAGAATTCTGAATAAGGAATAATATTCTAATATGGATAACCTGTTAATTTCACCCAAAGAAGTAAAAGATCATATAAATTCAGCAGAAAACGGCTACGTTTTGCTTGATATAAGAAGAGAAGATGAATATAAGGACTGGAATATAAAGGGCAGCATAAATATCCCTATAAACGACCTTATTTCTGACGGCAATTACATCGGCATAAAGGAAATGCTTAAAACACTTCCAAAAGATAAAATGATAGTTACTATCTGCGCAAAAGGTCTGAATTCACAGGTCGCAGCTTCAATTTTAAGGGATATGGGCTATAATTCAGTCAGCCTTGAAAAAGGTATGAAAGGCTGGAACGAGAATTTTGATATTTATAAGCTGGATTTTACGGATTTTACTGTAATTCAGTTCGTTAGGATTGGTAAAGGATGCCTTTCTTACATTGTCATTGATAAATCAACACAGCAATGCGCTCTTATCGAACCGGCTGTATTTATAGATGAGTATGAAGATTATATACGGGCAAATGCACTTACACTGAAATATATAATTGATACACATGCTCATGCTGATCATTTTTCCGGCGGTATGGAGCTTGCGAGAAAATTAAATATGGATTACTATGTTAATGAAATAGAAGTAGATAAAGTATTTCAGTTTAAGTCATTAAAAGATATATCACAATTTGTAATTGGAAGCACTAAGCTTGAAGTTTTGAGCACACCCGGTCATACAGATGGAAGCGTATCATTTCTTGTAAACAATGAAGCTTTGCTTTGCGGTGACCTGCTTCTGCTGGAATCACCCGGCAGACCTGATCTGGCAAGGACGAAGGAAGAAACAACAAAAGGAGCAGCTATTTTGTTTGATACTCTTCAAACGATAATGGGTAAACTGAGTGATGAAGTGAAAATATTCCCAAGCCACTTCACAAAAACCGAGATCAGACCGGTTGTGATGAGCTTTGGTGATTTAAAAGCTTCTTCAGAACCTTTAAAAATGAATGATAAACAGAAATTCATAGATTATATTACTTCCAGCATACCAAATACCCCTCCAAATTATGAGACCATAAAGAAATTCAATAAAGCGGGAGTTATGATTCCTTTGGATTACGCTGAAGACCTTGAGATCGGTCCAAACCGCTGCGCTGCAAGATAAATCTAAATAATGTTAGTTCCAAAACTCGTAACTACCCTCAAAACCTACAATAGATCACTGTTCCTGAGCGATGTATCATCAGGTGTAATAGTCGGAATTGTAGCTTTACCTCTGGCAATTGCATTCGGAATAGCTTCGGGAGTTTCTCCAAATAATGGATTAATCACAGCGGTAATTGCGGGATTTATAATTTCAGCACTTGGAGGAAGCCGTGTACAAATTGGCGGTCCCACCGGTGCATTTATTGTGATCGTTTACGGTATTGTTCAAAAATACGGACTTGACGGGCTGATGATAGCTACAATTATGGCCGGCATAATTTTAGTTTTGATGGGTTTTATGAAGCTTGGGACGCTTATTAAGTTCATACCTCTCCCTATAATAACCGGCTTCACTTCAGGCATAGCGCTAATAATCTTTACAACACAGATAAAAGATCTTCTGGGGTTAAATATACATGAGCTGCCTTCTGAGTTTTTGTCAAAAATTCCAGTTTACGCAAAAAGCATAACTACCTTTAATATTGATACGATAATCGTATCAGCTATATCACTTTTTATTATAATCTTCCTTGGGCGGTTTATAAAAAAGATACCCTCAACTTTTGTTGCACTGATATTTAGTACGCTGATTGTGTATATATTCGGGTTAAATGTAGAAACAATTTCATCGAAATTCGGGGAATTGAGCAATTCAATTCCGGCACCGGGTATTCCTGTTATTACATTTGATAAAATTTACAATCTTGCCGGACCTGCATTTACTATTGCGATCTTAGGAGCTATTGAATCATTACTTTCCGCTGTTGTGGCTGATGGTATGATAGGAAGCAAACACAGGTCTAATATGGAGCTGATAGCTAACGGTGCAGCAAATATAATTACACCTCTTTTCGGGGGAATACCCGCCACGGGAGCTATTGCGCGCACAGTAACAAATATTAGAAATGGTGGTAAAACCCCGGTTGCAGGAATGGTGCATGCTGTTGTATTGCTGCTGATAATGCTGTTTTTTGGTAAATATGCCGGTATGATACCAATGTGTGTACTCGCTTCAATTTTGGTTGTAGTTGCATATAATATGAGTGAATGGCGGGAATTTAAGGCTCAGCTGAAAATGCCTAAAAGTGATGTAATTGTTCTGCTTACTACATTCTTTTTAACGGTTATATTTGATCTGACAATTGCCATTGAAGTTGGTATGGTACTTTCTGCAATGTTATTCATGAAAAGAATGGCAGAAGTTACAAATGTGGGTATCATCAACCGCGAGTTTGATGAAAGTATTGAATCAGACGAAACCGGCGCAAACTCGATACAGGGAAAAAATATTCCAAAGGGTGTTATAATTTATGAGATCAACGGACCGTTTTTCTTTGGTGCAGCAAGTAAATTTAAGGAAGCTATCAGGATAGTCGGCAAATCAACAAAAGTACTTATTTTAAGGCTTAGAAATGTTCCGGCAATTGATTCAACTGGCATTGCAACACTGGAAGATTTTTATTATGATTGTAAAAAGAACTCCACTGTTTTAATTCTCTCAGGTATTCATGCCCAGCCAATGTTTGCCAGTGAACGGGCTGGGTTGCTTGAAAAAATTGGTGAAGAAAACATTCGGGGCAATATTGATGACGCTTTGAACCGTTCAAGAGAGATATTAGGGCTACCCAGTGAGGAAATTAAAGCAGATAAGGAAAGTTCAATAGAAAAGTAAGTTTAATAGCAAATCTAAGTCGAAAGCAATTAATACATTTTTTTGTCGCCCTGAGCGGAGTCGAAGGGCTTTGCAGTTTTAATGAAAGTCATATTCATATCGAGAATTGCAGATTTAAGATAAGATAATTTAATAAATCAATAATAGAGATTCCCGCTTACGAGGGAATGAAAGTAAAATGAAATTAAAATACATCGATGACATCAATCCCGCAACGGGAAAGCTTATAAAAAAGGTTAAGTGTTCCACCGAAAAGGAAATTGACCGCGCAGTAGCTAGTGCAAGGGCAGCACAGAAAAAATGGGCTTCATTAACACTTGCGCAGAGGAGCAAAATGCTTGAAGCCTGCGCTAAGGATTTTGTTAAGCAGAAAGAAAAGATCGGAAGAATAATTACCGATGAAATGGGTAAGTTGTACAGATCAGCAGTGGGTGAAACCCACGCAGTGGCTTACGGCATCCGCGAAACCATTGAACAGGCTAAAACTGCTCTTGCTGTTGAAAATTTACAGGAAGAAAACCTGCGGACTGAAATGCACCGCACACCGCTGGGAGTCTGCGCAATCATCACACCGTGGAATTTCCCGGTAAGTATGCCGGAATCCCTGCTCTCCCCTGCCCTGATCGCCGGGAATACGGTCGTATTCAAGCCATCTGAAATGGTCCCGCTTACAGGCAAAGCGATATTTGATATTTTCAATAAACATTTACCTAAGGGAGTTATAAACCTCGTTCAGGGTGCTGATGAAGTTGGTAATTACCTCATACACAGCAATATCGATATGATAGCTTTTGTCGGCTCTCAAGCCGTTGGCAAAATAATTATGAAAGCTGCCGGCGATAAGCTGAAACGCATTGTTTTAGAGCTTGGCGGCAAGGATCCAATGATAGTGCTGAATGATGCAGACTTAGAAAAGGCTGCGAACTTTGCAGTGAACGGTTCTTTACGCAACACAGGCCAGGTTTGTGTTTCGGTTGAAAGAATATATGTTCAGGAAAAAGCAGCCGATAAGTTCACAACACTTGTTGCCAACGGTGTAAAGAACTTTAAATACGGCAATGGTTATGATGATTCTGTTCATATGGGTCCGCTTGTGAGTGAAAGGCAGCGCGCAAATGTACTTTCACAGGTTAAGGATGCTGTTAAAAAAGGAGCTAAACTAATTGTAGGCGGCAAAGCGCCAAAAAATAATAAGGGTTTCTTTATGGAGCCTACCCTGCTTACAAATCTTTCCCATAAACACAGGATAATGAATGAAGAGACCTTCGGTCCGGTTGTTGCAATACAGAAAGTCAAAACTGAAGATGAAGCTGTAAAGCTTGCCAATGATTCACCATTTGGACTCGGCGCTACCGTGTGGACTAAGAATAAGAAAAAGGGACTGGATATAGCTCGTAAGATCGAATCAGGCATGATAGGCGTTAACCAGGGCATCGGCGCTGTGAGCGGTACACCATGGGTCGGTGTTAAGCAGAGCGGTTACGGTTATATCGGCTCGATTGATGGCATAAGGCAGTTCACAGTACCAAGAAAAATAAGTTATAAGAAGTAAAAATGTGCAGTTCCGAACACCATTCGGAGTAATACAAGCGAAAATCATGTTATACTCGAATCAGCGATTCGAGCTACAACAGATCAGTGAACCATTCAATTAATGTAGCTCCGAACGCTGTTCGGAGTAATTGGCACTAAAATTGAGTTGTACATGAATCAGCGATACGAGTTACTATAAATCAATTCATCCATAAATCCAACATAGAAGGAGCAGCTTCAAAATGAAAACAATCATCAGTATAGCCTGTTTTGTTTTTCTATTTACAGCAGCATCATTTTCACAGGATGATCTTAAATCAGCGGGAGAAAAGATGGAGCGAAGCCTGTTCCAGGCTGTTAAGGATAAAGACTGGGGCACTCTTGAGGGACTCATAGCCAACGGCTTTCAATCAATGCATGCTGATGGACCCAAATCACGTACCGTGGCTATAGATTATATAAAATCCATTACTTTTAAATATTACCATTTTTCTGATATTGTGGTTACAAATAACGATGCCGGTACTAACATAGTCATCAGTTATAAATTATCATTTTCTGAAAATCTTGAAATGACCGAAGAGGAAAAAGGAAAATTTGTTAACAATCTTAGCTTATGGCAGAAAACCGGCGATAAATGGCAGTGGATAAGTCACAGCGTATTTGACGGAAATGTGAAGAAGTAAAAATGTAATTTATTTCATAACCACTTTCATCGCTTCAATAATCTCAGGATTCGGCAATCCCTGCTGCTGATTCACGAGCATCACAAAATGATCGGCTGAGAGCTCTTCGGCGTGAATATTATAATTGGTGTTTCTGCCGGTCTGCTCATAAAAGCCTTTAACTTCTTTCAGTTTTAATATAAGTGGTTTACCATCGAGGTAAACCGCTTTTTTATTGGCATTATCCCCTTCCACAACAAGAAGTCCCAATTGCATATAACCAAAAAAGCTGCCGCCGGTGAATTCCCTGCCGGAAAATAATATCAGCATTACATCAACAGGCGTATCATTGTGGTTTACTGTAATATAAAAATTGTTATATGGCGCATCCGGATTTGATATCCTAAAATCCGCGATCTCAGGCGGGTATGGTACTTCATTACATTTTTTGAATCCGATAATATTATACACCTTTTCACTCATCTCTTTATCATACCTCGAAAAAACATGGAATAATTCATGAATGAACGTACTGTGCGTTATTTTCCCCTCCGGCAGAACTATATAATTTGCCCTTGTATAACCTGCCGCACCGCCTTCGTTGGACATATCTGAAAGTACTATTTCTATCTTTTCAGGCATCTTTATCTTAAGCCCCAGGTCTGAGATCTTTTTTCTGACGGACTCTACATTTTCTTTTAGGTCTTGCATTGATTCCTCATCCCATTTTTTAACCGTTGCAGCAGCTTTCCTCAGGTAATCAGAAAGCTTAACAGTATCGCTTTTTGAGCCGGTTTTGCTCATTAGATCAAACCTGCTTAAAATGGATGTATATTCATCTTCAGTCATTAAAAGCTCCTTAGCCCGCTCACCATCTACCGGAACCACATAGGTACCTTCCTGCAGCAGGAAACCTTCGTGAACCTGAGCAGCAGCTTCTAAACGAAATATAAGGAGAAATAATACAATATATCCAAGCCTGATTTTTATATGTGACATATTTTTTTAATAAATTAATCTGTAAATTTAAGAAATTAATAATTAATATTTACAACCATTGGAAGCCTTTTATTGGTTTCTGCGGGAATATTTCAGGAGGCAGGCAAAAAAATGAAATTTGAATTTTCACCATATATAGCTATCCAGGTTCAGGATAACGCAAAGGCTGTTGATTTTTATAAACGGGTTCTGGGTATGGAATTTGTTGATGAACGCGGCACCGATACATATTTGAACAAAGACGGGATAAATTTTGTAATTGAAGATAATTCCGAAGGCGCAGGTTCTGCGTTCTTTGAATTCAAGACCGATAACCTGGCCGAAGCAAAGCAGGCTTTGCTTGCCGAAGGCTGTGAGATCACCGCTGAATACAACGAGCACTCAATAATGTTCAGCGATCCTTTCGGTATGAATTTCCATGTATGGGAAGAAGGCGCATTTCCGGATAACCCGTAAGCTGGATTTTTAAATCCCCATCGTCAATTAATGATGGATACAAAAATAGGTTAAATTGTTACTTTATGAATTTTCAAGATTTAGTCCCCCTTTAAAAGGGGGCTTAGAAGCAGGTATTTACCAAACTATTCAAACGAGAATTTAAGACCTGAATGAATTCCGGTATAGATAAACCCTTCATCAAATCCAATTACGTTTAATCTTCCGTTCAGTACCAATGAAAATCCTGTAGTAACCGGATAATTAAACCCAGCGCCGATCTGCGGACCCCATAATGTCTCTCTTAAATATGAGCCAGTATAAAGGCCGAATCCAAGATCGATGTTGACGTACAATTCTTTCATATTGCCAATGTAAAATCTAGGGCCGGCATTTACTTCAATTAAACTGAATGATCGTTTATTATCGTTGTTTCCCCAATAGAAATCTTGTGTACTTGCGTTTTCTTTGGTAATATTTATTCTTGAATTTAGATATACGGCAATTCCTTTACTTCGTGTTTCAAATTCCAATCCAAGATTGTAACCGTTGGTTATTCTATTTCCCAATGAACCATGTACTATCAAAGTACCGGCAGTAAAGGCAGATGAATAGATCTGTTTATTCTGAGCAGATATACCGGCTGCTAAACATAAAAAAAAAGGAATGTCAGAATTTTCATTTTCTATTTTTATTAGATTCATTCAAGCTATACCTTAATCCAAGATATACTCCTGCATAAGTTTCCCATTCCTCTTCCTCAAACACGTTTACCTTCATATTCAGATTTACCGATAATTTTTTGTTAATATTAACATTACCACCAATACCGGGCTGCACGCCCCAGGGAATCTTATGTAAATAATTACCTGTATAAATACTGAATGCAAGATCCACATTCGCGCTGAGTGGTTTTGAATTGCCTAAATACCACCTGCCACCGGCAGAAATTTCACCGATTGTGTATGTCCACTTTCCTAACATAGGCATACCATATGGATCGAAATACCACCGGTAACCTTTAACCTGGTTAACTCTTCCTGAGGTGAAAAAAGCAAAATTTTCTTTTCGGGTTTCTAGATCAATTCCGGCATTATATCCTGTATTAAATCTATAAGAAAGTTTTTCTAAAGGAATTATTGTACCGCCATTTACTGAAATAGAATATATTCTGTTGGATTGAGTGAATGAAGGTATTGTTAAAGTAAGTAAAACTAAGGTTATTACGGTTTTCATTGTTTTAGGGAAAATTTTTTGTAAAATGTGATTTATTCCTTAACAATCTTTGCTTTTATCTCCCCCTAACAGGGGGAGATAAAGAGGGGGTCTTTTTTAGAATTAACATACTTTCCACTTGCATCGAAATTGCTTTAACTACCCCATCAATGTTATTGTAAATATCATCATTTCGAATTCTAAGAAACGTAAGTCCCAAGCTTTCCAATTCACTTTGCCGATATCTATCGTATTCAATTTCTTCATCAGTAAAGTGAGTAGGTCCGTCAACTTCAATTATTAGTAATAACTCGGTTGAATAGAAGTCAACAATATACTCTTTTATACTAAATTGCCGTCTGAATCTAACCCCAAGAATTTGTTTTCTTCTGATACAATTCCATAATATAACTTCAGCGTGTGTCATGTTATTACGCAATTTTCTCCTGCGTTCTTCCATGAATTTTACGTTATATTTCAGATTAAATCTATTCATTGGGTATAAGACCCCCTTGTGTTCCCCCTGTCAGGGGGAAATGGAATTTGGTTTAGCCTTCTCCTCCCATATCATGCACAAATGCACGATTGTTTCCACTGCTTTCTGCATATCCTGCACGCTGCACCACTCCTGTTTGCTGTGAATGCCATGCTCACCTGCAAAAACATTCGGACACGGCAGCCCCATAAACGAGAGCTTCGAGCCATCCGTTCCGCCGCGAACTGACTTCTTGAACGGGGTTAATCCCGCCCGTTTAACAGCCTCAAATGCATACTCAGTCACAAAAGGCACGTTTTTTAAAACCTCATTCATATTGCGGTAAGATTCTTCAATTATAAACTCATAACTACTATTAGGAAAAGCAGTTAATACTTTATCTGTAATGTTTTTTAGAATATTTTCTTTATCAGCAAGGCCCGCTGTTACAAAATCACGTATGATAAATTTTACCTCTGTGTATTCAGCGCCGCCTTTTACTGAAACAGGGTGAATAAATCCTTCGAGACCTTTAGTAGTTTCAGGTGAAAGTGTATCCTTGGGCAATGCCGCGATTATATCGCTCGCAATTTTAATTGCGTTTTCCATCTTGCCGTAAGCTGAGCCGGGGTGTGTTATTACCCCGTTTATTTTTATTGTAACGGAATCAGCCGAAAACGTCTCATCTTCAACGCAGCCCGCCTTATCGCCATCCATAGTATACCCATAATCAGCGGCAAGTTTAGCCATATCAAGCTTTTCCACTCCCCTGCCAACCTCTTCATCGGGCGTGAATAGAATGCGAATTTTGCCGTGCTTAATTTCAGGGTGGGTCAACAGATAATTCGCCGCATCCATAATTTCTGCAACACCTGCTTTATTATCAGCCCCAAGCAGCGTTGTGCCGTCACTTGTGATTATATCATTACCTATCTGGTTCTTAAGTTCAGCGTGCACTTCAGGTGTTAAAACCTGCGTTTTATCACCGGGGAGCGTTATATTGCCTCCCCGGTAATTATTGTGAACTATAGGCTTAACATTTTCACCGCTTAAATCAGGTGAAGTATCCATATGCGAACAAAAGCATATCACAGGGACTTTCTTATCAGTATTGCTTTCTATTGTGCCGAAAACATATCCATACTCATCCATGTTGGCATCTTTTATACCCATTTCAAGCAGTTCAGCAACCAGGATCTTCGCAAGATCCTTTTGCTTTTCGGTAGAAGGGTAAGTTACGGAATTCGGGTCTGACTGTGTATCAACCTGAACGTACTTTAAGAATCTATCAACACATGTAAATTTATAATCCTTGAACATAATTTTTTATTTTACCAGTATCATTGATTTTGTTTGGGTGAATTCACCTGCTGTTAATTTGTAGAAATACACTCCGCTTGTCAGACTCATTGTATTATAATCAATTTCATATTTACCCGGTTTCAAAAATCTATTTACCAAAATATTAATTTCTTCTCCTAATATGTTATAAACAGTAAGTTTAGTATAATCTGATTTTATAATTTGAAATTGAATTTTAGTTGAAGAATTAAATGGATTTGGAAAATTATTTAATAACAAGTAAGATTTGGGAACGGTATTAGAAATGGTTGTTATTCCTATTAATGAAGTATCACCATAAAGCACACCGTTTATTATTGCTCCTCTTAAAGTTTGAGTAGAATGAATAGTATTGTTTCGCCCTGAAACACTACTATTGAAAATGAGACCTAAATTTTTTAAAAAATGCCAATTTCTGATATAAATAGCCCACCCAATATTAGTAATGTTATACATTTTAATCTTAGATGTAATTCCGAATAAAGTAGTATCCTGTAATAATACGCACGAATAACTGTTTATAGTACATTGATCTCTGATAGTATCTCCGGGAATAGCATTAAATTTGTACAAATTAACTTCATTTTCACAATTCAAAAATGACGAATCGTATTTTACTAAGTAACCTGTAAGTTTATTGAAACGTATCCATATAGTATCATAACCCTCCCAATATTTTTCACATTTAAAATATTTTTTCCCTGCGATATACTTTTCCTCTGTAATTGACATAATAAAATGGCCATAAACTGTCGGGAAACCACCACTTGTAACAGTATTATAAAACCATTTATTGCCAACGGTTAACGGTAGATATAAACTATCATCTGTTTGTGATTTTAGTTTTACAGGTAAACTCAAGATTAAAAGAATTATGAAGCTAAAAAGTATTTTCATTTGATATGAGAATTTTATTTAACTAAAATCATTGATCTTGTTTGTGAAAATTCACCCGCAGTGAGTTTATAAAAATACACACCGCTTGCCAAAGCGCCGGCATTGAAATTTATTGAATGCTCCCCTGCCGGGTACCTGCCGCTGGCAATAGTTTTTATCAATGTACCAATTGAGGAATATATCTCTATTTTAAGCTGTGATGCATTCGGCAGGCTGAAAGAAATACGAGTATTCGGGTTGAACGGATTGGGGTAATTCTGCATCAGGCTGAACTCAGCCGGCATATTACCACTGTTTCCGCTTACCGGAAGCAGCTCATCAATTTCGGATGTGAATATTTCCTGGTTAAATCCGCCGGCGCGCTCATCAGTCCATACAGGAACAAGACGCTTGCCTGCATAATCCAGGTCAATATAATCACCAAATCTTACATTGCTGCCGGGTATAAGCGTTGGAGAAGGTTCCGTACTTAATAATTCATTGGTAAATGTTACACCGCCATCATAAGACCTGGCAATATATGCTTCGACAATTGTGTTATCTGCAGTATTCCTGGAATCCATGAACAGCACAGCAATATTGCCCTGGTTATTAACAGCAATGGTTGGCCAGTACTGAATTTTACCGTTACCTACAGGATCGTTGTTTATCCTTAAAGGGCTTGACCAGTTTGTTCCGCCGTTAGTGCTCTTTACAAGAAAAATATCACAATCACCATTGCGGTTATCAGCAAATGCTATATATATCCAGCCCCCTCTTGGACCTGTACTGTTATCACTGGCTATGGTTGGGAAAGTATTCACATCATTGGGTAAGCCGAAGGGAAAAGTTCCTGTAGTTATTATCTGGTCAGTGCCGAAATTATCTCCGCCGTTTACGGACTTGTCAAAAGTAACTTCAGCATCAGAGCTGAAACCCAGCCAAACTACATTTACCTGTCCGTCACGGCTTATACAAATATCTGAACCCTGCACTCCGCCGGTAGCATCGCTTACATTGCTGGGTGTGCTCCAGTTTACGCCAGCATTGGTTGATTTTGTTACCTTAATTCCGCCAAGTGAAAAGCTTGTCCAGCTAATATACAGAGTGTTTAAGAACGGGCTGATATCACTCAGATCTGTGGTAATCCATTCCTTATCTTCAGTTCCTGTTTGTGAACATATAAATGCCTGCGGAAAGGTCTGCCCGCCATTGGTTGATTTATAAACTGCTAATGTCAGGTTACCGCCTGAGAGTCCCTGGATTGCAACAACGGCAATATAGAAATTTCCGGCTGTATCAACAGTAACAACAGGGTCGCTGTTTCTTGTAAGACCGCCCGGAAGCAGAGTTGAATCGAGTATTCGGGAAACTGACCATGTAAGCCCGCCATTGGATGAATAGCTGTAGCCAACCCTGCGGTTGGCTGCGGGATCT
This sequence comes from Ignavibacteria bacterium, assembly GCA_017303675.1. Lineage (NCBI taxonomy): Bacteria > Pseudomonadati > Ignavibacteriota > Ignavibacteria > Ignavibacteria bacterium. The sequence continues at coordinate 538,405 of JAFLBX010000002.1, forward strand.
ATACCATACCTGAAATCACGCCATGCGGCAACAACCTTGTTGGTATCTTTTCGGCTGATCCTTACCGAGGGTTCATTCTGCGGAGCTGAATTCTGTGATATGTTAATATTAAAGAATTCAAGCGGGTCCGGCTTCATATTTACCGGTCCGGGTGTATTATAAACCTTCCCGGGGATATCAAGTGCCAGCGGGTAGTTCAGTCTTTCCCTGGCAGTCATTTGAGAAAGTGGATCTTTGGTCATTGAGAGCATTAATAAAAAAAACAGGGCTAAGAGAGTGGTGTTTTTCATTTGTGATATGATTATTTATTGTATGATATCTGAATTATACCTGTATTTTTCGATAATATCTTCATCGGTCGATGAAGCTATGATTTCGCCGCAGTTCTGGCACTGGAAAACAACTTCAGTTGGCTTTGCGCTGTAACCCATTGAAAGCCAGAAGTAGCCTTTTTTGTTATACTTTGTTTTTGGGATTATCATAGGGTCGCCAACAGAAAAGCCGCATTTACATTTTTTACCTGTATTCATTTACAAATATAAAGGTATTAAAAAATCTGAACAAGTGAATATTTACTTAATAAATATCCACCAAATCAGCAAATATATCGGTATTAGGACGGGAATTGAGAACATATACATATATTTAAAGAAACCGGGTGTTTCTACATCCTGGTTATCGGCTATAGATTTTACCATAAAGTTGGGTCCGTTGCCTATATAGGTCATTGCGCCGAAAAATACAGCTGAAATTGAAATCGCAACAACATGCGCTTCGTGTTCCGCAATAAAAGCAAGTACATTCTGCACACTGTTCACATCGAGGCCGTAAATACCCATAGCGGCAGTAAGGAAAGTTAAATAAGTCGGGGCATTATCAAGAAATCCGGATAAGATCCCTGTGAACCAGTAGTATTGCGATGGAGATGTAACACCAAGGTCTGTGGAATGAATTCTCAACAGTTCAAGCGCCGGGGTCATTGTAATAAATATACCAATAAAAAGCCATGCAACTTCTTTTATAGGATGGAAATTGAACTGGTTCTTTTTATGGATCTCTTTTTTTGTAAGCTTATATGAAAGAAAGGCAGTCAGTAACATAATTCCTTCTCTTAGGAAAAGAGGACTTGTTATAAAAACAGAGCCTATTACCACAGCAAGGAAAATAAAATTTATTCCTCCTGTTATTTTTATTTTTTCTTTTGCTTTCCTTTCAATTTCTTCCACTTCATCAGGGGCTTTTTTAAAATTTATAGTATCAATTATATAAAATATAATAAGCAGTATAACAATAGCCAGCAGCCATTTAAAGAATACTTTATCAAATATCCAGAAGAACGGAATACCTTTTAAAAACCCGAGGAAAAGCGGCGGATCGCCGATTGGAGTTAAAGCGCCGCCGACATTTGACACAATAAAAATAAAAAATACTATATGAAAATTGGTAATTCTGACTTTATTGGTTTTAATATAAGGCCTTATAAGCAGCATGGAAGCACCGGTTGTGCCGATAATATTCGCAAGAACCCCGCCTATTGCAAGCAGCACAGTATTCCTGAATGGTGTTGCAAGCCCTTTTATCTCAATTAATATTCCCCCTGAAACAATATACAATGCAGTTAGAAGCGAAATGAACATTACATATTCTTCCAGTGAGTGCATCAGGCTCCACCCCTTGGTGATTATGATGTAATATACAGCGGTAATAAAGCCGAGTCCGACTGATACAATATGATAATTATCATGCCAGAACTTAGGGGCAATAAAAGGCATCACTGCAATGGAAAGCAGTAAAAATACAAAGGGAAGAACGCTAAGTATGTTAGGTTCCATTAATAAATCAGCTAGTTCTAAATTAATGTTACGGAGTTTTCAGCAGATTTCTCTTCGCTGTTTCAACATTTTCAATAAGCTTCTTTACAGATGCTTCTGATTTGCTTAAGAATGTATTGGGGTAAACACCGATCCATATAATGAATATAAGCAATAGTGATGATGCAAAGATCTCCCTGAAATTGAGATCAGGGATAGTTTTATTTTCTTCTTTGGTAATAGGTCCAAGTAAAACTCTCTGGTACATCCACAATAAATACACTGCGCTTAACACAACACCTGTTGTTGCCGCAATTGTGTAAGTATGATTATGTAGCAGCGGTGAGTTGAATGAACCGATAAGGATCATAAACTCACCTATAAAGCCGTTCAAACCGGGTAAACCGATTGATGAGAGAACTATTACCAGGAATAATGATCCGTAGATAGGAATAGTCTTAAGTATACCGCCGTAATCTGCTATTTCACGGGTATGCCGTCTGTCATATAAGAATCCGACGAACATAAACAGCGCGCCGGTTGAAAGTCCGTGGTTCACCATTTGAATTATCCCGCCCTGTATTGATTCCACGGTCATAGCGGCAATGCCAAGCATTATAAAACCCATATGGCTGACAGATGAATACGCAACAAGCTTTTTGATATCCTTCTGCGCTATGCAAACCATAGCACCGTAAATGATGCCAATTACACCAAGCAGTGCAAGCAGCCATGCATAAGATACGAAAATCAGCGGGAAAAGCTCCATTGAAAACCTTAACAGACCGTAAGTACCCATTTTAAGCAGCACGGCTGCAAGGATGATACTTCCCGCAGTTGGCGCTTCAGTGTGAGCGTCCGGCAGCCACGTGTGGAACGGGAACATCGGCACTTTGATGACAAAGCTAATTGCGAAGAAAATAAATAGCCATAGCTGAATCTTCTCAGGAATGTAAGGTGATACTTTCTTCAGCTCAAGATAATCGGTTGTAAATCTGCCGATCTGCGGCGTTAGATACTGCGATATCCAGATGATAGCCACAAGCATCAGCAGAGAGCCGAACATTGTATATAAAAAGAATTTTAAATTTGCGTAATATTTATTTTTACCTCCCCAGAACCCGATTATAAAGTACATCGGTATCAGTATCAATTCCCAGAACATGTAGAACAGGATGAGGTCGAGCGAAAGAAATACCCCGAATAAAGCTCCCATAAGCAACAGGAGCAGGAAGTAAAATTCTTTAACCCTTGTAGTAACAGAATTCCATACCCCCAGTATTGTTACCGGGAAGATGAATGCCGTAAGCATTACCATTAAAATAGAAATACCATCAACACCAAGCTGGTAGAATACATTGAATTCTTTTACCCACTGGTATCTTTCTATGAACTGGTAATCAGGGTTAGCAGCATTATACATTGAAAACAGGTATAATGAAAGCCCGAATACACCGCTTGAAATTACAAGCGAATAGATCTTAATTAACTTTTCATTCTTTCCAAAAAACAGAATCGGAATCCCTAATACAATTGGCGCAAAGATCAGAATTGATAGAATATTGTTCACCTGGTTATAAATTTAAAATTTTAATGTTTACTTTTTCTGTTGAAATAAATATTTTTCCTGTAATCTGAATAACTTACTTTTTGTGATTTTCGTGAAACAGCTTCAGGCGTTCTTCAAGCTCAGGAAGCTGTGAATCATGGACCAATGATACACATGCCCTTATCCCCTCAGTCCGCAGGCTGCCGGTATTGCTGAGTGATATTGCGCTTATACCGTAATACAATAGCTCTTCGAGCAGCTGCTCACCTGTTAAGCCATCATAGGCAACTGTGAAATAAAATCCATCAGCTATAGGATCTCCGTCATCATGATCATAAACTATCCTGAAACCGTTGACAAGGAACATCTTTTTCATTTTGCCGGCGCGGTGACCGTATATCTTAACTTCCTTCACAAAATCATGATCGCCGTCATTTACAGCCTTAAGCAATGCTGCAAGCGCATATTGTGTGGAGTGTGTTACTCCCGCGCTTACGGAGTAAGCCGAGCCGTATATCATAGTATGCCCGAAGTTTGCGCTGCTGAAATATCTGAGCAGGTCAGGATATTCACGGTTGAACAGGCTGTTTGAAATTATTATACAGCCGATACGCTGACCGGCGTAAGAAAATATCTTTGAGCCTGATACAAGTATCATGTAATTATCGCAATACTTTGCAACTGTTGGCTGATGAGGTTCCAAACCGGGCTTTGAATAATCCTTACGGAAATCCATATTAAAATATGCCAGGTCTTCTATGGGAATAACATCATACTTTTTGCAAAGCTCGCCTATTATCTGAAGCTCTTTTGCGGTAAAACAAATCCATGAAGGATTGTTAGGATTTGAATACAACAGGCAGGAAATATTTCCCTGTTTTAATTTTGCCTCAAGGGCTTCGCGCAGCTTTTCACCGCGGAATTTATAAACATCGATATTAGTCTGGTTTATTCCCAGCACCTTAAGCTGCATTTTATGCACCGGGAAACCCGGGTCTAAAAAAAGCACTGTATCTTTGTTCTTATCTGCCCTTGCAAGTGTTAAAAATGTTACAAAGCTTCCGCTGGTTGAGCCTGTGCAGGGAATGCATGATCTTTCCTGCACATCAACATCAAGGAATAACTTTATGAACCTAGAAATTTCGCGTTTTAATTCCGTGATGCCTTCGATTTCAGGATAAGCGTTTGCCACTCCCCTTTTTAGCGCTTCAATTTCGGCATCAATGCCTATCTTAGAAGCAGGAAGCCCGGGAACGCCCATTTCCATTCTAATGAATTTTTTGCCGCTTGCTTTTTCTATTTGATTTATAAGGGTTCTTATTTCTCTGATTGATGCTTTGCCTACATTCGGCAGTTTTGATTCTTCGATCTTCTGTTTAACTATATTAAAGTCTATAGGAGTGTTAATCCGTATATCTGACGAAGTTTGTAACAGAGTATTTTCGAGTACTTCTTTCACTTTTATATATGTCTATAAGACAAGTATTTTATTGTATTTGGGTTATAATTTATTAACAAACTTAACCAAAAAATGCGTTTTATTCAATAAATAAAGGAGTGACAATAATGATTATTCTATTTATTAAAAAAGGCAACCCGATTGAGTTGCCTTTAATTTATTTTAACCGTTTCACACAAATCAATCCTGCGGCACTGTAACATTGTACCAGAACTTCTTCTTCCGGTCAAGCACTTCATCAATGTGAATATGTTTAACTTCAGTATAAGCCTTCAGGCCTTCAATGCCAAGCTCTCTGCCAATACCGGATTGTTTATATCCGCCAAAAGGCGCTTTATCATTAAGTATATGCCATTCGTTGACCCATACAGTTCCCGCTCTCAGTTGTTTAGCAACGTTTAGCGCGCGGTCGTTATCACGTGACCATACACCGCCTGCGAGTCCGAAGCTTGATGCATTTGCAATACGAATTGCGTCGTTTTCATTATCAGCTTTTATTACAGCAAGTACGGGTCCGAATATTTCTTCCTGTGCAATTCTCATATCATTATTTACATCAGCAAAGAGTGTTGGCTCAACATAACATCCCTGTTCGAATCCTTTAGGTACTCCACCCCCGTAAACCAGCTTCGCGCCTTCTTTTTTCCCTATTTCAATATATTCCAATACACGCTTTTGCTGTTTTTCACTTACCATCGGACCGATATCAGTATCTTTATCCATCGGGTTGCCGATCTTCATTTTGGCAAGCTTAGCTTTCAGCCTTTCAACAACTTCATCGTAATTTTTATTTGTTAAAATTAATCGTGAACCTGCCACGCAGCATTGACCGTTATGGAAATATCCCGCGTATGCTGAACCGTCTATTGCAAGATCAAGATCCGCATCATCCAGTATAATGCTGGCTGATTTTCCGCCAAGCTCAAGTGTAACACTTTTCATTGTTGCTGAAGCAAGCGACATAACTTTTCTGCCAATTTCAGTTGAGCCTGTAAAAGCGACTTTATCAACCATCGGGTTAGTTACCATTTCTTCGCCAACTTCAGCATCGCCTGTAATTATATTCACAACGCCTTTGGGCAGATCGGTTGAGTCAATTATCTTTGCAAGCTCAAGCGCGCTTACTGATGTTTCAGGCGCGGGTTTAAGTACTATTGTGCAGCCTGCGGCAAGTGCGGGACCTATCTTCCACATTGCCATCTGCAGCGGGAAGTTCCACGGTATAATAGCCGAAACAACTCCAACAGGTTCGCGCACCAATAGATTCTTGCTCACACCTTCCTTTGAAATATCGAGTGTTTCGTTAAGATCTGTAAGCGCAAGCTTTGCAAATGTACTTGCCGCGCGGTATGTAAGAAACATATCGTCCTTTGATTTTTTGTAAGTTGAGCCTGATTCCTTTATTTCAAGCTCCTGCAGCATTGCGGAGTTTTCTTTTATCTTATCTGCAATTTGTTTTAAGATCGCGCTGCGTTCTTCATTTGATTTGCCTGACCATATACCGCTATCAAAGGCATTGCGTGCAGCTTTTACAGCAAGTTTGGTATCTTCAACAGTTGATTTAGCAAGCTTCGCGAAAACGCTTTTATCGTACGGGTTCACTGCATCCATGGTTCCGTTATCAGAGGCATTTCTGAACTCACCGTTTATGTAAATTTTGTATTCGAGCATTAAGTTATGTTTATGTTTTTAATTAATAAAAATTTCGTGATAAATTTTCAGAATCAGTAAAGCTATACATTATCCTTTAAATTTGAATTGACAAATTTAGAAATTTTGAAATTTGGGTTTTGACATTTGACATTGAAGAACAAGATCCTTCACTTCGTTCAGGATCGGGAGTTAATTCATATACAAATACGGTTTCCAGTCGTCATCTACCCTGCCGACGAAGTGTTTCATGAATGTAATATGAGAAGGACGCGTAGGTTTTTTGAATAGCTGCATTTTAGCATCTTCGGGTGAGCGGTCACCTTTTTTATTGTTGCACTTTACGCAGGCAGTAACAAGGTTCTCCCATGTATCATCACCGCCTTTTGATTTCGGAACAATATGATCAATTGTCAGCGGAAGATCATGCCTCTGGCAGTACATGCATTTATGCCCATCCCTGCGAAGAATATTTTTTCTTGAAAGAACGATCTTTTTGTAAGGAACTTTTATATATATTCTGAGCCTTACAATTGTCGGAAACGGAAGCTCTGTATTCACTGAATAAACTTTTTTGGAATCTTTAGCTGATATGAGCTCAGCCTTTCCCAGAAAGATAAGCACTACTGCTCTTTGAACATTACAAATACTCATAGCTTCATAGTTCTGGTTCAGCACCAGCACTTTGCCGCTTAATTTGCCGTTAGTATACGGCTGTTCCCAGGGGTCACTGAATTCAAATGCATGGTCTGATTCGAAGTCGTACGTCCTTTCTTCAAAACTGTTATGATTCTTTGTAATTTAGATATTCATAAAAATAGCATTTTTACCGAAAATAAGCAAGGGAGGCTGTTTAATTTAAAAAATGACAAAATTTATCATTTAAAAATTTTGGTATTGCATTATTTGAGTTCAAAACCTAAAATTACGTAATTACAAACTAAAAATGCCTATGAAGCAATAATTACGGTTTTAAATCTTAGAGTAAATTATTGTTAAAATATAAAACCAATTACATGAAGTTTCTGTTTGCTGCAGTTTTGTTTATCGTTATATTCAGCTCAGCAAATGATACTTTCGCTCAGGGCAGGGATAGAAGTAAGTTCCAGATCGGATTCATAGATACATCAGGCTCTTACCTGGATACCTCACTAATAAGCGATACAACTAAGATCAGGGGTCCGATTGACTCGACTGCAAGGGTTAATAATTTCAAATTTGAAAAAACTGAAGACCCGGTACCGGAATACGGCGATTGGCGCTCTCCCCTCTTATTATACGGCTCTCAGCTTGAACGTTATGATATAAAATTCGATTCACTCAATAATGTTGTAATTACCCAAACACTGGATGGCGAACAGCTTAAAGTTCCGCTTGTGCTGCCGCTTGAAAAATACCTCGAGCTCAGAAGCCGGTTAAACGTTAAAGACCAGTTCTACCGCCTTGTTACCGATACATATATAATTGAAACTGAAGATGACCTCGAGAAGCTTTTCAAGAATATAACTGAAATAACGATCCCGCTGCCATTTGCAACTGAAACAATATTCGGCCCCCCTACTATCAATTTAAAGATAAACGGTATCATTGATATTACAGCCTCATATCAAAAGAGTACCAATGACCTGCAGACAATTTTAAGCGAATCACAAAATCAGAATAATATCAATTTTAAGCAGGAAGTCCAGGTCACAACCAAAGGAACTGTTGGAGATAAGCTGACAGTAGATGCTGACTGGAACTCTCAGCGTACTTTTGAATTTGAAAACCAGCTTAAGTTAAAATATACCGGTTATCCTGATGAAGTAATTCAGAGCATTGAAGCAGGTAACGTTTCGCTGGAAACACGCTCAAACTTAATAGGTAGCACACAGGCATTATTTGGTGTCAAAGCTCAATTCAAATTGGGTCCGCTTACACTTACAACAATTGCATCACAGAAAAAATCAGAAAAGAAAGAAGTTAACATCACCGGCGGTTCAGTTGAAACCCCATTTGATAAATCGATATACGATTACGCTGAAACCAACTACCTTCTTGATGAAAGATGGGGGCAGTATTTTACCAGTTACTATACAACGGGTATTACCCCGATTGATATAACACAAATTGAAGTATGGGTTTATGCTGAGCCTAACAATCCCAATAAAAGATCTGTATATGCAAACGATACTTTATGGCGCAGGCCGGTAGGCGGTTATGTTCTTCAGGATAGTACTACTGCAGAGCTTGGCCATACATTAATAGGAAATTTTGTAAAGCTTGATCCTTCAGAATTCACATATAACAGGTATGCCGGTTATATCACATTAAAAACACTGCAAGCGCTTGGCAAAGATGCTATTGCAGTAGCATATAAATACAATGGACCCGATGGCAATGATGTGCAGGTTGGTGATTTTTTAAATGATATTTCTCCAAGCGCGAAAGTTAAGCTGAGGCTGCTTAGATATGAAAACATGAAGCCGCCAGACCAGGACCCGAATTACAGCCGCCTGTGGGAAAGGATGCTTAAAAACATCTATCACATTGATGCCAGAAATATTAAGAACGATCCTTCAAACCTGACTTTTAATATTTATTATACTGAGCCGGGTCTAACTCCAAATCCACAGTATAACGGGCAAACAGCACCCATCAGCAACAGGTCATGGATGAACCTGACCGGCCTTGATTACAGAATTAATGGTCAGCCAAGTGACAGTATTCCTGCCGGTGATAATGCATTTGACTTCTTCCCGGGCAATACTATAGATCTTGAAAATGGATTGATAATCTTTCCGTATTTAAGACCTTTTTCAACCGCTCTCAGAGATAAAGGCGTTGAAGAAACTTTCGTTGGCAGAAACGATACTATTTACACTTCATCAAAAACAACTGCACAAAGTGTAGGATATTTAAAGTTCACTTTAAAAGGAACAGCAAAAGGCGATGCTTCATCAAGATATTCACTCGGGTTCAACCTGGTTGAAGGTAGCGTAAAAGTGTTCAATGGTTCTGTTGAGCTTGCCCAGGGAATAGATTATTCCATAGATTACGCATTAGGCGAACTTGTGATAATTAATGCCAGCGCGCTTGTTGCGGGGGCAAACCTGAAGATCACATATGAAACCAACGACCTTTTCCAGCTTGCATCCAAAACTTTGCTGGGTACCAGGGCTGAGCTTCAGATAAATAAAACAAGCTATCTTGGCTTTACCCTTATTAACCTGAAACAGCAGACATTAAACAATAAGATAAGGATCGGCGAAGAGCCTACCAACAATACAATTATTGGATTCGATGCATCAACAGATATTAAGACCAACTTTTTAACTAAGCTGGTAAATAAAATTCCGGGGTATAATACCAAAGAAGAATCAATACTTAATTTTAAAGGTGAAGTTGCATTTATGCTGCCTGACCCCAACACTTTAAAAAGTATTATTCCCAGTGATAACGGCGAATCAGTTGCTTATATTGATGACTTCGAAGGTGTAAAAAAAGTTATACCCTTAGGTTTGAATCCCCTTTCATGGACATTGTCATCAATTCCGTATGATGACAGGCTTGTTCCCGGAACATTTACTGATGAAGTAAGAGACAGCTTAATGAGCAGGAAACGCGGCAGGCTTAACTGGTATAATCTGCTTAACAATGTTCCAATACTCGAAGTATATCCGTTCAGAAGTGTTGCAAGCAACCAGAACCAGTCTTTAACCCCAATGGTGTTTGATATCAAGCCTGATTCTGTAGGTCAGTATAATTATTTAAAATATAATGACTTTTTTGCAGAAGGTCCGGCTGAAAATAAATGGAGCGGTGTCTTTAAATTTATTAACTCATCACAGACTAACTTAATTGATGAAAATATAAATTACATTGAAGTCTGGATGCAGGTAAACGGCGGAATTCCGATTGTTAGCGATTCAGCTAAAATGCTTATTGACCTGGGAGCGATTTCTGAAAGGATCATTACTTCAAAAACAATGCCGCTTAATTCAACTGATCCCAACATTAATTATCACACTGAAGACAGGAACGGCAGCGGTCAATTGGATGTAGGTGAAGATAACGGTATTGACGGCCAGCCAAGCTCAGTTGAAGCGCAGTATTACCCTGATCTTGTAAGTGAAACAGGAGGTGACCCAAGCCGTGATAATTATTCATGGGTCCAGGGTAGCACAAATTATTCAGGATTTAACGGAACAGAGCTTAACGCTACAAATTTAACCGAAGCAAAAAGAATTGATACAGAAGACCTTAATAATAATGGTAACCTTGATCTTATAAATAATTATTTTGAATATGTAATTCCGCTTGATTCAAACTCGTTTAAAAATCACCCGTTCATAGCCGGCGGAGGAAATGCTGGCTGGTACCAGTTCATTATTCCGCTTGATGAATGGCATAGAACTGTTGGCGGAAGTCCCACTTTAACCAATATTCAGTATGCAAGGGTTTGGTTCAAGGGTTTTGAAACACAGACTCAGATTAAGATCGTTGATTTTAATTTAGTTGGTAACCAGTGGGTTAAGGAAAATAAAAATGATACTACTTATACAGTATCAGTTGTAAATATAGAAGATAATCCTAACTACTACTCCCCCCCGGTTGATGGTTTAAGACAGCGTGACCAGACACAGGTAGATCAGAATGTGCTTTCAAACGAACAGTCAATGTCACTGGATGTTCAGAAGCTTCTGCCCGGACAGGATAAGTTTGTTTTCAAATCATTTAATACAAGGCCTCTTGATCTTGTAAATTACAAGATTTTTAAGCTATTCGTAAACGGTGACAGCTCATTTACATATACCAGTCCGAATGATTATGACGCAGCAGTTGTGGTAAGGATCGGTAATGATACATCGAATTACTATGAATACCGCGCTCCCATAAGACCTGATGTAAGGCCAATGACACCATGGAACGCTTTCAATGAAGTTATAATCAATTTATCAGAATTAACTGCTATAAAACAAAAAGCTGATAGTACAGGTATCATTCATTACGAACCTGTTATAAACGGTCCCCCGGGCGCTTTTTACGGAGTTATAGGAAGTCCTTCTATACGTGATATTAAACAAATATCTCTGGGTATTTATAATAACAATAATAATCCCATTGTGCCGAAGGAGCTTACCGGTTCAATCTGGTTTGATGAAATGAGGGTTATCCAGGCTAATGATGCAAGCGGGTATGCGTTTACTTTAAGTACCGGTTTAAAAATTGCTGATCTTGCAACTTTGAACTTCAGCTATAATAAAACTGATCCTAATTTCCATTCGCTTGAAACAAGCTTTGGCGGGTTAACGACAGCCAACAGCTGGGAATTTTCAGGAGTGGTTAATGCCCATAAAGTGCTCAATGCTTTGCTTTCAAAATATGTATCTGTCAAGTTCAAGGATTTCTTCACCCTGCCAATTTCATTTTCACACCAGGAAATTCTGGATAAGCCTAAATACCTGCCGGCAACTGATATTGATCTTGAAACAGCAGCAAATAACCGCTATGCACAGATACTTGCTGAAACCGGCAACCAGGAGCTTGCTGCTTATTACGCTGACCAGATCAGAGTTTCAGCGCAGACATTGAGGATAGCAAACAGGTTCTCTATAAGCGGTGCTAAGTTCACTTTCCCGGGCGAAAACTTTTTTGTTCAGCAGATACTTAACAAGATTGAAATTAATTTTGTTAGGAATTCTTACACAGAAAGAACCCCCACTCTTGAAAGCAAATATGCATGGGATATGAACGGTTCTGTTGGATTAAGTTCAGACTTGGATTTAATGAATACCCTGAATCTTAAGATAGGAAAATTCCTTCCGTTTGGTGAAGAGTTCAGCCAGGCCAGAATGTATTTCTTTTTCCCATTCATGCCGCTTGCTCCCCTATTCACTAATAACATTTCGCTTTCCGGAAGCTTTAACAGAAGGCGCGGTGATGAAAAGTTAAGATCAAGCTTTGAAAACAGCCCGACATCAAGGCAATTTGATGCTAACAGGGGCTTTACTATGAACTGGAAGTTCATTGAGAACTGGATCGTTGACCTGCAGGGCGATTATTCTTTCCGTTCAGGCAGCGACCTCACATATCTTGAAACACTTAATGATTCAGCAAGAACACAGCGTCCAAATACTGAAATTTTCGATGACATTTTCTTTAATAACGGACTTATTAACTGGGGTAAAGATCTTGATTACTCTCAAACTGTTTCTTTTAATCCAAGGTTCAACATTCCCGGCTTAAGGGATTTCATTGACCTCACTGGGAGCTACCGCGTTATTTACGGATGGCGTGCTTCCAATTTCAACAATGCACAGGGAAGCAATGTTGGATATAACACCGATATGCAGGCAACGGCTTTTGTAAAGCTTAAGAATCTGTTTAATATCTTCAGCTCAACAAACAAAATTATGGGTGGCTCAGGCAAAGGTTTCCAGCAGCAGGACCCCGCTGATCTGTTAAAAATACTTAAAACTTTTTTACCTGACCAGGTTTCAGTAACATATGCGCAGACCAAACAGCTTCAGAATCCCGCGATACAAGGCAGACCCGGTTTTGGTAATTTCTGGATGCAGTTCAATTCCAAAGAAAACCTTGGTCCATCCAGAATGTACCAGCTTGGTTGGGAAACTGACCCGGGCAGAAGAATTCCGCTCACAAACCTGGTTGATAACCTGAATCTGAATACAACATATACATTCAATACGTTTATTAACCCGATCTTCCCGGACAATTTGAAGATTAATTTTACTTATAAGACCGGAACGGGTACGATCAGCGCATTAACATATAATACCGATTCACTTGGATTCCTTGGCACACCTGTAAACTCATCTGAGAACAGGACAATTACAAGACCCAGTTTTTTTGTAAGCCTTGGAACAGTTGCAGATAAACTGGGAATTCCGACAGGTCTGGATACTTTAAGCCCGGCAAAGTTCTTCTCGGAAAATTTCGAAAAAAATGTTGTCAGCATGCCCTTCCCCAGCTGGAATTTATCATTAACAGGTATCGAAAAATTTGAAATGTTCCAGAATATTGCACAGGCGATAACACTTGAAAGCGGTTATTCAAGTGAGTACCGTAAAGTTCTTACTTACGACGGATTAAAACCGGAGTATATTAGCGCACAGGCGCTGACATCAGGATTTACACCGCTTATTGGTGTTAACTTCACATTTAAACAGCTTTCCGGAGGAAACCTGACGGCTTCATTTAAGCTGAGCAATACTGATAATATAATTATGGAGCCAAACAATGCGAAGCTTACAAATACAGCCACAAGTGATATTGCAATAAATGCTAGTTTTACCAAATCCGGATTTTCACTGCCGCTGTTCGGGTTATCACTTGAAAATAATCTGACAATTTCATTTTCATATACGCGGACCAAGAATGATCCTCAGGTCTATTCTTTTTTAAGCGGATTCTGGGAATCGAACTCTCAAAATGGCTCTACTTCAACAACACTGAATCCTTCGATTCAGTATAATCTTTCAAGAAGTGTAACTATGCAACTGTTTTATAAATATACCAAAATTGAACCTACCGGTTCAAACCTGCAGATAACTACAAGAACGACCAATGAAGCTGGCTTGAACATTAGACTGCAGATACAATAAACTTGGAAACATTCACTTTAGCGCTTGGTTTGCTGGCAGCCTGTTTAACAACATTTGCTTACCTGCCGCAATCCATAAAAGCTATCCGGACAAAACATACCAAGGATATCTCTTTCCCGATGGTAATCATGCTTGAAGCAGGCCTTATAACCTGGCTTTCATATGGTATTCTTATAAACAGTATCCCCATAATTGCGGCAAATACAGTTTCAATTGTATTTATGACCACTATCCTTATTTTGAAAATTAAGTACAAATAGCGATATTTATTTATATTTCTTTTAATTTGCAGATTTTTTATATTTGTAACTTGTTATTGAAAAAATCATCAATTATTAAGATAATTTGCGCCCATAGCTCAATCGGATAGAGCGACAGCCTTCTAAGCTGTAGGTTTCAGGTTCGATTCCTGATGGGCGTACAAGTTTTATGGTGAGCGTAGTTCAGTTGGTTAGAACATCAGATTGTGGCTCTGAGGGTCGGGGGTTCGAATCCCCTCGCTCACCCCAAATTCCACTAAACAGCGCAGTGAATATAAACCAAACCCCCTGGTTAACTGCTATTTTTCATTGATTATTAAAGACTTTAAAATTATATTTGTTTCTTAGTATTTTTTAAGGGATTTCCAAAATTTACAGAGGATTAGTTTGAGAAAAAACAGGTTCAGAATTATTTTAACGTTACTTTTTATAGGTCTTTCCCTATACTTCCTGTATCCAACATATAAGGATTACCAGTTCAACAAAGATATTAAAAATCTGGCTAATGCACAGGATAGCGCTGCATTTTTTGATAAATACGGCACAGAATTATTAAAAGCCCGCGAAGACAGGATAAAGCTTGGTCTTGACCTTCAGGGCGGTATGTATGTCATCATGGAAGTTGATATTGCCAAGCTGTTAACTGACCTTGCAAAAAAGCAGGATGAAACACTTAAGCAGGTTCTTGCCGCTACCAGTGAGCAGACAAAAAATGCTGATGATGATTTTGTTGATATTTTTGAGCAAAAGCTTAAAGAAAAAGGACTATCATTAAAGGCATATTACGGCGAAATAAGGGATGAAGACGCTGCAATTAAATCAAACCTGAAATCAGAAGTTGAAAACGCTATTGATAGAGCTATT
Source organism: Ignavibacteria bacterium (assembly GCA_017303675.1). NCBI lineage: Bacteria > Pseudomonadati > Ignavibacteriota > Ignavibacteria > Ignavibacteria bacterium. The sequence goes on from JAFLBX010000002.1 coordinate 553,605, forward strand.
CAGGTTGTAAGGAACAGGATTGACCAGTATGGCGTTTCAGAACCGGTTATTCAGAAAAAAGGCTCAAGCAGGCTAGTTGTAGAGCTTCCCGGCGTTAGCAATATCGCTGAAGTAAGAAAGCTTCTGCAGGGTACTGCCCTGCTTGAATTCAAGCTCGTTATCGATCCGCAGATCGCTGTTAAAGTGATGGAAAAGATAAACACTTTCATGGCCGGCGGCAATCTTGATTCACTTATAAAAGCTGATTCATTAAGCAAGATAACTAAGGTTGATTCAGTTAAAAAAGATACAACCAAGCTAACCGATACAAAGATCAAAAAAGATTCTACGATTGTAAAAACTGCTGATACCACCAAAAAGGATATCACCAAAAAAGATACTACAAAAAAAGATACAAAGAAGGATACATCCAAAAAGATAACATCCAAGGATTCCATTAAGCCAACTGATTCAAACCTGACAGGCTTGACAGACAGCAACGGAAATCCGATCGATACAAACCAGCAGATGAGCGAAGAGGAGTTCAAGAAAAAGAACCCATGGTTCTACCTCGTTCGCCCGCAGCAGTACCAGGATGGCTCACTTGTATGGCTAGTCCGTGAAACTGATAAACCCAAAGTTCAGAAGCTGCTTGATAAAAAAGAGATACAGGATCTTATTCCAACAGATATAAGTTTTGCTTTCAGCAACCGCTCGGAATTTGTTGATGGCGGCGAAAAGATATTCCAGTTCTACATTCTTAAAAAAGTTCCTGAGCTCACAGGTGGTGTTGTAATAAACGCAAGATCGAATATTGATCCTACTAATAATACTCCCGTTGTTTACATGGAAATGAACAGCGATGGATCTGCTGACTGGGCAAGAATAACAGGCGCAAACATTAATAAACAGATTGCTATTGTTCTTGATAACGTTGTTTATTCTGCTCCCGTAGTTAGAAGCAAAATTACAGGCGGTAATTCACAGATCGAAGGTATGGCAAATATCCAGGAAGCAAAGCTTCTTGAGATCGTGCTTAAAGCCGGTGCGCTTCCAGCTCCCCTTTCAATTATTGAAGAAAGAACAGTCGGACCATCACTCGGTGAAGACTCAATTCAGAAAGGTTTATATTCATCTATCATAGCGCTGATACTTGTTGCTATATTTATGATAATATATTACCGCTTCGCAGGTAGTGTTGCTGATCTTGCTCTGGTGTTCAACATGTTCGTAATTCTGGGTATCATGGCAAGCTTCCATGCAACATTAACTCTGCCGGGTATCGCAGGTCTTATTCTCTCTATTGGTATGGCGGTGGATTCCAACGTTCTTATTTATGAGCGAATACGCGAAGAGCTAGCCGGAGGCAAGCCGATAAAAACGGCAATTGAAATTGGATATAAAAAAGCTTTTTCAGCTATTTTTGATGGTCACGTGACCTCAATTATAACGGCAATTATTCTTTATCAGTTCGGTACAGGTCCTATCCAGGGATTCGCTTTAACACTGCTTATCGGTTTGATAGCAAACCTCTTCACCGCTATTGTTATGACAAGAATAGTGTTTGATATTATGACTGATAAAGGTAAATCCACAATTAATTTCGGATAATTTAGAAAGAAAATTTTATAATGCAATTTTTTCATAGTACTAATATAGATTTTTTAAGCAAGAGAAAGATGTTCTATCTTGCTTCAACCGCGCTGATTGTGATAGGTATGGTAGCCTTTTTTGCAAAAGGACTTGTAATAGGTATCGATTTTGCAGGCGGTACAGAAGTGCTAGTCCGTTTCCAGAACAATGTTGAAATAAACAGCATCAGGTCTGCAATGGATGTTTCAGGTATAACCGGTGCGGAAATTAAAACACTGGGCAGCGATAGAGATATTCTTATCAGAACCGCTGAACCCGGCGAAGGCACAACAGTCAGCGACAGGATAAAGGAAAGCTTAACCAAAAATGTACAGGGTAATCCGTTTGAAGTATTAAGGATAGATAAAGTAGGACCCAAGATCGGAAAAGAGCTTACTACCTCTGCAATTTACGCTACAATATTTTCGCTGATCGCTATCCTTATATACCTCGCATTCAGGTTTGAATTCCTGTATGCACTAGGCTCTGTAGTTGCTTTGCTTCATGACGTATTAATGACACTTGGAATTGTTGCATTAACCGGGGCTTTGTTCCCTTCTATGAACCTGGAGCTAAATCAGGGTATGGTTGCCGCATTTTTAACACTTATCGGTTTTTCGGTAAATGATACAGTTGTTGTGTTTGACCGTATCAGGGAAAACATTAAGCTGTTTAAAAGCGAAAGCATATTCACAGTTATGAACAAAAGCTTGAATTACACTCTTAACAGAACAATTATCACAAACGGTACGGTATTTATTACTGTGCTTATTCTTTTGATATTCGGCGGTGAAGTTAACAGAAGCTTTGCCTATACATTTTTGATCGGTATTATTACCGGAACATATTCATCAATTTATGTTGCCGGCGCTTTTGTGGTTGATGCAAAAGGATACCTTGATAAAAAGAACAAACCTGCCGCAAGAACTGCTGCAGTAAGCAAAGCTTAATATATCAATTATTCAAAGCCCGGTATAACTGCCGGGCTTTACTTCCATTCTTCTGAAAATTTAACTCAAAAATAAATAGTATGCCTGCTGAGTCGGTTCTTGGTTTGCAATGGGGTGATGAAGGCAAAGGAAAGATAGTTGACCTTCTTGCCCAAAATGCTGATTATGTTGTCAGATATCACGGCGGGAATAATGCCGGTCATACAGTTGTAGTCGGTAATAAAAAACACTTTTTTCATCTTATACCCTGCGGAATTTTTCATAAAAACACAAAAGCTGTAATTGCAAACGGAGTTATCCTTGATCTTGAAGTATTGGTCAGGGAAATGGATATCCTGATCAAAGAAAAATTAAGCCTTAAGAACAAGCTTTATATTTCTCCCAGGTGCCATCTTATACTTCCATACCATAAACAGCTTGATGCGGCATATGAAAATGCAAGAGGAAAGAACAAGCTTGGCACTACCAAAAGAGGTATTGGACCTGCTTATTCTGATAAAGTAAGCTATAACGGTATCAGGGTTTATGACCTGGCTGACTGGAAAGACTTCACTGAAAAGTTTACCTTCCAGGCAAAGATAAAAAATAAGATTTTAAAAACATTTAATGTTAAGCCGGTTAATATTTCCGCTGAACTTCTTAAGCTGAAAAAGCTCCGCTCAAGAATTATGCCCTTTATAAAAGATACATTTGAGCTTTTAAATGATGCTGCCGCAAACAAGAAAAAGATATTATTTGAAGGCGCTCACGGCATAATGCTTGATCTAGACTGGTCACCCTACCCTTTTGCTACGGGTTCAAATACAGTGGTTGGCTCTGTTAATACCGGCTCAGGGCTGGCTTATAAAGAGCTTGGCAATGTAATTGGCATCGTAAAAGCCTTCACATCACGTGTTGGAGGCGGTCCGCTGCCTACAGAACTTCATGGCAGGCTTGCAGATGCTATCAGGGAGCGCGGCGGTGAATACGGCACAACTACAGGCCGTCCAAGGCGTATAGGCTGGCTCGATCTCGAAGCGGTCAGGTTTTCATGCCGTATAAATAATGTAAATGAGATCGTTATCACTAAGCTTGATATTTTAAGCGGGCTTCTGGAAATAAAGGTTTGTACAGGCTATACTCTGAACGGTAAAAAAGTACATTATTCTGATTGCGGTTATAAAGAGCTCGCAAAAGTTAAGCCTGTTTACAGAACTTTCCCCGGGTGGATGGAAGATGTTTCAGGCATCCGTAAATTCAGCAAGCTGCCCGCAGAATGCAGGAATTACCTGAATTTCATTGCAAAATATCTAGGGGTAAAAATTAAATTCGTAAGTGTTGGCGCTGAAAGAAATGCAAATGTGAAGCTGTAGAACAAAGTTTTTGTATAAAACAAAAGGCTCAGAAATATTTTCTGAGCCTTTTTAATTTAAACTAATTGGTGTTATTTTTTCAGATATACAGCTTTGAACAATCCGCCTTCATTATGTGTTCCGCGGAATGTTGAATAATGCCAGCCGCCTTCAAGGTTTTTGCTTTTTACAAATGCGTTAATAAATACATTAGCATCGGCAATTTTTGGATTTGTATTTATATTGATAAATTTTTTCTTATCGTTATAATATCCCTTCAATTCACCGCCTGTCATGGTAGAAAAGCCCTGGTATGAAGTATCTGCAGTGTTTTTAGTTATTGTATAGCTGCCGGTCACTTCGTAGTCATTTTCATCACCGGTGGCTTTCTGTTTTGTTATATTTACCACAGACATCTCACCTTCTACAAGGCTTGTGCCGGCGCTATCGGTAATTACATAGCTGTATTTACCGGTTTTCAGCGAAATTGATTTTTCGCTTTCACTGCCAGAGCACGCATTAAATATCAAAACAAAAGCGATTGAAAGTATTGTTATTATTTTCATTATTTTATCAGCACCATTTTTTTAATTTCTGAATAGACCGAATTATTTTCTCTGCTAACATCCAGTTTATAAAAATATACCCCTGATGAAAGATTATACATATTTGCATCAAGTGTATATGAAAATATACCGATCGGGTAATATTGCGAATTTATCAGCTGAGCTACTTCCCTGCCTGCAGCATCATATACCTTTAAATTTACAAACCCATCCTGCGGAAGCGCGAATTTGATGTTTGTTGATGGATTGAACGGATTCGGATAGTTCTGCAGCAGGTTAAAATCAAGCGGAGCTTCAGATGAATTCAGCGGGTTATCAATACATAAAGCCTGCTGGTACCTTAACCTGATAGTATCACCGGGTAACGGTCCGAAACCAAGATTAAAGTTAATAGCGCCGCCTACCGGTATATGGCAATAGCTCATTATTGTACCATTTGGATTTGGACGGGTTTGACTGAAACAGCTTCCCTGTTCAGCAGCTACACATGAATCAATAGCACCAATTCCGCCTCCGGGTAAAGATGGCCAAATACATGCCTGTGTATGTGATGAACCGAAATTGTGGCCGGTTTCATGAGCCATTACCTCAACTGTCCATGAATAAATAGGTACATTATTGTATGAATTTTCAAGCTCATTGAAAGCATATCTGCCTGACTGGCTGCCCGGTTCATAAGGCTGGCAGAGAACATTCACCCATGCAATTGCACCCTGAACAGGTGTTCTTGTTGAAAGCAGCTGCGCAAGATTACCGCCGCCCCTGATATCGTTTTTAATAGTACTTCCAAATGCATAAAGTATTTCTGCGGTCTGGCTGGTGCTGTATTGTCTGTACGGGTCAGCGCTTGTATAAACAAGCATTTCTGATGCCAGCTGCAGGCTTAATGATTCATTGTTATAAAGTACATTTACCTGGTTAAATACTGCTGTAACATAATTCACAACACTTTGTGAATTGCTGCCTTTATCCAGGTACATCTGGTAATCACAAACATAATACATCTTCACAGGGTTAACTGTTGAAGATGAATTCGGAGTCGGGTCAGGTTTTACATGGTTATTGTTATCCCTGTAATGTTTCCCGTAACCGTCTTCAGTGTGGCAGTTGAATTCGAATTTTTTTCTCAGGTCCCTGTCATTATAATAAATGTATTCATTGTTATCATTTTCCATTGCGCCAAGATTGTAATTACCGTCATTTGTTGATACAACGCCGATAATTTCATTTTCGAAAATACTTATAGCGGCAATTGAATTAGCCTCGTTTTTAATAATACCCTGGTAATAGAGTCCCTGTTTATATACTTCAGATTTTCCGTCTGATGTCATTATTTTAAAATCTGCAGGAATAAAATTTACCCTGCAAAGTTCAAGCTCAACATTCCCTTTGTTCGAAGGGATCACAAATGTAATATTTTGTGAGCCTTTTGAATTCAAATTACTGAGAGCAGCTCTATCCAGTGTGAAAAATGAAGCATCTTTCACCGCATTGTTTAATGCTGCTGAATTATCTTTTTCGCTCTTCTTAAGCAGGTTAACAGTTTCAAAGTTTGCTCCTGTTTTTCTGCTGTTTACAAGCTCATAAGCTGAGTTCTTGTGTTCTATCTTATTTTCAGATTGTTTAACCGTTTCTGTATTTTCAGGTGTGTTAAATGCCGTAAATGCAAAAACTATAACACACAGAAATATTGAAACGAAAATCAGGTTTAATTTATATGTTTTTTTCATGTGTTTTATTTTATTATTTCTGATGAATTATAGTTTGAAACGGTTTTGCCTTCTTTTTGATTTACATTATTTTTTTCGCTTATCGAATTGGAATAATACAGAATCCTGTTATTATTTACACCTGTTAAGACCAGCTGATTGCTTTGTGTAAATGAAAAATTATACTGGACACCAGAATCAGTATAAGTTAAAGTTGAACCTGATACGGTATAATTTCTTGTTATAGATGTTTGGTTCGGACAGGTTAATGTAGCTGACCCGCCTGAAGCGCTGGGGTAAACCACAACTTCCCCGGGGCATACATCAAGCGTAGTACCTGCATTATAAATGAAATACCAGGTACCAGAAAGATCACCCGTAGGTTGTGTGATCTGGTTTATAACATCTTCGCAGTCACTCCCAAGAAGCGGCAGTGAAAGCAGCATTATTACTGTAATAATGCGAAGTGCAACAACTTTGCTCATTTTTTTCATAAATTAGTTATTTAATTGCTGTAAATATAAGCAACGAATTGTTAATTCACAATAATTTATACAATTTATTACAATTTTTCTGCGAAGAGAGTATTTACGATACCGAGGAAATTATTTTTGGTTTTAAGGATCTTAAAGCCTTTGTTTTGCAGGATTGCGGAGTATTGCTGAATATTTATAAAATTATCCACTGATTCAAACAAATAGCTGTAGGCATAATCACTTCTTGAAAGTGTATTCCCTATCTTTGGAAGTACTTTTTCAAAATACAGCCTGAATGACCTGTTTGCGATATTTTGCTTTAACGGCTTGAACATTTCAATTGTAATGAATTTTGCACCGGGTTTTAAAACCCTGGAAATTTCACCAATACAATCAGGCAGGTTCTCAAAATTCCGCACGCCGAAGCCGATTCCGCAAAGATCAAAAAATTCATTTTTGAAAGGTAAACTGGCAGCCTCAGCTTTTACAGTTTGATTTATTTCTACAGGAAGCTTTTTTTTATCAATTTTCAGCATTTCCAGTGAAAGGTCTGCTGAAAATATTTTTTTTGGATTTAGTTTTAGGAATTCCATCCCAAGGTCACCGGACCCGGAGGCAAGATCAAGAATATTTTCGTAGTTTTGAGAGATTGAGGCTAGATATTTTACCGCGCTTTTGCGCCAGCGGTTATCCTGGTATCCGCTGAGAAGATGATTAAGTTTATCATATGTTGGAGAAATTTCATCGAACATTCCCCCAATAAATTCCTTATTTTTGGTGTATTTCATTATTTGAATCTGAGTGATGTAATGGGATTCAGCCTTGATGCCATGTACGAAGGAATTACTGTAACCAGGATACTTAGCAGTATTGCAATTAAAGTAATTACTATGCCTGTACCGTAATTAATTTCCAGCGGTACCGCTGACATATAGTAAATCTCAGGAATCTTAATTAGATCATACTTTAGCTGAAGGAAACATAGCCCGTAACCCAGAATATTTCCGGCAATGATGCCTGCAAGCGATATCAGCATTCCCTGCAGGAAAAATATCATGATAATATCAGTATTTTTAGCTCCCAATGATTTAAGTATTCCAATGGTTTCTGTCTTTTCAAGCACAAGCATCAGCAAAAATCCAATGATATTGATAGCTGCAACTATAATTATTAGCCCTAGAACTATTGGTATGGGTTCTTTTTGCAGCTCAACCCATGTAAAAAGGCCTTTGTATATCTGGAATACATTCCTCGCATTGTTGTTGGGGTAGTCAATTTGCGCTTTTATCTCATTGGTAACCCTGCGTATCTTATCGGTATTTGTAAGGAAAAGCTCAATACCCGTAACATACGGACCCATACTGAACAGCTTTTGCGCATCTTTTAACGATGTATACAACAAAACATCATCATATTCCTTTAATCCTGATTCATAAATCCCCACAACTTTAAATCCTTTTACTGTGGGTGTATTTGTCGGTGAAGGTATTCCTACAGTTGCCAGTATAAAAATTTTACTGTCAAGAGTAATTCCAAGCTTTCCGGCAAGCTTATTTCCTACGATTATTGTTGATAAGCTGGAATCAACTTCGCCCAAAATGCCGCTTCCTGAAATTATCTTCCTTTGCCTCGAAAAAACGCTGTCTTCGTTCCTAACCCCTTTTATTATAATACCTTCGGTCCGTTCCTTAAACTTTATTACTGCTTCTTTCTGTACGAACGGATGTGCATCTTTGACAAATAGGTTGTTTTCAGGGTCACGCATTTGCGCTATTACCCTGTTATAATCTGCAATTCCCTCTTTCTGAAACGAAGTTACCTGTATATGTGATGAAAGGGCTATCGTTTTTTCTGTAATTTCCTTCTCAAATCCGCTTAAGACCGAAACAGCTATGATAAGGGCTGCTACTCCTATGGCAATACCGGCAACAGATATTGTTGTGATAAAGGAAATAAAGCTTGATTCCTTTTTAGATCTTAAAAATCTGCCTGCAAGAAAAAAGTTTGCCAATTTGCCTTAAGTGTTATATTTAAAATTCCATTAAGTAGCTTTTTATAAACTCTTCAATATTGCCGTCCATTACACCCTGTGTGTTGCTCGTTTCATGATCTGTCCTGTGATCTTTAACCATATTATATGGATGGAAAACATATGACCTGATCTGGCTTCCCCATTCGATCTTTTTCTTTGACCCCTCTATTTTATCGATCTTAGCCTGTTCCTTCTCTTTTTCAAGCTGGTACAGCTTAGATTTCAGCATCTTCATGGCATTTGCCCTGTTCTGATGCTGAGAGCGCTCATTCTGGCACTGAACAACGATATTTGTCGGGATATGGGTTATCCTGATAGCTGTTTCAACCTTATTTACATTCTGCCCGCCGGCTCCGCCGCTTCTGTATGTATCAACCCTTATTTCAGCCGGATTAATTTCAATTTCAATATTATCATCAACAACCGGGTATACAAATACAGCGGCAAATGATGTGTGGCGCTTTTTATTTGCATCAAATGGTGATATCCTCACAAGCCTGTGCACGCCGTTTTCAGCTTTCAGGTAGCCGTAGGCATACTCACCGTGAACTTCGATTGTTGCGCTTTTAATACCTGCGCCGTCACCTTCAAGAAGGTCAACAATATCCGCTTTAAATCCCTGCTTTTCACAGTAACGCAGGTACATACGCATCAGCATTTGCGCCCAGTCCTGGGCTTCTGTGCCGCCTGCGCCGGAATTAATGGTTAATATAGCATCTCGCTTATCATCCTCATCCCTGAGCATATTCTTAAATTCAGCATTTTCCACAGCCAATGTGAATTTTTCAATATCTTTTTCTATTACATCTTCTAGTGTAGTATCTGATTCTTCTTCCGCAAGGGTAATTATGGATTCGATATCATTATATTTTTTATACAGATCATTCCAAAGGTCTATCCAGGTATTATTCCTGCTTATTTCCTGCAGCACCTTCTGTGCTTCTGTATTATCATCCCAAAAGCCTGTTTCCTGTGTTTTTTCCTGTAATGATGAGACTAATTTCTGCTTCTCATCAATTTCAAAGGAACCTCCTTAGGTTATCAACCCTTGTCTTAAGCTTTTTTAATTCTGATTTACTGTAATCGAACATGTTCCAAAATCCTGAACGCCAGTGAAGGATCTCACCAATAGACGTTATATTTTTGTTTTATAAATTAAGTTAATTACCTTATAAATATAATAGATAATTTATGGTATATGAATAATTTCTAACCGAATAAGACACTTCGCTTCGCTCAGTGTTAGTAGTCGATCTCCATCATCAGCAGCGCTGAAGCAAGTGTCTTGCCCTGAGCATCGTTTTTAAGCGATACTGTTCCCCCGCCGCCGAGCGTGTTATGCAGAATAAAGTTCAGCGCATTTATATTGGGAAGCTCATAACGCTCAACTTCACCCTCGCAAATGCCTGCAAAGTATTTTTTGACAGCTTCAGCGGTCACATTTTTCTTAATGAACTCGTAATCTTCCTTTTTATAGGCAATCAGACCCACATTAGCCGCATCGCCTTTATCTCCTGACCTGCCGTGGCAGATCTCTTTTAACTGTATTTTTGCCATAAATAATCTTAAAAGTAGTCGCAGCTTTTAAGCTGCGTTATAAATTTAACTAATTTGCGCAACCTGAAGGTTGCTACAAAAAAATATCGATTTCTACAAATTTAACAATAAATAGGGATTAATGAAATGTATTAGAAATAAAGGGGAAAACTAATGTTCTGCTGTGCGCTGAGCCCGCCTATGCTATGGAGTGGTAGTCGAAGCACGCAAAACCCTTCAACTCCGCTCAGGGCGACAACATATAAATTCTACCCCTTCGGATGCGCTTTCTGGTAGACCTTCTTAAGCCTGTCCACAGAAACATGAGTGTACACCTGTGTAGTGCTTAAGCTTGAATGGCCCAACAGGTCCTTAACCGCCCTGATATCCGCTCCGTGATCAAGTAAATGTGTAGCGAAAGAATGCCGCAGAACATGCGGTGATTTTTTCTTAAGCTCTGATATTCCTGAAATATATTTCGCTGTTATCCTGTTCATTAACGCGGGATAAAGCTTTTTCCCGTTCTTTGCATTGAAGATAACACCATTATCAAAATCAGTCCCCTTTTCATTAAAATATACTTCGCGCTTATCCAGGTATTCGGCGATTGCTCCAATTGCCACGGGACCCACCGGAATTATACGCTCCTTGCGTCCTTTACCTTTTACCCTGATTGTGAAATTATCCATATCCACTTTATCGATGGTCAGATTGATAAGCTCACTCAGCCTTATACCTGAGCTGTACAAAAGCTCAATAATTGCTTTATCACGTACGCCCCATATATCTTTTGAAAATGTATCAGAGTTCAGTAATCCGGTAAGTGATGTTTCTTCAAGCACTGTCGGCAATCCTTTTCCCAACTTAGGAAATACAAGATTGCGCGAAGGATTTTCGCTGTAATGCTTCTTACGGTTTAAAAATTTATAAAATGATTTAAGGGTCGATATTTTTCTGGAAATTGTGCGTTTGGAATACTTTAGCTCCCTGTTCATAACAAAAGCCGCGATAAAGCCTTTAAGCGTGGCTTCATCAATATATTTCAGCTCAATTTGCGGGCTGCTTTCTTCCAGTGATTTTGCAATAAAGCTGTAAAGATCATTCAGATCCTTTATATAATTCATAAGGGTATGTTTTGAATAATTCTTTTCGTTTATAAGGTAAGCTGAAAATTTATCAATTGCTTGAATTAAATTCATTGCCCGCTCTATATTGCGTCAGATAAACTGGAAAAATTGAAATTTGCAGCTTTGATTGCCGGCACAACTAACGGGTAATCGTCCGTTTCGCTGCCTACAGCTTTTTCCTGTGTTCCAAGCTCAATTATATTCTTAAAAATGTTCATTGGACTTTCATTGAACCTGAAATTCTTGACCGGACGTGTGATCTTTCCATCTTTAACTTCAAAAACACCGTCACGTGTCAACCCGGTAAATAACATAGTCCTGGGATCAACTGAACGGATATACCAGAACCTTGTAACAAGTATCGCATTATCTGATTCCGCTATAAGCTCATCAACTGTTTTAGTACCGCCCTGCATTATTACGTTGCCCGGGTAAGGCACAACCGGCTGGGAAGTTTTTTCTGCCCAGAACCTGTTACGGTGAAGGTTCAGTAATTTACCGTTTTCAAACCATGTGATCTTCTGCTGCGGCTCCCCGCTTCCTGAAAATGGCGATGTCGGTGCTACCGGGTCATTAGGGTCTGAATATATATTCAGCTTGCTATCTGCAATAGTTTCGCCAATAATTGTACCGCCGCCTTTTTTTGAAAAAAAACTTCTACCTTCATCTGCCCACCTGGAGCCCATATAATTCATGCAAAGGCTCAGCATATCGGCGGCTGCAGCATGTTCCAGTATTACAGTATACCTGCCCGGCTTTATCTCTGCCGGATTTACAGAGAGCTTTGACCTGCCTATAGCCCAGTCAGCAAGCGCTTTGTTATTAATTTTATTTACGTCAACGTAGTTCTTTTCAAACCTGCCGGAACCTGTTCCGTCATTGGTTCTTACTGTTGATGAAAGCTTGGCCATTGATGCACGGTTGTATGCAAAAAGTCCGTTTGAATTCATAATTGCGTATAATGAAACACCATCTTCCATGTAACCGGCTGATGTTACATCATTTTTAACCGATTCTTCTATTACATATGCTGCTTTATCCGATCTTTCAGAACCGCTCAGATCAGCAGTGCTTTCTGAATAATTTGTAGCGCTTACGTAGCTCTGCGGACCCAAAGGCGGCATGAATTCCTTGTTATCAGGTGATACCTTTGCAATATCCTCAGACCTTTTTACAGCTTCTTTAATTGAAGCGTCATCAAACTTATTGGTTGAAACCGAACCGGATTTTTTACCGAAGCTGCTGGTTATTGATACTGATAATCCGTCTGAAAAGCCGTTTGTAGAAATTGAATTTCTCGCAAAGCGGATATTATATGTGTTGTTCCCTTCCAGTGTAGCTGTAACTGATTCAGCTTTTGAGTGTGAAAGTACTTTTGTTAATAAATTCTTAGCTTCTGTTTCGCTGAGTATCAATTTCCTGCCTCCTTTGAAGTATTCAAAATATTTACCTGCCTGAACCTTGCCGGCGATGAGCCATGGCTTACAGGTGAAACCTGACCCGGTTCCCCTTTTCCGCAGAAAAATGAGCCGCCAAGTTTATATTCGGTCTCATCACAAATCGCGTCGCATGAATTCCACAGGTCAACTGTATTGCCCTGGTAAGCAACATCTTTCAGCATTCCTGCTATTTTGCCGTTCTTTATTTCCCAGAATTCCTGCCCGGTGAACTGGAAGTTATATCTCTGCATATCAATTGACCAGCTTCCGCTTCCTTTTATGAATATGCCGTCCTCTGTATCGGAAATAAGATCGCTAAGCGATAACTTTTTCTTTCCCGGCATCAGTGAAACGTTCGGCATCCTTTGTATTGGGAAGTGGTCCCAGCTATCAGCATAAGCGCAGCCGTTGGATGCGCCCTCACCTATGAATTTTGCCATTTCACGGGTGGTCTGGTAGCCCACAAATTTTCCGTCTTTAATAATATCCCATTCAGTTGTTTTAACACCGTCATCATCAAATCCGCGGGTTGCCAGACCGTCTTTCTGAGTCCTGTCACCTTTCATATTGATAAGCTCGCTGCCGTACTGCAGCTTATTAAGCTTATCGGGTGTCATAAAGCTTGTCCCTGCATAATTGGCTTCATAGCCCAGTGCCCTGTCAAGCTCTGTCGGGTGGCCGCATGATTCATGTATAGTTAACCATAGATGGTTGGAATCCAGGATAAGATCCCTTTTTGCGGGCTCAACTGATTTTGCTTTATGCTTCATCTTGGTATGCTCAACTGCTTCTTCCAGATCCTTCATATAATCATATTCTTCAACATATTCATAACCTTTACCAATCGGTACTGTGAATGAATCCCTGGATTCAAAATTTCCTGTTTCTTTATCCACAACCGTAATTTCAAACGCAGACCATATCCTGTTGAGGTCCTGTTTAATATATGAACCTTCCGATGATGCGAAGTATTTCCATTCATTTACAGCCCATATGAATGAATTGCAGAAATCAGCCCCAAGGTTTTTTGCTTTTTCATTAATACCAAAAAGGAAATTTACTTTATCATCAATTGTAACTTCAAACGGATTCTTTTTTATAGGGGTTGACCATGTTTCATTATATACCCCTGTTGGGACAAGCTCAACCTTATTTCTCTGTATGCGTTTATTAGCCTTAGCTGTTTCACATGCAATTTTAGTTATCCTGATGGCTTCATCTTTGCTGAAAGTGCTGCTAGCGGCAAATCCCCATGTGCCGTCAATTATCACTCTTACGGCAAAGCCAAAATTTTCGTTATCTCTTATTGACTGAATTACCTGCTCGCGAGTTGATACGTTCTGCGACCTGAAATTACTCAGCCTGAAATCTGAATAAGAAGCACCGCTTTTTGAAGCGGTGAATATTACGGAATCTGCGACCTTCTTAATATAATCATCAGTATATATTCTATGCCTCGGCATAGTAATATTATCGGTAGAGCCCAATACATTACCCCCTATGGAATTAGCAAAAACTGCTCCGGGCAAAGCCATAGAGCAGCATTTAATAAAATTTCGTCTTTTCATTAATTGTTTTTAAAGAATGTTAAGGTGTAAAATAAAGAAATTATCCCGAAGTTTCAACAGCATCTTTGGATTCCAGCTCAACTTTATGTTTGCATTCCGGACACTCCAGGTACTCGCCTTTTTTCTTGGAATATTTTTCAAGCATGTAGTTATTACCGCACATTTCGCATTTGGTTTCCCTGGGTTTGCTGTTGGAAATAAAATCACAGTCAGGATACCTTGTACAGCCGTAAAATGTCTTTTTGGATTTTAATGCCTTGCGTGCAAGTATCTCTCCTTCTCCGCACTTCGGACATTTAATTCCAAGTGTAATAGGCTGGATATTTTTGCACTCGGGGTATCTTGAGCAGCCGAGGAATTTACCGTATTTACTGGATTTAACAACCATCGGGGCGCTGCACACACCGCAGAATTTGCCTTCAGCAAGCTCCTGGTGTTCTTCCTGTTCACCCGGCAAGGGCTGCGCGTTTTTACATTTGGGGTACTTGCTGCATGAAAGGAACCTGCCGTTCCTTCCCCATTTTATCAGCATTGCGCCGCCGCATTTATCACATACTATATCAGTATGTTCTATAAGTGATTCCTTAATATCCTTTGTTTTTTTATTCAGGAATTCAAGATCAAGATTGAACGGAAGATAAAAATCATCAAGCACTTTTTTATATGAAAGATCGCCTTCTGCAATTTTATCAAGCTCTTCTTCCATCTGCGCTGTGAACTGCACGTTGATCACATCTGCAAAATGTGCTGCAAGCAGCTTATTGACCGTTTCGCCAAGCTCAGTTGCATAAAGCTTTCTCTCCCGCAGGTCGCAGTATGTCCTGTTGATAATAGTAGATACTATAAGCGCATATGTAGAAGGCCTTCCGATACCAAGGTTATCAAGCTGCTTAATAAGGCTGCTTTCAGTGTATCGGGGAGGCGGATTAGTAAAATGCTGCTTCCTGAAAAGTTCTTTCAGGTCAAGCAGGTCACCTATTTCAATACCTTCGGGAATCGCAAATTCATCCTCCGTATCTTCCTTCTCATCTTCAAATACATCATCATACAACGCTAGAAATCCTTTGAACTTAATTGTTGAATCAGTTGTCCTGAACTGGTATGAATTATTATTGCTGCCATTATTTGATTCCGTGAATGTATCTATCAGCAGAGTTATCTGGTCACTGACGGAATTCTGCATCTGGCAAGCAACAAATCTTTTCCATATAAGATCATACAGCCTCAACAGATCAGGTGTTAGATCTTTTTTCAGGCTCTCAGGCGTACGCCATACTGATGTTGGTCTGATGGCTTCATGCGCATCCTGTGTGTTCTCTTTTTTCTTTGAATAAACTTTCGCTTCCTTGGGAAGGTATTCTTTACCGTAAGTTTCTTTGATATATCCCCGTGCTTCGGCAACTGCATCTTCGCTTAAGCGGGTGGAGTCAGTTCTCATATATGTTATAAGACCCGTTAATCCTTCTTCACCAATATCAATACCTTCATACAGCTTCTGGGCAAGCATCATCGTTTTCTTTGGAGCAAATCTCAGCCTCACTGAAGCATCCTGCTGAAGTGATGATGTAGTGAAAGGCGGGTAAGGATTACGCTTTACTTCTTTTTTTATGATATCAGAGACCTTAAATAACTTTGAATTAAGGTCAGTTACAATTTCATTGGCTTCTGTTTCACTTTTAATTCTCGGGTCATCACCGTTAAACTTGAAAGAAGTGTCATTCCTGGAAATAAGCTTTGATTCAAATACTTTATTCTTTTCCCTGTCGCTGAAGTTAGCCAGTATACTCCAGTATTCCTCAGGCACAAAATTCCTTATTTCCTCTTCACGCTCGCAAATAAGCCTGAGTGCGACTGACTGAACCCTGCCGGCTGATAAGCCGTAATAAACCACCTTCCATAAAAAAGGACTTACTTTATATCCCACAATCCTGTCAAGCGCCCTGCGTGCCTGCTGAGAGCTTACCAGCTTCTCATCAATTTGCAGCGGGTTATTTATACCTTCTTCAACTCCCTTTTTCGTAATTTCATTAAAGAGTACGCGGTATATATTAGAGTTCTTATCCTTTACTTCCTCAGCAATATCAAATGCAATAGCTTCACCTTCGCGGTCAGGGTCAGTTGCTATGAATATTTTATCAGCGCTTTCTGAAAGCTCCTTCATTTCGGAGATCACTTTTTCTTTCCCCGGGATAGTTTCATAGGTCAGCTCATAGCCGTTCTCAAAATCTACGCTTATCTTGCTCTTGGGCAGGTTCTTAATATGTCCCACAGAAGCTATTACTTTGTAGCCCTTGCCAAGATATTTATTTATAGTCTTCGCTTTTGATGGTGACTCAACAATTACTAATGATTTTGCCATTTAATATATTACCGGTTCTTTTCGTTTTTAATTTTTTTTAATGAATGGTATCATTCAGGTTTATCATTACCCTGCTGTTTGTATCATTCATTTCATCAATATCAAGGAGGTATGTTGCAATTATCGACTTCATATCCTCTTTTGATACATTACTGTAGCTTGATACCATGATCTTATCTATAATCAGATCGATATCCATATTATTTATAAGCCCAAGCTCCTTTAGCTGCACAAGGTATCCGTATGCTTCCGGGCTGACGATGTTCTGCTCTGCATCATGCAGAAATCTCTGTGACCTTGTATCTGATTTGGGATCAAGGAATATTTTTTCACCTGCATATATTTTTGAATAAACCCAGCTGAATGCAGTGTTAATTTCATTCTGCGTATAGCCAAGGTTCGCCAGGTTTTCCATATCAACATCAGCAAGCTGTTTATTGTTCTTCAATTCGCATAGCAGATATACTATTATTTCAATTATTTTTTCGTACAGCATTCTATGTATCTTTCCCCTTAAATAAGCTTTAATTTTAAAGCCTGCTTAATAAAACTTGCTTAAATAGAAATTTTCTTTGTTTCTGATAAGTTCCTTTTCTTTTTTTGTTTTATCAGAATATCCTGTTAAATGCAGGCTTCCATGTATTATAACACGCGAGAGTTCCAGTTTGTAACCGGAACCGTAAAATTTGCCGTTTTCTTTCACAGTATTGAGTGAAATAAATATTTCGCCTTCTATATTTTTAGTGCTTTTATCATTGTAAGGAAAAGTAATGATATCAGTAAAATAATCGTGTTTTAAATGCTTCTTATTGAGCTTTTTTATTGCCCTGTTATCAACGAAATTTACTATAATTTCATTGAATTGGCAATCCTCGCCATCCATTACTTTAGATACTAATTCCCTGACATTATTATGTGTTACAGGAAGCTTATAAGACGGGTGGAGATTATTTATCAATATAGCAGTTTTTGAGTGTTTTTTTACTTTTTTCGGTTTCCTGTTCAATAAAACTTACCTTAAATTAAATAAAATTAAAGTGTAACATTAACATCTTCTCAAAACTTCTTATTTTTCAACACTTAAAAATATACAGAAATTTATTATTTGTCAAGTGGCAAAATTTCTTGAAAACCAAGCCCTTTATTGAATTCTTTATACTGCTCGCAGTAAAATTGGTAATTTTTAGCATTTTGGCGGATTTTCTCAATTTCTTCCGGCTTAAGATCACGCATAATTTTAGCCGGAACGCCCGCAACCAGCACGCCGCCTGGTACTTCAAAGCCTTCTTTTACCACTGAACCAGCCGCAACCAGTGAAAATGAGTTGATATGACAGTTATCAAGTAATTTCGCGCCAATGCCAATAAGCGCAAAATCATCTATCCTGCAGCCGTGTATCACGGCGCTGTGACCTATTGAAATATCATTACCAATGAATGTGGGGAATTTTTTATATGTTACGTGCACCATTGTAAGATCCTGAATATTGGTCCGCTCACCTATTCTGATATAATTTACATCTCCCCTTACAACAGTATTGAACCAGATACTGGAATCCTTGCCAATTTCAACATCGCCAATTATGTGCGCGCCTTCAGCTACAAGCACTGATTCGTGTATCTTAGGATATTTATTTTGATATGGTAGAATCATAATTCAATTAATAATTATCAATTAACAATGAGCAATTAATATTTCGGGGGCTGCCAATTCCCGTGTTTCCATGATTTAAGCTCAAGCGTTATACTGCCAATTTCAACCTGCAGCTTTGCTTTTAATGGAATCCTTGCTTCATCACCTGAAAACCAACCTGAGAACTCACCAGTTAAACCGAACACAGCCGTAAAATATGAAACGCCTTCAAGATAAACAGATGAAATCTCATAGTCCGCTTCGCTTATCTCAATCCCAGTGCGTTTGGTTGAAAAATCTATTTTCATCATTGAAGTATCCGTCTGCATCAGTACGGGAACGTATTCAGTTCTGTCTTTATTTGTATTTGCCCTGGCGAAGTAAAATATCGAAAGCCCATCCTGGAATACTGTTGAAGTATTTATAGATTTTTCTATCTCAACATTACCTTCATATCCCGTTCGTTTTATATTCACTTTGGCTGAGTCATATAAAAAATCATACACCTCAATACTCTTTTTACCATCCTTATACTGGTTCGATGTGAACCTGTGAGGCTTCAGCTTGCCGTTTATATTTTCAATTTCACTTATAAATTCAAAATCAACATCGATCAGAGGAAGTGAATTATTGGATTTAAGCTTTGCCTTGCATAGATAAAAATTTTCCCTGCCCGGCACTTTTTCTGTGGTAAACTTAGCCCATCCTATATTAATAAAGGAATAATTCACTTCATAATATAATTCTTCACCCTCATAAAAAACCTCTGATTGTGAAAAAGTCCTGCTGCTTATAAAAAGCAGCAAGACTGTTATCAAAACCGGAATTTTATGTGTTGAGAGCATTTTAATTGCTTTTAACTCTCATTCAATTATTTAATTATCTTAACTGTGCAAGCTTTTCAGCTTCAGGGAAAAGCGACATGGCTTTTTCGAACTGTTTATCAGTCTGAAGCCATACTGCCATACTTCCGTTATTGCCCCAAACATCGCGTGCAATTATTGATTTTATGCTCGTGGTAATGAAATCTAGGTCCCTTTGCCACTGTTCTTCGTTGAACGGTATGTTCTTTGAAGCTGCAAGTGACTTGAAATCTTCAAGCATGTTCGGGGTAACTGTAAAGTTATCCCTGAACTTTAAGTAATCTGAATATGAAGATTTTATATTTTCACGGTTTGCGTCATAATATGCATTGGCAAATTCAAGGAAAAGATTAACTCTTCTGAGCTGAACCGAATAATCGGTAAGCGTATCAAGCCTGATAACAAAATCAGGTGTAACTCCGCCGCCGCCATATACTGTTCTGCCGCCCATTGTTTTAAATTCAGGCCTTGAAGTATCCTTGGTATCCTTGTTGTGATACAGGTTATCTCCTTCTTCCGGATTTATAAGCATCTGCTTATACTCTCCGCCTTCATAAGGTTTCTGTATCAGCCTGCCGGAAGGTGTATAGTATCTTGATGTTGTTACTCTCATCGCAGAACCGTCTGAAAGGTCATACTGCCTCTGCACAAGCCCTTTGCCGAAAGTATTTTCACCTACAATTATTCCCCTGTCCCAATCCTGAATTGCTCCTGAAACGATCTCGCTTGCTGAAGCTGAACCGTCATTTACTAGGACAACAAGCGGAATATTGGTATACTCTCCGCCTTCGGAAATGTATTCATCATTGTAAGCAGGTATCCTGCTTTTTGTATATACTATTTTTTTGCCGCGCTCTATAAACATACTTGCCATTTTGAATGCCTGGTCTAAATATCCGCCCGGGTTATTCCTGAGGTCAAGTACAAGCTTCTTCATACCCTGCTTTTTCATTTCAGCAAGCGCTTTTGCGAATTCATCATAAGTTGTAGCTGAAAACCTTGTAACCCTTGCATAGCCAACTTCATTGTTGATCATAAATGATGCGTCAACGCTGTAAAGCGGTATTTTGTCACGGGTAATTTCAAAATCAATGAGGTTCGGGCTGCCGCCTCTTGAAATTGCTACAGTAACTTTAGTTCCCTTGGGTCCGCGCAGCTTTTTGGGAACATCTTCCCTTGTCATTCCAACAGCATTCACTCCGTCAATCTTAACGATTTTATCACCTGCCAGAATTCCAAGCGCTTCTGATGGACCGCCTGAAATAGGGGTAACAATTGTTATGGTATCATTCACAATATCAAATTCAACACCGATACCTTCAAAGCTTCCCTGGAAATCTTCGTTGATCCTTTTAAGCTGGTCCTGGGTAATGTAAGTTGAATGCGGGTCAAGCTGGTCAAGCATGCCTTTAATAGCCGCCTCTGTAAGCTTATCGGTATTTACCTCATCCACATAATTTTTCTGAACCAGGTTGAGAGCTTCGTTGAATTTTTTGACGTTATCAAAAACATCGTCACCGGATGCAGCCGTGTTGACCTTCATGCCAACAAGCACACCGATGGTGATAAGCATCAAAAAAATCGGTACTAAATATCTACGTTTTTGCATTAATTTTTATTTAATTGCTTAATTTCTTTGTTTTTTCTATACTTATATACACCAATATACCTAAATAAGTTTCCTTTTTAAAGTTTTTTATTCAGAACTTCCAATTTTCTGCTGTTTTAGGCTAAGTGTTAAGGATATATATCGCAATATTGAGATATGAGGCAAAACTGACCCACAATATATATGGCAGCAGTAGGTATGCTGCGGCTTCTGATATCTTACCGAACTGAACGATATTTATGAAGATCAGAAGCCATAATATTATTATAACAAAAACTGAGATCAATAACTGGTGCATCCCGAAAAACACTATGCTCCATAAGGAATTAAATACAAGCTGAATTATGAACAGGATAAAGGCATTTCTGTTGAAAGGCTTATCGAGACCTTTGTTCCATACCAGGAATAATGCTATTCCCATCAAAAAATAAAGTGTGATCCATACCGGGCTAAAAACCCAGTTAGGGGGATTCAGAAGCGGTTTATTCAGATCAATAAACCAGCCAGAAATATTGCTTACAGTAAAAAATGAGCCTATTATACCCGCAAGCTGACAAATTAAAATACTGGAAACAAGCTTAATAAATTTTTTCATATTATATTCTTAATTAATATTAAGAACATTAGCCAAAAAGATTTAGTTCACACAACTGGTATTTAATACATTTAAATCCTTCGGCAGCCTTCTTCTTATCAGGTTTATCTGTCCGCGGTGATGGATCTCATCTTCAAAAACATGGAACCACATAAAATAATTATTGGCGGGCTTGTTGTACCATAAAGGCTTTTCTTCATAAAGCCAATTATCATTTACCTTTTTGAATAATTCAAGGACTTTGTTCCGTTCTGATTGTAATACATCAAGATAATATTCCAAACTATTACCTTTAATATGCTCTCTTGCAGGCGTTCCCATATATGATGCCGGTGCCCAAAGCTTATCTTCTTCTTCGGTTAACTCACGATTTTCGAAAGTGAAAATACGGAAGAACATATCAGTTGAGGCGATATGCAGCAGCAATGCGCCTATTGAGTTGGCTTTTTCGTCTAAAAGGAAATCCAGTTGAGGGGTAGTTAAGTTTTGAACAGAATCTAATGTTACACTTCTGACATAATTCATCATTGAAACTAATCTGCCAATTTGAGGAGTATATCCCTCCATTTCCTTAATTCTGAAACCTTCATTTGTATTTGGCATTTGTCATTTAAAATTTGGCATTTTTACTTTTTAAAGACCCATTGTATGCCATACAGTTTTCAGCTCTGTGAAATTCTGTACCTGCAAAATGTTCTCATTTTTATCGTCGTTGTAATAATCAGCAGTGGCTGAATAAACAAAGCGCTTTACATTATTGGCGCATGCAGTCTGCACTTCTTTTTTGAAGGCGGAATTGCTATCCGCGTAGTCAAAAGCATTCACATCCATATGTGAAGCCAGATGCGGCAGAAGCTCTTTTTTCCTTCCTGTCAAAATATTTACAACTCCCGCAGGTATATCGCTGGTTGCTGCAATTTCAGAAAATGTAAGTGCTGCAAGAGGTGACTTTTCTGAAGGAATAATTATGCAGGAGTTGCCTGAAGTTATAACAGCGCACAGCCTGCTTATCAATGCAAGAAATGGCTGCTCTTCAGGAAGCAGAATTCCCACAACACCCGTCGGCTCAGCAATTGAAAAATTAAAGTAACCTGACTGTACATTATTCACCGTGCCAATTAACTGGCCGTATTTATCGGCTAATCCCGCATACCAAATTATCCTGTCAATTGCCTTCATCACTTCTTTTGATGCCTGTGGTTTTGTATTGGTTGTTGTAAGTGTTATTTCATGCGCTAACTGTTCTTTCCTGCCTTCGAGCATTTCTGCGAGCCTGTAAAGAATCTGTCCCCTTTCATATCCTGTTTTGGCTGACCATGTATTAAATCCGCTTCGCGCGGCAACAACGGCATTCCTTACATCTTTCCTTGATGCCCTGCTGATGTTGCAGATCTTCTCTTTTGTTTTTGGGTTTACTACAGGTGTATAGCGTTCGGATTCAGTCCGTGTGAACTTTCCGCCGATATAAAGCTTATACATTTTGGGTACTTCAATTCTGGTAGGCATAATGTTATTAAGTTAATAATTCATTATAAGATCCGAAGGAAATTCATTCCATTTCTCACAATTTTCTTCTGTGCATTCTTCAGAATCTTTTGGACTGCTGTTTCTTGCATTCCATGCTGTATTAATATGCCAGTATAAATGCTGCATATCTACAATGTAATATCCGTCATCATCGCAATAATCTTCCTGATTTTCAATATACTGAATAATATTTTCGATGGATTCTTTCGCTTCTTTAAGATTAAACAAAATAAATTCTTTATTCATAATATAAGTATTCAGGGCTAAAGCCCGGTTTTTTCGGTTTTGCCAACCCCGCCTTAAAAGGCGGAGTTACTAAAATTTAAAAGAATCAAAAATGGAAACATTTGTGAGTATTTGTGAAATTAGTGTTTTAGCTTTTGATTCAATTCGCATACTTTCGTAATTCAGAAAATATCACTTTTCCGTGCGAAGCGCTGAAAACGGGTTTCCCGTTTTCAAGTATCAAAGCCTGGGGTGATTCATGTTCAACACCAAGCTCTTTAGCTATCTTTTCAGAAAGTTGCTTCCCGGAAACTACATCAACAAGATACGTTTTCATGTTCATTTCACCTTCATGCCACTCCCTTTCAAGAAGGCTTCGCACAACATAATTTATTGCGCATTTGGGTGAAAATTTAAGTATCATTACTTTTTCCTTTTTTGAAAGCTCAATGGCTTCAGAAAGAGTATCGGTACTGTTTAAAGTGATCCAGTTCATCAAAAATAGCTGCTCCTTTGTGAATAAAGTTAAAGGTTTAGTTAATTATTAACTAAACCTTTTTTGTTAAAAATTTTATCAAATTGTTAAAAAGGGATCCTGAAAAATAATCCGAGCATAGCAAATACCACTATTATATAAAATGCCAGGAATCCCAGTGCAAACCCTGTGCTTGCTCCCGTTGAGGGATAGTTTACTTCATTTTCTTTTTCCATGGCGGCAATTTAACAATTATTTTCCTGAAATGTAATTCTTTAATTCAGTAACGCTTGATTCAAAATCGAATGCATCATATACCTTGAAAAAATTCTTCGTATCACACACTTTTTTATATGAGTATTTGGCAATTTCAAGTTTAGTATCCTCAAAAGTGAAATACCTCATCAGCTCCAGCACCTGGTCTGACGTAAGGAAATTATTATCAATTGCTGTTTTTACAATACTTGAATTATATGATTCGAAATTCCTGTTATTAATTGTACTTTTAAGATCATTAAAGTCATCTTTTTTCATCACCTTATATCTGCATTCATCTGTAGTGCTGTACTGTTCTTTATCTGAATTGGGTGTTTTACCATCGCCGCATCTTACAACAAACTCTCCCACAGGAATTAACCTGTTATTACCGTACTTTTTCTTTTTATAGATAACAAATGTATTGTACTCATCAATTACTGCATAGAGATCAGTCCCTGAAGGGATTTTAATTTTACCGTCAAATATTACATCACCCTGTGTTCCGGCATCAGCGTTGCTGCGTGTTACTTTAAGTGAATGTTCACCTGCTGTGATGTTATCAAATTCTGCATAATTACCTGCTGAAAGCGATGCATTATCGAAAGTTACTGTAAAATTTCCGTCATCATGCAGTGAAAGCTGAAGATATGAGCTTTGTGCATACATTACCGCTGTAAACAGAAAAATAATTGTTGCTGCAAGGAAGTTTCTCCTCATTTAAAATTAGATCCTTTCTTTATATTTTAACTCTCTGAATTCTATCGAAAATCTTGTACCGCTTGACCTGTCAATTTCAATTATACCATCAAGCTGTTTCACCAGGGTATCTATCAGCTGCATACCCAGGGTATCGCTTTTATCCAGCTCAAAAGCTTCCGGGATACCGATACCGTTATCAATTACTTCTAAAATAACATTTTCATCTGACCTTCGCAAATTAAGTTCTATCTTTCCTGTATATCCTTCAGGGAAAGCGTGTTTAAGAATGTTATTTATCAGTTCGTTAACTATCAATCCGCACGGTATGGCTGTATCTATAGTCATTAAAATATTATCAGCGTTAATGATAAAATCGATCTTGGCGTTGGATAAATTATATGCTTTAAGCAGGTGTGAAACAAGCTCCCTTAAATAATTTCCAATATCAATCTGAGAAATATCGGCTGACTTGTAAAGCTTTTCATGGATCAGCGACATTGTTTCCACCCTTGAACGGCTCTTATTGAAGATTTCAAGATCACGCGGATCAAAAACAAATTTTGACTGCAGCTTAAGCAAGCTGATAATTATCTGAAGGTTATTCTTTACCCTGTGATGAATTTCTTTCAGCAGCAGCTCTTTTTCCTTCAATGATCTTTTTGTGATCTCCTCAGCAAGTTTTCTCGCAGTAATATCGGCTGCAACACCAAGCACCTGCATGGAACCATCTGTTCCTTTTAACGGCACTTTGATTGTCTGGTACCATTTCAATTCACCTGATTTTGAATCAGATACTTTTTCTTCAGCAATAAATTTTGGTTTTCCTGTGGCGATTACTTCCCTGTCATCATTTAAAAAGTGTTCAACTTCTTCAATATTATTATTGAAGTCAGCATCAGATTTTCCGATCAGGTTTTCAGCTGTGGTTCCGTAGTTATCTGCTACAGCTTTATTTACAAGCGTAAAGTTTCCGCTCCAGTCTTTTGCAAAAACAAAATTGGGGTCAGTATCAATTACAGCCCTCAAAAATTCCCTTTGTTCCTTCAGCTGCTCTTCTGCTTTTAACCTTTCGGTAACATCTTCAACCAGTGAGGCCACACCGATCACTTCCCCTGTTTCATTTATAAGCGGAGTGTTATACCATTCACATGATATCAGCTTACCTGCTTTGGTAATATTTTGATTGGTACTTCTTTCACCGCCTTTTTTGCGGATCAGGCTTTCCCAAGTGCTGCCCACCTGGGATATAGCATTTTCGGGTATTATCAATGATGCGCTTTTACCGGTTATTTCTTCTTTCTGCCAGCCGAATATTCTCTCTGCCGCTTCATTCCACTGTACAACATTAAAATCCATATCCCATTCAATTACACCAAGCGGAGTCCTTTCAACATGCAGCAATAGCTTTTGCCGTGAATTCCTTAACTCCTTTTCAACTTTTAGCCTTTCGGTTATATCCTGAAGTGTTCCTATTATTGCAAGCTTGCCGTTGTAAAGCATCTTTGAGCCTTTTACCTCAACATCAATTTCAGTACCGTCTTTTTTTAGAGCTTTAAATGTGTACTGTATCGACTTAACTTCATCATCAATTCTCTTCCTTATATTTTCTATTACCAGGTTCTTATGTTCATTAGATACTATGCTCCATGAATCCGTGCCGTTCATTTCACCCTTACGGTAGCCGAATATCTCCTCATATTTAGGGTTAACATAAACAAACTTATTATCCTGCAGGATATATATGCCCACCAATGCGTTTTCAACCAGACTGCGGAATTTTTCTTCTGCATCAATAATATTTCCTTCTGCCCTTGCCCGTTCCCTTATTTCCTGCTTAAGCTTTATATTTGCCGCCTGCAGCTCAGATGTTCTCATATTTACAAGCTCTTCAAGGTGTCCGCTGTATTTTTGAAGCTCCTGCTCAAGCATTTTCCTTGTAGTGATATCAAATGCTGAGCCTAAGATCTCAGTCACCTCACCTGCTTCATTCCTAGAAAATACTACTTCATAGCTCCTGAACCAGCGGTATTTGCCTTCTGAGTTCATAATGCGGTATTCATAATTCAGTATCTCATTATCCCTGGCTTCATAATATTTGCTGAAATTTGAACGTAGTTTTTTATAATCATCCGGGTGAATGTATTTTTCAAAAAATGACTGCTTCTGCTTTATGACTTCATCTGCATTGTATCCTAACAACTCAGCAATTTTATAGTTTGTAAAGGAAATTTGCGGACCTTTCAGGTCATAAATATATAGTACGCTTGGCAGTGAATCAGCTATCCTTTTTATGAATTTCTGGTTGTTTAATATTTCCTTCTCCGCTTTACGCCGTTCTGATATATTCCTGAATACCATTACCACCCCTATCAATTCACCTTCGGAATTGATAATCGGAGCCGCGCTGTCATCTATCGGTATCTCTTTTTTATTTTTTGTTATTAATATCGTATGATCATCAAGGTTTATAACTTTTCTTTGGTTCACAACTGTTTGAATCGGGTCAGGTGATTTTTCACCTGTATCTTCATTGTATATATTAAATACATGGTCTATAACCATTCCGTTCGCTTCTTCACTTTTCCATTCCGTTAGTATCTCTGCAGCTTTGTTTATGAACAATATCTCCCCTATCTTGCTTGTCACAATAACTGCATCTCCGATGCTTTCCAGTGTTGTAGCCAGCCAGTTACGGTTTTCTTCTAGTGATTTTTCAGTTTCCTTGCGTTTATTTATGCTTCTGTTCAATAAAAAAACTGCAAGTATAAGCAGAGAAAAAGCGATCAAATTCCCGATTATAAAACTACTAAGCGTATATCCGGCTCCGGCTTCGGCCTCAAGAAGTCTTGCGTTCAGTGTTGCTGTTTCCATCTGCTGCAGCTGCTTGATCTTGGATTTTATACTGTCAACATAAACCTTGCCTTTTTGAGTAAATTCAATTTGCGCTTTATAATCCTTTGATCTTTTTTCCTGCAGTTCAAGAGATTCCTGCAGCAGGTCTTTTCGGTTAAAAATAAGCTTCTGTAAAGTATCAAGTATCAGCTTTTCGCGTGAGTCAGTTATCAATTTATTAAGTGCAGAAAAAGAGCTGTCTATTGCGTTAACCGATGGATAATATTCACGCATAAACTCATCATTACCCGTTATAAGGTATCCTCTTCTGTTGGTTTCAGCTTCTATAATATTTGAATAAAGCTCTTCTGATGACTGGATTATTGTAAGGGATTTTGTAATTATAGACTCATCTTCATAATGGAACCTGATATTTAAATATATTAATATATTAACAGTAATAAGTATTAACAGAGCAATTACAAACCCTGTATTAATATATTTTTTTTCCGGTAATTTTTTCAATTATAAATTTTTTTAATGATAATTTTTCATTCCGTATACAAGGGAAAATTATGTATTTTAAAGTTATATCAGATCATAAAGATAAACAACGTAATATTAATAGTAAATAAACAAAAACCAGCATTTTATTTAAAAATGCCGGTTTTCAGTGAAATTTAGTATAAATAATTTTATCTAATACTACTTAACGGGATTTAGCATCAATATATAAAGGTTGTAATTTCTCTTTAAGTTCCGGGTTATATTTCATGGCTGATTCAAAATCAGCGGCTGCAAGCTTGTAAAAGCCGAGGTTATAATAACAAATTCCCCTGTTTTCAAATACTTCACTGTATTTTGGGTTTACTGTTAATGCTTTAATGTAATAATTTAAAGCATTCTGGAAATCGTCCTTTGCATAAAGAACGTTGCCAAGCTGGAACAATGCAAGTGAATCGTTTGGATTAAAAGTTACAGCTTTCCTAAGGTCAGCCTCAGCAAGATCAATCTGCCCCCTGTTCAGGTATAGGTTTCCTCTGAATGCATATGCCTGTGAATTCTGCTCATCCAGGGCAATTACCTTAGAAAAATCTTCGAATGCGGCTGTATCCAGCCCTGAAGCAAGCAATAGCTTGCCTCGTTCGAGATATGAATCGGTATCATTAACATTCAGCTTAATAGCAAAATCAAAATCCTTCATAGCTGAACTTAATTCTTTCATTTTAAGATATACCAAACCGCGTTCGGTATAAATTAAGTAAGGCATTAATCCTGTACCTTTAGAGTTTATTGCCTTTGTATAATTTTCAACAGCCTTTTGATAATTTCCGGTTGAATTATAAACCGTTGCCAGCCCGTAATAAGCTAATCCATAACCCGGGTCTATTTTTAAAGCTTTATTTAAATATTTAATTGTGTTAACTGTATCTTTAAGGTGATTATACGCCATACCCAGGTTATAATAATATTTCAGGTTGGCTGAATCAAGCTTTATTGCCTTTTCGAAATTTGTTATAGCATCGCCGTAATTAGCTGACCGGATATTTATTTCACCAAGTGCGAAAAATACTTCCGGATAGTTCGGGTCAAGGTTAAGCGCAGTATTAAAGTATTCAGATGCCTTGCTGTAATCTTCTGCGAGCATTGAAAGGTTTCCCATT
Source organism: Ignavibacteria bacterium (assembly GCA_017303675.1). Classification (NCBI taxonomy): domain Bacteria; kingdom Pseudomonadati; phylum Ignavibacteriota; class Ignavibacteria; species Ignavibacteria bacterium. The sequence continues at coordinate 582,688 of JAFLBX010000002.1, forward strand.
TCCAGATATGCATCGGTATATTTTTTATCTATTACCGTTGCAGTTTTAAAATACTCCAGGGCTGTCATGTAATCTTTGTTGTTCTTATAGATCATTCCCATCCTGAAGAACATAACTTCATCCTTCTGAAAACCCATATTATATGCGTATGAATAATCTGTAAGTGCTTTATCATATTGTTCCAAAGCATAATAAGCATTGCCCCTCTGGTAATAGCCTTCGTCGTGTCCGCTGGCAATCCTTAAATACCTTGTAAAAAGGTCAACTGCAGCTTCATAATCCTCTGCATTCAGCGCATCCATCGCCTCATCAAAAGTTACCCTTGTGGAATCATATGAATAAGAAACTGCTGAAAGAATGAAAACAAAGAAAAGTGCTGAAAAGAATTTAATTCTCATCTATGAAAATTTAATTTAAAAATTTAAATACTCTTTTAAACCCTGCAAGCCGCCTTCTCTCCCGAAACCGCTTTCTTTATATCCGCCAAAAGGCGAAGCAGGGTTGAATTTGTTGTAGGTATTAGACCATACTACACCTGCTTTAATTGAACCAACCATTTTGAAAATTTTGGAACCCTTATCAGTCCAGATTCCGGCTGAAAGTCCAAACTCAGTATTATTGGCTTTTTCTATTGCCTCTTTCGGTGTTCTGAATGTCAAAACGGAAAGTACCGGCCCGAAAATTTCTTCCTGGGCTATCCTGTTTGACTGTGAAACATTGGTAAAAAATGTCGGTTTAAAGTAATAACCGCGCTTTGGTAAAACACAATCAGGCTGATAAATACTGCAGCCTTCTTCAATTCCTGAATTAACCAGTTCGGTTATTTTATTAAGCTGCATTTTTGAATTAATAGCTCCAACATCAGTATTCTTATCAAGCGGGTTACCTACTCTTAAACTCTGTAACCTGTGTTTAAGTTTCTTAATAACAAGATTCTTTATGCTTTCCTGCACAAACAACCTGGAGCCGGCACAGCAAACATGCCCCTGGTTAAAATATATCCCGTTTATAATTCCTTCAACAGCCTGGTCAATAGGAGCATCTTCAAATATAATGTTAGCTGCTTTGCCGCCAAGCTCAAGAGTTAATTTTTTGTCAGTTCCTGCTGTTGCCTTCATTATTAGCTTTCCAACTTCTGTGGATCCTGTAAAAGCTATTTTATTTACACCGGGATGATTTACAATCGCAGCGCCGGTATCACCTGCACCGCTTATTATATTTACTACACCATCAGGCAAACCTGCTTCCTGAATTACTTCCGCAAGCTTGTATAATGTCAGCGGAGTGGTTTCAGCTGATTTTATGACAACAGTATTGCCGCAGGCAAGCGCAGGCGCTATTTTCCATGCTGCCATAAGCAGCGGAAAGTTCCACGGAATAATCTGCCCGGCTACCCCTACCGGTGAAAATGACTGGTTAGGGAATGCGTACTTAAGCTTATCAGCCCAGCCGGCGTAATAGAAAAAGTGAGCAATTGCAAGCGGTACATCAACTGATTTTGATTCCTTAATAGGTTTACCGCCATCCATAGTTTCAATAACTGCAAATTCACGGGCTTTTTCCTGCATTATCCGTGCAATTCTGAATATATATTTGGCGCGTTCTTTAGGTGTAGTTTTGCTCCAAACATTTTTATATGCTTTTGCGGCAGCTGTTACAGCCCTGTTCACGTCTTCTTTCGAAGCCCAGGCGGCTTCAGAAATTTTTTCTTCAGTTGCCGGATTGATGGTATCAAAATATTTTTTTGTTTTGACCCATTTGCCGTTAATAAAAAGATCATATACCGGTTTTAGCAATATATGATCAGTTGATTCCGGTGACGGAGCATATTCCAGGATCGGTTTTCTTTTTGCAGAAGTACCGTTTTTGGTCATACCATTTGATGAACGGACAGTTTGAAGTCCCGTTGTTTTTTCCCTGAATGTCATTTTAGCTGAAATTAAAAGTTGGGAATCAGTTATTATAAATTAAAACGGTTCAGCCGATGACCCTTCGCCGCCGGCAGGTGCATCATCGCCGCAGCTTTCGCCATTGGTTTCTACAAACTTCCTGATAGCATCCAGGTTTTCAAGTATCATTTTAGCTTTGCTTAAGCCGAATGAGAAAGTGAACTTTGAACCGGGGTTCAAGCAGATAAGTTTGTTGCCTTTGTATTCTGATATTTCTGGCATTTTGATATATTTAAGTTAGTTAATATTCAAAGTATTTATAATTTTCGCTGTCTTTTATCCATGAATATGTATCAGCTGCAGCATTTTTCATCTGTATCAATGCTTCAGTTTTATTTTTGCATTTATAATTCTCTTCAAAAAATCTTTCCGCTTTTGATTCTGTTCCCGATATTTTAGCTGTAATAAATATATGTTCAAAAAAAACATTATATGCAAAATCATCACATATCTGGTTTTCCCTGCTTAGCTCGTCAAGGTTCAGCTTAATATTTTTATAATCAGGCTCAAGCATTGCATTACGCTGTTTATCAGGCTTTATGAACTTAAGCTTACCATCAGAATATTCAAGATACCAGCTGTACCATAAGCCAAGTATAGCAGGTGATTGCCGCAGGTTTACAGTTAACAGTGGTTTTTCAGCAATGCTCGTATCTGCTTCGCCGTTTTGCAGGATAAAAAGAGGTTTGGGGCTTAGCTTATGGTCAAATATAAATAAATTATGAAAAATATACGGCGATGCTCCTTCTGTTAGATATAAAAGCATTTCTTTGGAACCGTCACCGTTTAAGTCAATAAATTTATGGTCAACATAATCAGTAAATGTGCTGTCCATTGAAAATAAAACTTTACCGTTCGATGAAATGCTAAGCCTCCCGTTGAAAAATTCTGATGCAGAGCTGCTGATATTTACATCGTAATCATAATAACGGTAACTGAAGGAAGTATCACCTTTGCTGAAAGAATAAATTCCTTCTGCTGAAAAAAATACAACAGATATAACAGCAATTAATAAGATCCTAATCATTTGAGAAATAATCTGCTGATTGATAGATCCCTGTTTGTTCTTTTTTATACTGCATCAAAAGGTCGTTTAACAATGATGAAGCTCCCATTCTGAAAAGATCAGGGTTCAGCCATTTTTCACCTAGTGTTTCTTTTACAAGGCATAGATAAGCTATTGCATCTTTTGTTGTTCTTATACCGCCGGCAGGCTTCATACCTATGACCTTACCCGTTTCATTGTAAAAATCACGTATTGCCTCAAGCATAACCAGTGTTACAGGTAATGTTGCAGCCGGCTGAACTTTACCGGTTGATGTTTTTATAAAATCAGCTCCGGCAAGCATTGAGATAATACTCGCTTTGCGCACATTATCAAATGTTTCCAGCTCCCCGGTTTCAAGTATTACTTTTAAATGAGCGTCACCGCAGGCTTCTTTTATAGCTTTAACTTCGTTAAAAGTGTGATCGTAGTTTCCTTCAAGGAACTCTCCCCTGCTGATGACCATATCAACTTCATCTGCGCCCATTTGCACTACCCGTTTAACTTCTTCTATTTTCAGCTTCATTGGTGATTGGCCGCTGGGAAATGCCGTTGCAACTGATGCAACCTTTACATTTGTACCTGCAAGAGCAGATTTTGCGGTTTTTATCATGTTTGGGTATACACATACTGCGGCTACATGGGGAATCTTATCAGATCCGTCAAGCGGTCTCATTGCCTTCTGGCATAATGCATGTACTTTTCCTTCGGAATCCTTACCTTCAAGGGTTGTCAGGTCAATCATTGATACTGCGAGCTTTATTGCTTCTACCTTGCTGGATTTTTTAATGCTTCTGCCTGCAATAGAAGCTGCCCGCTCTTTTGCTCCGGTTTCATCCACGTTCATTTGAAATGAATCCAGGCTATTTATTGCTGAACTTACATTCATATTTTGGCAAATTTAACATTATATTTCATTAATAAAAACGGAATTCACACAATAAAATTCAGAATTTTATGGATTAATATTTAAGAATGATTATATTATCTTTGAATATATTACTAATAATTTAAATCAATATTTAATGACTTCCCAGGTTACTAATTCCTCAATAACCTCTCCAGAAAACGTTTCAAAAAAATACAGAGTCGCACAATATTTCGCCATAAGGGCTATTACGGATTTTTCAATTTCACCGGACGGTAAAACAATTGCGTATGTTACCAACACAAACGGAATGCCGAATATTTGGACTATTCCTGTTGAAGGCGGCTGGGCCAGCCAGATAACACTTGAAGATAATGCGGTTTTTTCCATCGGGTACAATCCCAAAAAAAATGAAATATTATTTTTATCTGATAACCAGGGCGATGAAAATCACCAGTTATACCTCGTCTCTGATAAAGGAGGAGAAACTCGCAACTTAACCTCCTCACATGCAGGCTCCCAAATATCATTTTGCGGTTTTAATAAAAACGGAAGTAAAATATTATTTTCTTCCAATAAACGTGATAAACGATATTTTGATACTTACTGCATTGACCTGAAAACCGGCGAAGAAGAGTGTTTATTTTCCAGTGATGACCCGTTCCCCTACACTGCTGTTGCGTGGAGCGGTAATGAAAAATATATCTTGTATCAGAAATTTTATTCAAATTCTAATCATGACCTGTTTTTATATAATGTAGCTGATAAAAAATTCCTGAATTTCACGGAACATAAAGGCAGCATGAAAAATACCCACGGTATTTTTAATAAAAAAGGTGATACTGTATATTTTCTGTCTGATTATGAAAGAGAGTTCACTGCTCTGGCATTTTATAAAGTCAAAACAGGCGAGCTTGGCTGGGAACAGCTTGAGAAATGGGATATTACCAATTACACATTATCGCATGATGAAAAGAACCTGCTCTATTCAATTAATGAAAGCGGTACATCAAAGCTTAAGATGAAAAATCTTAAAACCGGTAAAGTAAGGTCACTTAAAATTCCGAAAGGCAACTGCCTTGCATTCCGGTTCACTAAAGATGACAAAAAAATTGTACTGATATATGACTCACCTAAGAATCCCAATGATATATTTGTGTATGACATCAAAAAAGAATCATTCAAACAGGTAACATTTTCAATGATAGGCGGAATTCCGCAAAGCGCATTCACAGTTCCGCAAAGCATTAAATACAAAAGCTTCGATGGACTCGAGATAAACGGTTTCCTCTACATTCCAAAAGGATTAAAAAAGGACGGTTCAAATCCTGCAATTGTTTGGCCTCACGGCGGACCTGAATGGCAGGAAAAAAGCCTCTTCAATAAATATTTCCAGATCCTGACGAACAACGGTTATATTGTGATAGCTCCAAATTTCAGAGGAAGTACCGGTTACGGTAAAACTTTCCAGAGTAAAATTTACAAGGATTGGGGCGGCGATGAATTTAAAGATGTATTAGGCGCTCAAGAATATTTAATTAGTTCAGGCTACGCTGATAAAGATAAAATTGCTGTTGTTGGCGGAAGCTTTGGCGGATTTATGACACTTACATGCGCAACAAAAGCTCCTGACCTGTGGAAATGCGCAGTTGATATTTTCGGCCCATCAAATCTGATCACTTTCTGCAATTCAGTGCCTGAGCACTGGAAGCCGGGTGTTGCCGCACTGGTTGGAGATGTTGAAAAAGATAAAGAGATGCTTATGGAAAGATCCCCGATTAATTTTGTTGAGAAGATAAAAGCTCCGCTTCTGATAATTCAGGGCAAAAACGATCCCAGGGTCATTCAGGCGGAATCAGACCAGATGGTTGAGCAGATGAAGAATCAAAATAAGGAAGTTGAGTATACTGTACTTGAAGATGAAGGCCACGGCTTCAGCAAGGTTTCAAACCAGATCATGGTATGGAACCTTATAATTAATTTTCTTGATAAACATTTAAAGCAGCAGTAGTTCCGCCTTCTGAACGTTAAAGAAATCAAGCAATTGCAAATAAAGTAACACCAAAATAAGCTGCATCATATATAAGATACAGTTAAAAAGGCAATAATGACCGCTAAAATAATCGATGGAAAAGCTACGGCAGCACAGATCACAGATGAGATCAAACGGGAATTAAGGGAACACAATTTCATAAAACCGGGTCTTGCGCTGATACTTGTGGGAAACAATCCCGCAAGCGAGATATATGTTAAGATGAAGGAAAAAAAATGCGCTGAGCTGGGATTTTATTCCATCGTTAACAGGCTTTCAGAAAAGATCACCGAAGCGGAGCTTCTTGCTCATATACGCTCATACAATAACAACAGCAAAATTCACGGGATACTTATACAGCTTCCACTGCCTAAGCATATCAATGAAATGAATGTACTCGAAGCAGTTGATTACCGCAAGGATGTTGATGGCTTCCACCCGGTGAACGCCGGCAGGCTTATGATAGGTGAAAAATGTTTTACTCCATGCACTCCAGCAGGCATACATGAGCTTCTTAAAAGATATAAAGTGGATACCAATGGTAAAAATGCCGTTGTAATAGGCAGAAGCAATATTGTTGGTAAGCCCATTGCTAATATACTGCTGCAGAAATCAAAAGGCGCTAACTGCACCGTCACCGTAACTCACAGCGCAACCGATGATATTGCCGGCTTTACCAAAAAAGCTGATATTATCATTGCCGCAATTGGCAAGCCTGAATTTTTAAAAGGCACCATGGTGAAAAAAGGCGTAGTGATTATCGATGTGGGCATCAACCGAATTGAAGACCCGGATAGTCCCAAAGGTTACCGCGTTGTTGGTGATGTTGATTATAAGAACTGCGCCAAAAAAGCTTCCATGATCACTCCAGTACCCGGGGGTGTTGGACCCATGACAATTGCAATGCTTATGAAAAATACACTTGATTCCGCGCTGAAGAAAATTTACAGTTAATGGAAAGAACATACACAGAGCTTGAAATAGCTTTCAATGAGAACACTTACGACCTTATTTACAACAGATTATACCTCAACGGCTTAACTACAATTCTCGAAGAGAACGGCACATTAAAAGTTTACCTTCCTGAGAGTGAAAGTTCACTTGCCCAAAACATTAAAGATGAGCTGATAAATACCGATAAAGTACCTGAAGGCAGTATCAGCATCTCTGTGTTTGAAAATAAGGACTGGAACAATGAATGGGAAAAAACAATTGAGCCGGTTTATATTCTGGATAAGCTTGTAATATATCCCTCATGGAAGAAAAATGAACTTGACCTCAGCAAAGGCAATATACCAATTGAAATTGACCCAAAAATGTCATTCGGCACGGGACATAATGAAACTACTCAGCTCATTTTAGAACAAATGAGCACATTTATCGATCCCGTAACTGATAAGTATCTGCTTGATTTCGGCAGCGGCACGGGTATATTAAGTATAGCCGCCGTTAAATTGGGAGTCCAAAAGGCTGTTGCTATTGAGATCGATGAAGATTCAGTACAAAATGCCACTGAATATTTCGAATTGAACGGAGTTGATTCCGATATTGTAATGTATCAAAAGGATATTTATGAGATTAATGAAACAGGATTTGATGTTATTGCAGCAAATATTACAAGCAATATTATAATTCCTAATTTAAGCATTATGTACAGTAAGCTTAAATCCGGCGGCAAGCTGTTTATTACCGGAATCTTAAAAGAAGAGACCGAAGCTCTGATAAATGAGCTTACAAAAAATAATTTTTTAATGCAGGAATTAAAACAAAGAGCTGAATGGTCTTCATTTTATGCAATTAAACAATAATTTTAAAAACTTTGCGAGCCGCAGGCGAAGCAATCTCATAAATCAACATTTGTCACGCTTAGCGCATTGCCCGCCAAAGGCGCGGGAGTCTAAGCGTGTTCAATAACATAAATCGAAGCACAATAACATCAACCGGATAAAATTAATAAAATGATAAGATCTACAATTGATATAGGCACAAACACAATCCTTATGCTCATTGCAGAATACGAAAACGGCATCATCAAAACCATACTTGATATCCAGCGCGTACCGCGCCTGGGTAAGGGAGTTGATGCAAACCGCAACATTCTGCCTGAATCCATACAAAAAGCAATTGATATACTGGTTGAATACAGCGATATAAGCGAAGACCATAATTCAGAAAAGATCACAGCCACGGCTACAAGCTTTATCCGTGATTCGCACAACAAGGAAGAATTTTTAAATGCTGTAAGACTTAATACAGATATTGAAATTGAAATACTCTCAGGCAGTGATGAAGCAAAATGGACCTTTGCCGGAGGCGTTTACGATAAGCTTGGTACTGGTGCAAGATTAACGACAATTGATATCGGCGGCGGCAGCACTGAAATCACAACCTCCTCTTCACCGGTCATTTCAATTAATGAACTGTTACAGCTTCAGCTATCCGGTAAAAGCATGAATATCGGTTCAGTGCGGATCAATGAAAAATTTTTAAGCCATCACCCCCCTGCCTTCGAAGACATAATGAACGCTGAGAATTTTATCAATGAACATTTGAAAGAAATAGATTTCGATATATCAGGCACTGAGCTAATCGGTGTTGCAGGCACAGTTACAACACTTGGAGCTATTGTGCTTGGACTAAATAAATTCGAAGCTTCAAAAGTTGACGGTCTAATTATAACTATTACAGAAATCGAAAATGTGCTCGGCAGGCTTACACCAATGCCTATTGAGGAATTATACGGTATGGGCGATTATATGACCGGAAGGGCTGATATCGTTATACCAGGGATACTGATACTTAAATGCTTTATGAATAAATTCGGATTTGATAAAGTTAAGGTCAGCACCAAAGGCCTTCGTTACGGTGTATTTTTGAGGGAAGTGCTTTAAGTAACAAAGAAAACCAGATTTCTTAATAAAAAATCCCCCCTTCGTTTTTGAAGGGGGGATGAATATCTTTAATAACTCTTCTATCTGAAATTAATCTTCATTTTTGAATGCCGATGATCCCGGACGGGGGTTTGTTTTTGATTCTCATTTACTATTGGTCAGGGTTAATAATCGATTCAGGAAATCTTACTCAATGAAATTATCCCCTTATAAACCAGGTTCACCGCAATTGCAAGTATAAAAAATCCCATCATACGCGTTAATACATTGATACCCTTTGAGCCAAGCTTTTTCATTAATGGAATAGAAAGTATCAAAAACAAATATGTAACCAACCCTATGAGAAATATCCCGATAACAAATCCAATATAATCTTCTGCATGTTTAGCGTTTGTTGACATGCCTATCACGGCGCCTATAGCGCCCGGCCCACTTAATATTGGCATTGCCATAGGCATAAATGAAATATCAACATTTTCAACTTTTGAGGCGTTCTGTTTTTCATCATCAGCTTTTGAATTTACCATCTGCCAGCCGGTATTGGCAACGATCAGTCCCCCTGCAATTTCAAGTACACCCAGCGATATCCCGAAGAGCTCCAGCAGCAGCTTGCCTATCAGCAGAAATGTAATGAGAATGATAAACACATTCACTGAAATTTTGCGGGCCTGCTGTTTGCGGAAATCAGGGGTGTCATGCGCGGTTAAACCCGAAAATGCGGGCACACCGCCAATTGGATTTATCAGCGGAAAAAGCACGCTGAAAGCGATACCTGTAAATGTTAAAATATCTGATATGGACATTTAATTTTATAAATTAAAAAAAACAGCGGGAATGAATTTTTCCCGCTGATAAAAGGCTTTTATTGGTATTTTCTTTGTAATAATATAAATTATTTTAAAGAAATGATGGATTTGGTGAATTTAGTGCATCCTTGGGGACTCGAACCCCAGGCCTAATGATTAAGAGTCATTTGCTCTACCAACTGAGCTAAGGATGCCCACAAATATGCATTTTCTATATATTTCATTCAATCCCTTTTTTTGTAAAGCCGGATTAATTTATTTTTCTTTTATAAAAACAGCACATTATCAATTAGTATCATGCAATGATTTGTTTAAATACTTTCAGCGTATTAAATTCAGCTACACATGAATGAATCACAAAAACATATCGATCTTAAATCACGCGGCTCAGGTATAAACACAAAGAACCGTTTTGAGCCGTTTGAAATTGATTACGACCTGAGCACTTTTGATGAGTATTTTGATTCAGACCCCGAGCTTGCAAGGATTAAAACTGTATTTTTCAACGATAACAGCAAGTCAATACTAGCTAAAAATGATTCGCCCGATCTTGGATTTACATACAGCATAAATCCATACCGCGGCTGCGAGCACGGCTGTATTTACTGTTACGCCCGGCCAACACATGAGTACCTTGGGTTTTCTGCGGGACTCGATTTTGAAACCAAAATAATGGTCAAACGCGATGCACCGAAACTGCTTGATGAAGCGTTCCGCAAAAAGTCCTGGGTTCCGCAAACAATAATGTTTTCGGGTAACACTGATTGTTACCAGCCCGTTGAGCGCAGGCTTGGGATAACCCGTGAATGCCTCAGGGTTTTCCTTGAATTCAGAAATCCGGTTGGAGTAATAACAAAGAACGCGCTCATTCAAAGGGATATAGATATTTTAAGTGAATTAGCTTCTATGAAGCTGGTTAATGTTGTGATAAGCATCACAACATTAAAGCGGGAGCTATCCCGTAAAATGGAGCCTAGGACATCAGTGCCCTCAAAACGGCTAGAGACCGTAGAAAAGTTAGCTGCTGCGGGGATCCCTGTTGGCGTAAATACCGCGCCGATTATTCCCGGGTTGAACGATGAAGAAATACCTGCCATTTTAAAAGCAGCCGCTGAGCGCGGCGCGCGCTCCGCAGGTAAGGTCATGGTTCGCCTGCCGCATTCAGTAAAGGAATTATTTAATGAATGGCTAATGCGCGTTTACCCTGAAAAAGCTTCCAAAATAATCAACCGCATCAAAGATATCAGGCGCGGTGAGCTCTCAAGCGCTGAGTTTGGCAAGCGTATGCGCGGCGAAGGCCAGTACGCTGAGCAGATACACAGGCTGTTTAAAACCTGCTGCAGCAGGTATGGACTCAATAAAGATATCGAACATACAGCGAAAGATCTTTTCCGCATTCCCCCGACTGATAAATCGCAGGGCGAGCTTTTTGAGTAAGTCATTTTTCACAACTGCATATTATTAAAATTTACCGTTAAGTATATTTACGGATATTTTTCAATTGTATATACAGAAATTTTCCCGGAAAAATTGTTTTAATGACTGATAACAGCAAGCTGATACTTGTTAAGCTGGTGCATACAGCTATATGGGTCTTCTTTAATGTTGTAATATTTTACCTGCTTTACGCTGTAATAGCAGGTAAAATTGATGTATGGGTTTGGATATGCCTCGGGCTCATCGCGCTGGAAGCGCTTATACTGCTGGTATTCAGAAGTGTTTGCCCTGTTACTATAATTGCCTCAAGATATTCCGATTCACAAAGGGCTAACTTTGATATTTACCTGCCCCACTGGCTTGCCAAACACAATAAAAAGATTTATTCAGCAATTGTTTTGATTGCAATAGTTATCCTGGTATTTAGGTTAACATAAATTTAAAATTTCAACTGATGCCTCAAAAAGTAAAGCTATATCCCGGCACATATAAAAATTATTCCGAAGAAATATACAAGCAGATAAGGATTGAAACATTCGGTGAAGATATCGGGCAAAACAGCTGGCTTACTGCCGGTGAGTTCAGGGATATCATTACTACTCTTGGTATTAACAGCTCCTCCAATGTACTGGAAATTGCCTCAGGCTCTGGCGGACCCGCCGTATTTATGGCATCTGAAACCGGCTGTAAGCTTACCGGTGTTGAGTATGATATTAACGGTGTGGAAAATTCCAAAAAGCTTGCCTCAGGCAGCGGCCCGGGAATAAATGCTGAATTTATTCACGCTGATGCTTCTGAAACGCTGCCGTTTGAAAACGGACTGTTTGACAGTATATTTTGTGTTGATGCAATAAATCATTTAAAGAACAGGAATAAAGTTTTAAAGGAATTTTACCGCCTTATAAAACCCGGCGGAAAATTGTTATATATTGATCCTGTAGTTGTTACCGGAATTTTATCGAATGAAGAGATAGCCATAAGAAGCTCAATTGGTTACTTTCTCTTTACACCGCTTAATGAAAATGAAAAGCTGCTTCGCGATGCCGGTTTCAGTGATATTAAATCAAGTGATTCTACCGCTAATATAATTACAATATCACAAAAATGGCTCGAGGCAAGGCAGTCCCGTAAAAACGAGCTGGTAGAAATCGAAGGTGAGCAAACATTTATAGGTTTGCAGGAATTCTTCAAAATGGTTCATACCCTTTCATCTGAAAAAAGGCTTTCAAGGTTTACTTATACAGCAGCCAAAATATGATGTTAATTTCAACAGATGAAGAAAACAGGTCCCCTAAAATTTAAGGCAAAAATAGAAATAATAGGCGTAAATCCTTTTGTGTATTTATCCCAGCGTGTTTTAGATGCCGTTTTTACACAGGCAAAAAAGGATAAAGGTAAAATACCTGTCACCATCAAAGTTGATGGACACAAATTCAAACAGACGCTTGTTAAATATTCAGGCCACTGGCGATTGTATCTGAATACTCCCATGCGGAAAAAATCCGGCAAAGATACCGGCGATACAGTGACAATAGAAATTGCTTACGACCCGCGCAAAAGAAGCATAGCCCCGCATCCTGGACTTGTAAAAGCTCTAAATGCAAATACAGCCGCTAAACAAAAATTTGATACGCTCTCCCCTTCACTTCAGCTCGAAATAGTCAGGTATATTTCATTTCTTAAAACCGAAGAAAGCATAAAGCGTAACATCAAACGTGCGGTAAATTTTCTGCTGGGCAAAGAAAGATTTATTGGCAGAGACCATCCTTAGTTTAAATACAATAGTCACATAAAATGGATAAAAATTATATAACTGATAAAAATTTTGAAGCGGCTGATTTTACCCGTAAAGTATTCCATCAGGGTATATATGAAACATGCAGGTTTATAAACTGTAATTTTTCCGGCTGCACACTTACCGGCTCTGTGTTTTCGGAGTGTGAATTTTCAGGCTGCGATCTAAGCCTAGCTGTACTGAACGATACAGCCTTCAGGGATTCTGTTTTTATAAACTGTAAATTGCTGGGGCTAAGATTTGATAGCTGCAATGAATTCGGCTTATCCTTTTCTTTTGATAACTGCATCATTAATGACTCTTCATTTTTAGGCATCAAAATTCCTAAAACTATTTTTAAAGATTGCAGGATCCATAATGCTGATTTTACCGAATGCGGACTGAATTCCGCTGTATTTAAAAATTGTGACCTTAAAGGCTCGGTGTTTTACAGAACTGACCTCAAAGGAGCTGATCTTTCATCTTCATTTAATTATTCAATCGATCCCGAAACAAGCAATATTAAAAAAGCAAAATTCTCAATTCCCGCAGTAACCGGGCTGCTTGATAAGTACGATATTAAGATAACATTTTAAAGAACTACTATGCCTCAAATAAAACGAACGGATTCAGCGGATAACGATTTTTTATCACTTGTAAGCTCACTTGATAAAGATCTTGCAGAGCGTGACGGAAAAGAACGTGATTTTTACAACCGGTTCAACAAGCTGGATAAAATTAAGAATGTTATCGTTGTGTATGAAGGTGATATTCCTGCCGGCTGCGGAGCTGTTAAAAGGTATTCAGATGATACAATGGAAGTAAAACGCATGTTCACCCTCCCGCAATTCCGCTCAAAAGGAATAGCCTCGCTTGTGCTTGCTGAGCTTGAAAAGTGGGCAATGGAACTGGGTTATTCAAAATGCATCCTTGAAACCGGTAAACGGCAGCCTGAAGCAATTGCACTGTATAAAAAAAGCGGCTATAAAATAATTCCGAATTATGATCAGTATATCAATATTGCCAACAGTGTATGTTTTTTGAAAACCATTTTGCCTGAATAATTTCAGTTTCAAATATTTACAATAAAGGCGCATTATTTGCATAAATAATTTGATAATATTCTCATAAATTACTCTAACCGTAAATTAAATTTTTATAAATGAGATCATTTTTGTTTTCTGTTTTAACTGTATTGATGGTAATTTTTCAGGCCTGTAAAGATAGCGGCGTGGTAACGCCGGTTGATTCATCCAATATCAATCTCGTAAGCGTTTACAGCACAAATGCATCTACCAACGGTGTTTATGTATTGCCTGTAAATTTCAGGGATTACGCATTGATTGCAGACGGAACTAACGGAATGCAGGTAGTTGATGTTACACTTGTAAACCAGCCTGATTCAGTTTCAGCTTATGATACCGACGGATATGCAAATGATGTCACAGCGGCTTATATAAACAACGATCTTTACGCATTTGTAAGCGACTATAACAGCGGGCTTGTAATTCTTGATATCGATAACCCTTCAAACCCGTTCCATATCGGTACAATTTCAATTTCAGGATTTGTCACCACTTCATTTATTGACCAGAACAACAGCGCAGCATATGTAGCGCTTGAATCAGGGCAGGTGCAGATATATGATATTTCCACATTGCCAAACCAGCCGAATTTTTATTCAACGGTTTCAATCGGCGGAAGCATAAACGGGCTGTATGTTTCAGGCAACTATCTCTACATTGCCGCAGGCAATACCGGCCTTGCGATCGTAAATATCTCAAACCCGTCCAGTCCCCAGATACTTTCAATTTTTAATACAACCGGCTCTGCTTATGATGTTTTTGTGAACTCAAACTATGCGTATGTTGCTGATTCATACAACGGCATGCTGATATTGAATGTTACAAATCCGGCAGCGCCTGTTTATACAGCAAAATTTTCAGGTACAGGACAAATACTTTCTGTTTACGCTAACAACAACAATGTATTCTGCGCGGATAATACTTACGGCATAGAAAATGTTAACGTATCAAGTCCAACCTCGCCAAATAAAGTAGGTTATATTCAGACAAACAGCTCCGCAAACGGAATATTTTATTCAGGCGGGTATATTTTCCTTGCAGCTGCCGAAGGCGGGCTCGGGATCTACCAGCCAACAAGCACATCTGATAACAGGTAATTATATATGAGCAAAAACCCGGTAAACGAAGAAGAAAATAACAGCGAAAAAAAGCTTACAATAGCCCGGCAAACCGAGCTTCGCAGAAAAGAAATTGAAGCAAAGCTTCATCCGGAGCTTAATGTTCACCCGGAACATAATGTTCATTCGGAACATAATGTTCATCCGGAACAAAATATACAAACAGAAACTAATGATAAGCCCGATGAACAGGTTGAGAAAACACCGGAAATTACGGGGGAAGTAAGTTCAGATTTAACGGAAACTGCGGAAATAATCACAACTGATATTAAGCTTGTTGAAGAAAATAAAACTGAGGATCCGGGAAAGCTTATCACTGATTTTGACGCTCATTTATTCAGTAAAGGAACGTTCTACAAAGTTTACGATAAGTTCGGGGCGCAAATTACTGTTGAAGAAGACACTTCCAGTGTCCGCTTCACAACATGGGCGCCAAATGCATCCGCAATCTCTGTAATTGGAGAGTTCAACGGCTGGACCGAAGGCATCAACATGATGCATAAAGTTCATGAATCAGGCTTATGGTCTTTATTTATACCGGGCTTAAAAGAAGGTGATACATACAAGTTCGCCATTACAAGTAATGTTGATGGTGTAACAAGAAGAAAGATTGACCCATATGCCTTCAGAAGTGAGGTCCGCCCCAAAAACGCCTGCGTTGTACATGATATAAATAAATATGCCTGGAAAGATTCTGATTGGATTGAGAGGAATTCAAGAACAAGGGGTAGTGACCCCTTGTCATACAAAAATTCCCCTATAAACATATACGAGCTTCACCTTGGTTCATGGAAAAAGAATTACGAGAATACTGAATTCCCGAATGAATGGGGATACTTAAGCTACGGGCAGCTTGCGCATGATATAGTGGAATACGTTAAAACCATGGGCTATACACATATCGAGCTTATGCCTGTTATGGAGCATCCTCTGGATATTTCCTGGGGTTACCAGGTAACCCATTATTACGCACCCACAAGCCGCTTTGGCACTCCCGATGATTTTATGTACTTTGTTGACCACTGCCACCTCAACAATATCGGGGTTATATTGGACTGGGTACCTGCTCACTTCCCTTCCGATGAACATGCGCTTGCATTCTACGACGGCAAACAGATCTACGGTTACGAAAATTATAAAAAGGGTTTTCATAAGGACTGGAACACTTACGTGTTCGATTATTCACGCCCGCAGGTGTGGAACTTCCTGATTTCCAGCGCGCTGTTCTGGTTTGAAAAATACCATGTTGACGGCCTAAGGGTCGATGCAGTCGCTTCGATGCTGTACCTTGATTATTCCCGTGACCACGGTGAGTGGGAGCCGAACATTCACGGCGGAAGGGAAAATCTTGAAGCAGTGGAATTCTTAAAACACCTTAACAATACCGTGCATGAATATTACCCCCATGCCATGATGATAGCCGAAGAATCCACAAGCTGGCCGGGTGTTTCACACCCCGTTACCGAAGGCGGCCTTGGCTTTGATATGAAATGGAACATGGGCTGGATGAATGATATACTTCTTTACTTCAGTAAAGACCCCATTCACAGGAAATTTCACCAGGGCAAGATAACATTTTCGCTCTGGTATGCGTTCAGCGAAAACTTTGTACTGCCTGTCTCGCATGATGAAGTCGTACACGGCAAGAAGTCACTGCTTGAAAAAATGCCCGGTGATAACTGGCAGAAGTTCGCAAACCTGAGGCTCTTCCTTGGATTCATGGCAGGCCACCCCGGCAAAAAGCTTAACTTTATGACAACTGATATTGCGCAGTATAATGAATGGAACAGCGAAGCATCACTTGAGTGGCAGCTTATAAAAGATGTTGATCTTAACAAAAAGCTGAACCTTTTTGCAGGTGATCTCAACAGGCTTTATGCTAACTGCCCGGCGCTTTATGAAATTGATTTTGGCTCCGAGGGATTCCAGTGGATAGATTTTTCAGACGCATTATACAGCGTACTTTCATTTTACAGGGTTTCAAAAGATAAAGGGCAGATAGTTTTATTCACATTCAATATGACGCCAACTGTAAGGAATGACTACCGCATTGGAGTGCCGGAAGCAGGTTACTGGAAAGAGATATTCAATAGCGATGCTGAAATTTACGGCGGCTCTGGTATCGGCAATATGGGCGGCAAGGAATCAGAAGCAGTGCAGAGCAAGAATTGGGATAATTCGATAAACGTTACGCTCCCCCCTCTTGCAGTTAATGTGTTTGAATGGGTAAAACCGGATGACTCCGCTGATATTACTCCCGGTATTTCGACAGTAGAAGATTTTTACGTTGATACCGATACCGAAGGCGGCGGGTAAGAATTTAGTTTACATACCGACAAATTTTTTTGTCATACCTGCGAAAGCAGGTATCCAGAAGATTACTTTAACCACAAGCAAAAATCAAAGGATACAAAATAATTTACTTTAAAAACATTTTCTAACAAATATTAACTCTACGATAATCCCGGATAACGGCTGTTCTAAAATTTTCCGCTAGATGCCTGCCTGCGCAGGCATGACAATAAGAACACCAATTCTAGGTATTACTCGCTATACAGTTAAATGGGAGTTAAATGCTTTTTTATTACTAGTTAACCACAAAAACAGTATAAGTTCATTTTTGGAGGCAAAGTTTTATAAATAGTTGATCTGATATCTCTTTTTCCCCTATCATATTAAATTCCATATGTTTAGTTTCGTAGAATTTCATTAAAACTAATACTTCATCCAATGAGAACAAACTCAAGTTGTAAACTGTTCATATGTTTGCTTTTTAGCTTTATATTAGCTTCAGGGAGTTTTGTTTATGCGCAAAGCCCTTCAGATACGCAGTCAAAAGAATCACAGTCATCAATAACACCAGAAGGCGTGCTGAAGCTTTTAAAAGAAGGGCATCAAAGATACCGTGAAGGTAAAATGCTTGACCGTAATTTGTTGGAGCAGGTGAAGGCTACGGCAAGCGCGCAGTATCCTTACGCAGTTGTTCTCAACTGCCTTGATTCACGCGTAATACCTGAGAGCGTATTTGACCAGGGAATTGGAGATATATTTGATGCAAGGGTTGCCGGAAATTTTGTAAACGATGATATATTGGGAAGTATGGAATTTGCCTGTAAAATTACAGGAGCGAAGCTTATACTTGTTGTGGGACACACAAACTGCGGTGCAATTAAAGGCGCTATTGATGATGCAGAGCTTGGTAATCTTACCCAGCTTCTTGATAAAATAAAACCGGCCGTTGCAAGGACTAAATATGATGGTGAGAGAACCTCAAAGAATCTTGAATTTGTTGACCTTGTTTCAAAGGAAAATGTATTAATGGCAATTGAAAATATTAAGTTAAAAAGTCCCGTACTTAAGGAAATGCTTGATAAAAATGAAATAATGATAGCCGGTTGTATGTATAATATCAGTGATGGAACAGTAGAATTTTATTAAAAGCGAATTAATGGCATACAGCGAAAAACTGGCGGAAAGAATTACGGAGCTTCTGAGCTCCAATAAAAAACTTGTAATAAAGAAAATGTTCGGCGGAATTTGTTATATGCTGAAAGAAAAAATGATAGCCGGCATTGTGGAAGATAAGCTGATGATAAGATGTTTAAAGGAAGATTACGAATCATTGCTTAATAAACCCCATGCTGCGGTTATGACTTTCACAGGAAAACCTATGAAAGGCTTTTTGTATGTTGAGCCGGAAGGAATCCGCACAAATAAGCAATTACAGAAATGGCTGGATGTTGGAATCGAGTTTGCGCACAAAAGTCCGCCTAAGAAGAAGAAAATTCAAAAGTAATAATTAATTCCATTCTATTAATTACCATTAAATAGTTATCTCTATTACTATATTAAGTAAAAATGAAAAATCTAAACTCTGATTGTGAATTCTGCAGAATTATCTCTGGTAATGAAGAATCAAGTATAGTATTCGAGGATATTGACATTATGGCTATAATGGATATTCAACCCGTTAATACTGGCGTAGTATTAATAATTTCGAAAACTCATATTGATCATTTTTGTGATATACCTGATGATCTAGCCAGTAAAATATTTCTCCTGGCACAAAAACTTTCAAGGGTACTAATGAAAAAAATAAAACCTTTACGGGTTGGGTATCTAGTTCATGGCTTTGGAGTTTCTCATGCTCATTTAATTGTAATTCCTATGAATAATTCTGCTGATGTAGTATCTAAAAAACAATTAAAAATTATGAATAATGAAATCATTGATGACATAAGTTTAATAGCTAGACCATCCCGAAAAGAATTGGATAAAATAGCAAATCTGTTAAGAAAAGAATTATGATATACTACGCACTTTTAAAAGGTATTAACGTTACAGGAAATAAAACCATAAAAATGGCTGAGCTGAAAGCTACGATGGAAAAGCTTGGCTTTAAAAATGTACGTACATATATACAAAGCGGTAATGTTGTATTTGAATCCACTGCCAAAGCTGAGGCTGTAAAAAAGAAGATAGAAAATGGTATCTCCGGTACATTCGGATTTAAAGTTACAGTCGTAATACGCAGCCGTGCTGAAATGGAAAAGCTGGTTAAAGAATATCCTTTCAGCAAAGTTAAAGGCCATACGGAATGTAAAATATCAGCCGGGTTCCTTGAATCCGTACCCGAAAAGGCTCTGGTTAAAGAGCTTGAGTCACAATCATCAGATCTTGAGATCATTAAGGTTATCGGTGATAACCTTTATCATTTATGCCGAGGAAATTTTTCTGATTCACTGCTATTTAAAAAGAACCTGCCTGAGAAAATACTTAAAATTAACTGCACCATAAGAAACTGGAATACTATAAATAAACTGCTTGAAATATAACTTAAGTTATGAATATACTCTCATCTCAATACCTGCTTATCAAGTCATCACGTGAAGTTGTGCTGAAGTATTTTTCTGAAATTAAGCCTTCTGATTTTGCCCGAAAGCTGGAAAGTTTTAATAACTCCTCAATGCAGTCATTATACATCCATTCACTGAACACATATATTCACTGGCTAAAACGCTTCGCCAAAAAAGAAGAGTATCCGTATTTTAAAACTGAAGAGCTGAAAAGCGCAAATGATTTCTGCACTGCTTTTGAAACGATAAATTCCATAGTAGAAGAATTTATTAGTGAGCATTCAGACCCGTTTGATAAAATTACGGGATACATTACATGGCAGAAAAAGGATTTCACCTATACAGCTCTTGACCTGTTTACACATGTAACAACTCATGAGTTCCACCATAAAGGGCAGCTAATGATAATGAGCAGGCTGCTTGGTTACTCCCCTCCCGATGCGGATGCGATACGGTATTAAGGCATAACATATTGGAACATTTTAATAATGCTCAAAAGTTATTATATTTAGAAATAACAAACTAATAAAATGAGTAACCGGCAATTTACAGCAGTAATACATAAAGAAAAAAATATTTATGTGGCTAATTGTCCAGAAGTGGGAACAGTCAGCCAAGGTTTTACTATTGAAGAAGCCGTTTCAAACCTGAAAGAAGCCACTGAATTATATTTGGATGAATTCCCTCTTGATGAATCATATACTTCCATAATTACCACTTTTCAGGTAACACATGCCTAAATTACCAATACTTTCCGGTAGAGAAATTATAAAAATACTTAACAAATTTGGTTTTTCAGAGATCAGACAAAAAGGCAGCCATGTAATTTTGAAAAAGTATGTGGATTCCAAAGAAATCGGCTGCGTTGTTCCACTGCACAAAGAAGTTGCTATTGGTACATTAAAAGGCATTTTAAAACAAGCAAATCTATCTCCTGGGGAATTTATTTCAGATTTATGAATTTGTATTTATCTTTCACTATTTCACCACTTAACCACTTCACTATTTGATTAACATCTGCATACACGGGCATTTTTACCAGCCGCCAAGGGAAAATCCTTGGACGGGCGAAATTGAAAAACAGGATAGCGCCGCGCCGTATCATGACTGGAATGAACGCATCTATGATGAATGTTACAAGACCAATTCAAAAGCAGAAATAATAGATGATGAGGGCAAAGTTGTTTCTGTGTTCAATAATTACGAAACCCTCAATTTTAATTTCGGGCCAAACCTGCTGGCGTGGATTAAAGCCAAACATCCCGAAACGTACGAAAAGATAATCGATGCAGATAAAAAAAGCATTCCCCTGCATAATGGCCACGGCAATGCAATTGCCATGTGTTACAACCACATGATAATGCCGCTTGCTAACCTGAATGATAAAATTACACAGGTGCTGTGGGGACTCGCTGATTTTAAACACCACTTCGGGCGTGATTCCGAAGGCATCTGGCTTCCTGAAACCGCTTGCAACCCTGATACACTCGAAGTCCTGATAACTTTAGGAGTAAAGTATATTATTCTAGATACCAGCCAGGCTGCATTTTACAGGAGATCAGGCGCTGATAAGTGGATAGATGTAAATGACGGTTCTATAAATCCAAAAAGACCTTACAGGTGTTATTCAGAAACTCAGAAGAACAGGTATATCGATATCTTTTTTTATGACGGCCCCGTCTCAAAATCAGTTGCGTTTGATGACGTGCTTGAGAGCTCACAAAACCTGCTAAAGAAAATTTTTAATGCCGAAGATAAGGACTCTCCCGGTGACCAGCTAATAAGTGTAGCAACCGATGGCGAGACCTTCGGTCACCATAAAAAACATGCTGAAAGAACCCTTGCATATTTTATGCGCTCACTTGCGCCTCAAAATGAGCTAAAGATAGTTAATTTCGGCGAGTATCTTGAACTGCACCCCCCGCAATTTGAGGTTAAAATCAAGCCCGGTGATAACGGCGAAGGTACTTCATGGAGCTGTGTACACGGGGTTAAGCGGTGGAATGAAGATTGCGGCTGCGGAGGCGGTGGCGGATGGGTTCAGCAGTGGCGCAAACCGCTGCGCGAAACAATGGACTGGCTGCGTAACCAGATGATAATTATTTTTGAAAACCTGGGCAGCCTAATCTTTTATGATGTCTGGAAAGCAAGAAATGAATACATAACCCTGATGCTTGATAACAGTTCAGAGAACAGGGCTAAGTTCTTTAAAGATAATTCACATAAGCAGCTTTCCCAAAACGAAGAACAAACCGCTGTTAAGCTGCTTGAAATGCAGCGTTATTCAATGCTGATGTATACAAGCTGCGGGTGGTTCTTCAGTGAAATATCAGGACTTGAAACAGTAAAGATACTTGAATATGCCGCCCGGGCTATGGAAATTGTATACGAGCTGACCGGAATTAATGTTGAAAATGAATTCAAAAAACGCCTTGGAGAAGCTAAAAGCAACATTCCCAAATATAAAACAGGCAAAGGCGTGTATGAAAAGCTTGTGCTGCCCCATAAACACCTGGAAGAAAATCAAAAATAAACGAATTTGAGTAATTCAGAAAATTACGAATCATACTTTTTAAACAGCAGGACATCTGATAAATGGCAAAGGATAGGCCTAAAGCGCCGTGCCGGTGCTGCATTACCACTGTATTCGGTTTTTTCCGCTGAAAGCACAGGTGTTGGTGAGATCCCTGATCTCCGGCTGCTTGGCAAATGGTGCAAAAATACGGGAATCTCAATAATCCAGCTTCTGCCATTGAATGATGTTGGCGGTGATTTCGCGCCATACAATTCTGTATCATCCTTTGCAATTGACCCGATGTACCTGGCAATAAAGGATATCCGTGATGCTGATGTTACGGAGTTTTCAGGTGAGCTTAACAGGCTTAAGAAAAAATACAGGCCATTATTCGGCAAAGTAAACTATAAAATAAAACATGCAAAGCTTGCTTTGCTGTGGAAAATTTACAAGCTCACAAGAACTGATAATCTGCCCGCCTTTTTATCATTTAAACAAAGCTCTAAATACTGGCTGAATGATTACGCGGTTTATAAAGTTATAGCTGAAAGTAACCCCGGCAAAGGATGGCGTGAATGGGAGCCGGAATTAAGGGACCGAGCACATCATGCAATTGAAAGCTTTGAAAAGCTGAATTTCGAGCGGATCGAATTCCATAAATGGCTGCAGTGGCAGCTTTTTGAACAGCTTACAGAGGTAAAAAAAGAGCTTACCCGGCAGAATATCCTTTTGCTTGGCGATCTTCCCTTTCTGGTATCCCGTGAAAGCGCCGATGTATGGTCTAACCCCGGCTACTTTTTGCTTCACCTTTCATCAGGCGCGCCGCCTGATATGTACTTTGCTATGGGCCAAAAATGGGGTATGCCGCCGTATGACTGGAACAGCATTGCCAACGATGGCTTTATTTATCTGAAAGAAAAGCTGAAGTATGCTGAAAATTTTTACGATATGTACAGGATAGATCATTTTGTCGGACTCTTCAGGGTATGGGTAAGCGCCGCAGATGAAAATACTTCGCCCGGCACATTTATGCCGAAGGAAGAATACCTTTGGGAGCCGCACGGCAGAAGGATCATAGAAGAAATGGTAAATGCAGCTAAAATGCTGCCCTGCGCTGAAGATCTTGGCACTGTTCCCGGCTGTTCTTTCCATGTATTGTATGAGTATGGTATACCTGGCATTGATTTCCAGAGGTATTACAAAAATGGCGGCAGCTTCCGCCCGCCGCAGGAATACAGGCTCAATTCAGCAGCTGTTTGCTCAACCCATGATTCCAGCTTTTGGGTCAACTGGTGGCAGTTCGAAGCCGGTACAATTGATGAAAAACTGTTCGATCTTTCATGCGAAAAAGCAGGTATTCACCCCGGTCACGTGAAATACTGCAAAAAGATTCTTTTTGATAAAAAACGCTCAAAGCATGGCAGGCTGTATTGGAATGCTGAAATTAGCTCTCCACGCCTGCTGGCTGAAATACTTGGAGTGCCTCAGGAAGCGATCCACAGCATCCTGCACGCATATTCTGAAAGTTACATGGAAAAGGAAAAATTCCTGGGTTACCTTGGGTTTGAAGCGGATATTGACGGGATTTCAGCTGAACTGGTTAAAAAGTGCCTGGAAACGATTAATTACTCAAATTCTGTGTTCAGTATTCAGTTAATTCAGGATTATTTATCGCTAAGTGAAGAGCTGCTGCCAAAGATTGGACGGTACAACTGCCGGATAAATACTCCCGGCTCAGTCAGCCGGAATAACTGGTCACAAGTCCTGCCAATAAGCCTCGAAGAACTGCAGGATCTGGATATCAACTCTACTATCAAACAAATCCTGACAGCCTCAAATAGGCAATAGAATTCACATTACTTATTTATCGCTATCTTCTTTTAGAATAAGCTCTTTAGCGGCTTGGAGTTCCAGCATTTCCTTTTCGGATAATGTTGGATAAGCCAAATCCATTTTTTCTAAGGTGCCCACAATTATATCGCCAACTGCGGCACGCATGAACCATTTCCTGTCAGCGGGAATTATATACCAGGGCGCATATTCTGTAGATGTGTTTTCTATAGCTTGTTCGAAAGCTTCCATATATTTATCCCATAATTGCCGCTCCTTTACATCACTTGCAGAAAATTTCCAGTTCTTATCCGGTTCTTCTATTCTGGCTAAAAACCGTTTTTTCTGCTCATCCTTTGATACATGGAGAAAGAACTTTAAAATAACCGTACCGTTCTCATACGCCTGTTTTTCAAAATTATTTATCATATCATAGCGTTTCTGCCAGAACTTCTTATCAATTTTATCAACGGAATCAATCCCCGGAATGTTTTGGCCGAGAATATATTCAGGATGCACCCGGGTTACAAGCACTTCTTCGTAATGTGAACGGTTAAAAATGGCTATCATTCCCCTTTTAGGCATGGCTTTGTTTATCCGCCACAGGAAATCATGCTGAAGCTCCTCAGCCGAAGGCTGCTTAAAGCTTGTAACGCTGCATCCCTGGGGATTTATACCGGTCATAACGTGTTTTATAGTGCCATCCTTGCCTGCAGCATCCATTGCCTGGATAACTACAAGAAGTGAATACTTATTCATGGCATAAAGCATATCCTGAAGCTCTGCCAGCCTTGTTATATCTTTTGCCAGCATTTCAGCAGCGTCCTCTTTATCTTTAAAACCGCCTGTATACTTTGTATCAAAATTATTAAGACGCACCTTTTTACCGGGTTTTACCAGCAGGTTATCATCTTTTCTGAAATTGTTATCTGTTGAATTACCGCCCATTAAAATTAATATTTTATTTATCCAAATATAACATTAATTATAGAATTTATCACAGTATCCCTTTATTTTACCGGGAATTAA
Source organism: Ignavibacteria bacterium (assembly GCA_017303675.1). Taxonomy (NCBI): domain Bacteria; kingdom Pseudomonadati; phylum Ignavibacteriota; class Ignavibacteria; species Ignavibacteria bacterium. Next base: position 607,923 of record JAFLBX010000002.1, read on the forward strand.
TCTACCATCTTTATTAATACGTATTATATAATCTCTGAACAATTCACCCTTTGAATTATAATTATCTTCTTTCATGATCTGGTACAATGCTATTGCTATAACATGAATTCCTTCATCACTTTCCTTCCATCTTTTACGGGCATCTGCCCCAATTCCGAGATTTTCATTTATCAGCTGGTCAAGCGATTGAACGCAATCCTCTTCAAACAGCCCGTCAAGTGTATTGTATCCCAGGGATTTGTTATGATTATTCACTTTATCCATAACAAACTCATCTGTGCTAAATGATTCAATTACAGCTCTAAGCTCTGCATCTGTATTGTAATCATACGGCGGATGCATCATCTCATGTGCAGCCGTGCGGATAGTTATCTCGAACGGCCATGCAATCGATGTCAAAAACCGCATTCCCGTTATTTTAATGCCATGCGGCCTGTTATAATAAAGCATATATACAGTTATTGTATCGGTTGGCAGCTTAAAGCCAAGCATTTTTTCATTTTGCGTTATAACATCATATTTATCCAAACCGGGCTTCTCAGCTTCTATCCTTTTATCAATTCTAGGTTTTATGTTCAGAGTCCAGTATTCTTTAAATCCGCTATCTTTCAGAAATTGCAGGATTATCAATAGTTCATTTTTCACAGAAGCAAATATTTCCCAGCTGTCATCATCATAATACGGCGTTTTTTTGAAATTGGCTTTTAGTTCTTCCGGATCTTTAACCGCCGCAATCAGGTCATCAAGCTCCTCCCCCTCAATAGCTGAAAAATACAGGCATAGCCATGCTGATATGATAATATTATTTTCAAGCTTAAGCTTTTTGTGCAGCGATGTAACTGAATTTTGTACTTCTGCAGGCATAGTTTTTTCATACGGATTCGGTTCCTCCGGATAATGCTCTTTATAATACGGGTCTGCTGTAAGTATGTTCATAAAACAGCACATATCATACTTGAAGGATGGTTCAATTTTCCAGTTTGTCATAGGTTTTTGGTTTGATAAAACAAATTGAGCAGAAAAAATCAATTGTAATACAGTAATCAATAAGATAAAGTTTGTTTTAAATAGCATTTTAAATTTTTAATTTTAAAATACCATGCATAGGGAAAGAAAGTATAGAATATTTTTAACGCACAAAGCGGCAGATTAAAACTAATTTATAACCAGGTTCTTATATTCCAGCGGTGTTAAGCCTTTAAATTTTTTAAAAATCCTGGTAAAGTGGCTTTGATCAGCAAAACCGCATATGTAGCTTACTTCTGCAAGTGTGAATTTACCCGCGGTGAGATACTCACCTGCTTTTTCCACCTTAAGCCTCCTTACATATTCACTCATAGTACAGCGGAAATATCTCTTGAAATCCCTTGAAATATGAGCAGGATGCACACCGGTCTCATTTGCAAGAAATGTCAGATCAAGTCTTGACGGTTCCTCAAACCGCAGTATCTCCTCTGTTTTCTTCACCCATTCAGGCCTATTCCGGGAAATAAAATTACCTGCAGCCAGTACTGAATTAAATGCTTCCAAAATCCCAGTTTCAAAAGCAAGGGCAGTAACATTATCGTTGATAAGATATTCATTATACAGATTCGAAAATAAAATCTTAAATTGAAAATTATTCCTGCTGATATTTTTTTCAATTGCTGCAGTGCTTAAATTATATTTTTCAAACCACCTCTGCCCTATTTCAGCATTCAGTATCCTGTTCCTTGCAGCAAATGAAGAATTTGTATGCTTCTCATCAATTCTGTGTAAAACAACTGAGCCGGGCAAACATCTTTTGGTTTCACTGCGGGTTGATTCAATGTAGCTGCCTTCAATTACATAGGCTATGTATAGATTTTCATGGGCATGTGGAGCAAATTCGTGATCATTATTATATAAGGTATCGGTGATAAGAATTCCGTTGTAATCAATTGAGCTTTTTGTGATACCTAAGTAATTTCCGCTTTTAAGAATTTCCGTCAATTCATTTCCTTTCAAGCAATGCAAGCCTTATACCAAGCCCGATAAACACACTTCCAGTTATCCATTTAAAGATTGATGAATTATTCAGCTTCAGCTTAATGAACTTACCAAGCCTGCCGGCTGAGAGCGCAACAAGTATATTCACAATTGTTCCGTTGAAATTGAAAAGTAATCCCAGCAATATAAGCTGCAATGTAATGTTGCCTTCCGGATTCACAAACTGCGGCAAGAATGCCAGGAAAAAGAGCGCTACTTTTGGATTAAAAATATTTGTTATCATAGCCTGCAAAAAAACCGAATGCATTTTAACAGGTTTTTTATCTACATCAAACTGCAGCGATTGTTTGCTTAAGAAGGTTTTTATTCCCAAATATACAAGGTAAGCTGCGCCTGCATATTTAATTACCTCGTACGCGGCAGGCACTGCCATAAGCAAGGCGGCCAGACCCAGAGCTACTGCAAATGTGTGAAACAGGCTGCCTGCAGCAATTCCCAATGAGGAAATTACTCCTGAGCGGGTCGATTCAGCCACACTGCGCGTTATAACGAACATCATATCAGGTCCCGGTGTGATATTAAGCGTTAATCCCGCAATTATAAACAATAACAGATCATTCAGCTCAGGCATACATTACTCCGCAAGCTCCTTCAGGCGCTCCAGCTTTTCTTTATCATTATCCTGTACCCAGCTATCCTTTGAAAGCTGCTCATAAGCTCTTTTAAAATACGGCTTCGCTTCACCAGCTCTGCCTAGTGCATACAGACACTCTGCAATTTCTTCGGAGTTGTAGCCATCTTCACAGCTATACATTTCGCTATCCTTACCGCGCAGCGCAAGCTGCATTTCCAGCGCCTCTTCGGTGCGGCCAAGTGACCTTAAGCAGCGGGCTACTGACCATTTTGCGATATATAGCTGCATCCCTGATTTCCTTTCAGTATGCCATTTTACATTACGCTCAAATAGCTCAAGTGCTTTATCATACTCTTCCATATCGTGATAGGTCCACCCCGTATTATTATACAGCGCGCCTAGCCATCCCTTCGCTTTTTCATCGTTTGTTTCTTCAGCCATTTTTATAGCAAGCTCATTCCATTTAAGCGAGTCTTCGCCTTTATCTACAATTCCCAGCATGTGAACAGCATCAATTGCTAAATTATCCTCGCCGTATTTATCTGCCTGCATGTATGCGCCCATAAAAAGCTCACGCGCTTTTTCATACTCTTTTGAGGAATTAAATGTCCTGCCCCGCTCAAGCATAAATCTGATGCGCGGCACAATATGCTCAGGCTTCAGCTTCTTCATTACCTTATCAAGTATTTCATGAGCTTCAGTAAACTTACGCTGCAGGCTCTGCGTGCGCGCAAGCTGTGCTAAAAGCTCTAAATAATACGCCTGATCCATACCCTTTTCAGCCGAAGGCAAAAGTTCTCTGAACTTTTGTTCAGTAGCTGCCGGATCGTCGTAGTTCCATAATTTATCAAAATCTCTTTGTTCTGCCATTTTACTTGATTGCTCCTTCTTTGCCTATAATTCTTCTTAATAATCCTGTTTGACCCACATGATATGATTCATGGAAAGCAAGAAAAGTTACCATCCTGTATTTTTCGTTTTCCTCACGGAGGTCTGTTGATTTAAGTTTTTCTTCAAGGATATTCTGTCCGTCATTGTACATTTCCAAAAGTTTGCCAAGATCCATAAGCTTATCAGGTGATACAGGCTCTGTATCACGGTCATACATTTTCATATTATCGCCGCATAGCCTGTCAAGTCCGATAAGCTCCCTGATATCATCACGGCTTACGATAATATGACCTACTACCCAGTTCAAAGAGTTTCCTCCCTGAGCAGGTGATATAATACTTTCTTCATGCGAAATATATTTTAAGTTTCGGTTAAGGACCATATGAGAGGACTTCAGAACAATTAAAGTTTCGTAGTTGTGCATATAATAATATTTTTTACAAAATTCTATCTCATGTTGGAATATATTTTTTCTATTGTGTATTTTGCCCAGCCATGATGCGCGATTTCGCTCTCCTCAGGCAGTGCGAACCTATCAAACCATTTGTAATCGCTGATTTCACCCGTTGGCATAATCTCAGGCAATGCATCGACCTTCTGCCAGTAATGGAATATCAAATGCCATGAACCGTCATTACCAATAAAGGATTCTATGAACCCAAGAGCGAGATTAGCTGTAATATAGCTCATTTGCTCATTCAGTATCCGCCTTGCGGCATCCGAAGGATGCTCATTGAATTTCACCAGGTCATCCGGGATAAACCATCCTTTTTGATGGTCGTATTTGTTTAAATCTTTGTATTTACATAGCAAAACTGAATCTTTATGTATTAGTAGCACATCTGCAATTAATCTTACAGGTTTATTTTCTGTGGTTAGCATATTATTTTTAATTGAAAAACTCCCGTTGTTGGTGCCTGACTGCCATTGCAGTTTTAGCGAAGCGTCACCAACAGCTATATTTAGTTTAATATCATTTAGAAATGTAAAATTACGTGTAAGTTTTCGAAGTTGCAACGGAGAAGTGGTGAGTGAAAAATGGCTGATTGACATCAGCCTTAAATTCGTTTCTAGCCGCCCGCTGTTGGTCTTGCCGCATAGCGGTGTGACCAACAGCTAACACAAATTAAAATGTTGTTGGTGACAACACCAACAACGGGGGTTAGTTTTTACCTCTAATATATTTTTTTTTCGAAGTTTATACCTATATTTGTAAAATAGAAACCTATACATCATCAGGCATATTGGAACCAAACAAAATAACAAAAAAAGAATTTAAACCAAATTTTTGGTTTACCACGAAAGGTATTACTTTATTTGGGATATTTCTAGCCGCTTATTTGAGCACGTTGTTTCATTTGACAAATAGATTAAATGAGATCTTTGCAATTGAATCAAAGTATCGCGAACACTATTCTGAATTAAAGCTCGATAGTATTAAATTAAGTAAACCCAAGCTTTTATTAAATCCATCAACTGGAAAACTCACGCTTTTTGGTGTTGGATTTTGGGTTAAGATAAAAAACAACTCTAAAGATGTTTGTTATATCCTTGCAAAATTTACCAATGATATACCAACATTAAGACCTGTTTTGAGACAAAAAGTAATAGAACAAGATACAACCAGAATAGAGTTTTTCTTAGATTCAACTTTTAGTGATTATGTCATTTATCCTTCTGAGGCAAAGTGGTTTTATGTGGAATCAGAGTTAACTGGAAATGCATCACAGGAACAAAGCTATTTGCACACAATGTTTATCTATTCTAATGCTGTTGGTGGATATTATGATATGTATCTCATCCAAGAAATGAAATACAAATTTGTAGATAATACACCATTGGAAGAAAGATTAGATTCAACAAAACAGATTAGACAAATCATTTTACCAGACCTTGTTGATTTTACAGAAAATATACAACAGATTAGACCATACTGTTATTCTTTATCAGAAATGGAGTTTCTAGACAAAATCTATTTAAAGCAATTTTCTAAAGAATGATTATATATAATGTTTTACAAAATGAAACCCAATCATAATTTCAAGTTATGAAAGAATATTATCTTCAAAACTACAAAGAAATTTTAAATATATTACTAACATTTGTTGGCACAATTCTTGCCATTTTTTTTACTCTCTTTGCGCTACCAATTCAGAATTTATTAGGTAAATTCTCACAGGATACAGTCAATGAAGTACTTTTTGATAAAATTATATTAGGGTGTTTTGCAACTCTCGTGTTTATTTTTGGTTATAATTTTACATTACTGTTTTTTGATTCCGATGCAATAACAATGAGTATAAGCATAGGTACTGGATATTTTTCATTAATCATACTATCTGTTTTAGTTTTAAGAGTATTTTACTTCCTTGATATAAGAAATCAAATTAAATCAAGAGCCAAAAGAATTATATCAAATCTTAAGAAAGAGAAATATGAATCTATTGATTCCCTAAAGAAAGATATAGACTATTTGTTCGATTTTGCTCAAAGATCGATACAAATGGACAGATTTGAGTATTTTTCTTTTACTATGAATAACCTTATAAAAATAGCAAATACATATTCAGTAAAAATTAGAAATACATCATCATATAATGAACCCTTCTTTATGTTTGCAACTGAAAGGTTTATCGATTTGAGAAAATCGATAAAGGTTGATAATCACACAAAAATTATGGATAGCTTGGTGAAATGTTTGGGAGGATTTGCGCATGCTGCCTTTAATATTAAAGGAACACCCGATAAATTCAATTTTGCAGTAAACATTTTTGTTGACGACCTAAAAGATATTATATTAAGTCAAGAAATGTTGCGTGAAACATCAACTGCACCTTATAGTGCAATCTCAGAAATAAAAAATATTGCTTTAAAATCAATTGAGAATGATTATATTGGCACGACCCAATTTTGTATAGAAAAATTGTGTTTTACAAGCACAATCTCATCAAGATTACACATAAACTTTGGAAATTATGTTGCTACTCGAGCTAATGAAACAACTAGTCTTATAGTGTATAAATTATTTGAATCCCTAAAAGCAATATCTCAAGTTGACTCAATGCATCTAAGGAAAGTACTAAAAGAAATTAATGAAACTTTAAAAGATTTTTTTGAAGATGACTATGAACACAAATATGAGACTAATATTGCCCCTTTCTATTACCCTTTGAGTAATTATGGTTTTGACAGATTGCTTACTAATATTATAAATAAAATGCTTTCTAGTGAAGATGATCATTATATATATGAACTTTTAGAGCAAATTGAGGAATTCTTATCTAATTTAAATCAAAATATAAGGAGAGCTTTGAAAAAAGGTTACTTTACTGAAGTTAATCATATTCTACATCAAATTTACACCTTTACAATTATCTTTATTAATTTCAGAACAATGTACGATGGTAAAAATATGGATAGTTATGAAATACAAAGTGATAAATTAAATTTTAAGATAACTGTGAGATCTAAAATATGTGAATTACTAGAGAAGGAATTGCTTAGTATTTTCTACAATCCAATATATTCAACTTTTGAAACAAAAAGTGATAATGTCCCATATTGGGAATATATTGATATGTATTCTTCTATAATCGGAATATTGTTATGCGAACAGAAGAAAGAGGGCACGTTTGAGGGTAACGATTTCGAAATATTAGAGGAATGGACCGATGGATTAATCAAATTAATAGATAAACATAAAAACAATTTAACTTATGAAGAAATTGGAAAAACTTGGAACAAATACGAAATTATCCACCCTCTAAAAAATATATATTACGCGATTAAACTTATTGGTGGGTGGTTTTATATGCTCTACAAGAAGTTCTATTTTGTAAGAATACAAAAAATACTAGAAGAGCAACCAGAGCTTACTAAGGAAATAGACTTTATGGGCTTTGAAGCAGATATGATTGGTTTTGGGCTAAAAGAACGTTGCATAGTAGACTCTCGAGGTAGCAAGAAACATTTAACTCCTCCCTCCTTAGTGACAAGCAATTTTAGCAATTACAATAAAGTATTATTTAATGTTACTGAATTTGAAAAATATTTAGAAGCTTTAAATAAAGACAAGAAAAAATAATCAGAATCATTGATTAGGTTTCTTGTCGATCGTAAAAAAAAGCGGGCTACACCCGCTTCATAAAAAAATCTCCGTTCGGTGAACGGACATTATAAATCATGGTAATCTTTTAATCCTTTAAATTATGGTTTAGTCTTTGTAATCCACTCTGAAGCTCGGAATTCCCGTAATATCTTCACCAATTATCAATGTATGCATTTCATGTGTGCCTTCGTAGGTCTTAACTGATTCAAGATTATTTGCATGGCGCATTACAGGGTATTCATCAAGTATACCGTTTGCGCCTAGAATTTCGCGCGCCATACGGCAGATAGTCAATGCTATTTCGCAGTTATTGCGCTTAGCCATGCTGATATGTGTATGCTTAATTGTGCCGTCATCCTTCATCCTGCCTAAACGGTAAACCATTAATTGTCCCTTTGTAATTTCATTCAGCATCCATACAAGCTTTTCCTGCGTCATCTGGTATGCGGCAATGGGTTTATCGAACTGTATGCGTGAGAGTGAATACTCCAGTGCTGTTGCGTAACACTCCATAGCGCTGCCAAGTACGCCCCATGCAATGCCGTACCTTGCCTGGTTAAGGCAGCCTAATGGACCCTTAAGTCCTTTTACGCCGGGCAGCAGATTCGCATCCGGTACAAACACATCCTGCAAAGTAATTTCACCCGTAATTGATGCGCGCAATGAAAGCTTACCGTGGGTCTGGGGAGTTTCAAATCCTTTAAATCCGCGTTCAACTAAAAAACCGTGTACAACTCCATCAAGCTTTGCCCATACAACGGCAATATCCGCAATCGGTGAATTGGTTATCCACATCTTAGCGCCATTTAGAATGTAGCCGCCATCAACTTTTTTAGCATTGGTTATCATGCCGCCGGGGTTTGATCCGAAATCAGGCTCTGTTAATCCAAAGCATCCAATTTTTTCAGCTTTGGCAAGTGAAGGAAGCCATTTTTTCTTCTGCTCTTCACTTCCGTATGCGTAGATCGGGTACATAACGAGTCCCGACTGCACCGAAGCGAAGCTTCTGAGGCCGGAGTCTCCCCTTTCAAGCTCGGTCATCATTAAACCATATGCAACGTTATTAATTTCCATTCCGCCGTATTCAGCAGGCAGTGTTGGCCCGAAAAATCCAAGCTCCGCCATCTTGGGGATCAGATCTTTCGGGAAAGTCATATCCTGGTTATGCTTTTCGATTACCGGTATTACTTCATTGGTAACAAAATCACGGGTAGTATCGCGTATCATTCTTTCTTCTTCTGAAAGAAGAGCGTCTATATTGAAATAATCCACACCTTTATAATTTGTTGACATGTTAGCTCAAGCTATCCGCCATGCTTTGCAGCTGCATCGCTACACTGCCTCTGCGGATAATTCCTTTCTATTCTTTTTTAATTTTCCCCTGGGCGGCTGTTTAACGGAGCTCAGCCCGCTCAGTATTTTCTTTAAATGATTGCTGTTTCCTTTTATTTTAAGCTTTATGAATTTTGTAAGGTATTTGGTTGATACAATATCAGCTTCTTCATGAAGCATGTTAATTACTTTATAAGCTTCCGGATCATTGGCAGGTATCTTCACTTCAACCTCATCAATTTCACTTTTCATCATATCAATTATCTTATCATACAGGCTTCCCATATTTATGCCTTTGAAAGCTGAAATAAATACTGTATCACTGTAACGCTGCTTAAGAGCGGAAATTATTTCCTGTTTATTTTCTTCAAGCTTATCAACTTTATTAAAAACCATTATCACATGTTTTGAATCAGCGCCGATATCCTTCAGCGTATCTTCAACCACTGTTATCTGGTCTTCGTAGCTGTCGCTTGATATATCAACAACATGAAGCAGTATATCAGCCTCTACAACTTCAGCAAGCGTGCTTTTGAATGATTCTATAAGGTCATGCGGCAGGTTGCGGATAAATCCAACTGTATCGCTAATGAGCACAGGCTGCGGCAGCTTTTCGCCGTTTATTTCCTTCAGCATTTTTGTGGATGTATCAAGAGTTGCGAAAAGTTTATTTTCCACATACACACCTGCATTTGTAAGCAGGTTAAGCAAAGTTGATTTTCCTACGTTGGTATATCCCACAAGCGCAATGCGTGAAAATCCCCCGCGCTGCTGCCTTTGGGTCCTGCGCTGCTCTTCAATTTTTTTAAGTTTCTCTTTCAGCATTGAAATTCGCGTGCCTATGAGCCTTCTGTCGGTCTCGATCTGGGTTTCACCCGGACCCTTGGTACCTATACCTCCAAGCTGTTTAGAAAGATGCGTCCATGCCCTTGTTAAACGAGCCTGCAGGTACTGCAGCTGAGCCAGCTCTACCTGGGTTTTCGCTTCAGATGTTCTTGCATTAGCTGCGAATATATCAAGAATAAGCGCGGGCTTATCTATCACCTTGCACTTAATGATCTTTTCAAGATTCCTTATCTGAGTTGGTGAAAGCGAATTTTCGAAAATGACAAGATCAATCTTTTCATCTTCAACTTTCTTTGCTATTTCCTGCGCCTTGCCTTTACCGATAAATAATGATTTATCTATCTTATCGCGCTCCTGGTAAACCTTATCAACTACAACAGCTCCCGCTGTTTGAGTTAAAAACTCAAGCTCTTCAAGGTGCTCTTTGAATATTTTCTGCTTTACTGTTTTTGCTGTTGATGATTTGGGTATAGTTGTGCAGACAAGTATCGCTTTTTCTGTTTCTTTATTTGTTGTGTGTAGTTTATTCAAATATTATTTCTAATTTTTTCGCTTGTCATACCTGCGAAAGCAGGTATCTTTAATGCCGTCAGGCTGTTAGTCTTTAGATGTTTACATGACGGTGTTCCACCGCCGATGTTGGTGTTTTCACCAACATCTAACTTGCCATCAGGCTACTTTGTTTATGACCTCACCCCCTGCCCCTCTCCTAAAAGGAGAGGGGGGAGATGAAATAACAATTTTCGTTCTATCTCTGTTTCGCCGATGTTGGTGTTTTCACCAACATCTGACTTGCCATCAGGCTTCTCTGTTTATAACCTCACCCCCTGCCCCTCTCCTAAAAGGAGAGGGGGGAGATGAAATAACAATTTTCGTTCTATCTCTGTCGCCCTAAGCGCTGTGCCTGCCTTTGGCGTGGGAGTCGGAGGGCAAAAACCACTAAATAACAGAATCTTTGCCCTATCTATGAGATCCTTCACTTCGTTCAGGATCAGAAAATCACAAGTTTCTTCGTTTCCTGGTCAAAGTAAAAGAACCGTGCGGGTGCCATGTATGGCGCGGTGCGTGATTCCTTATCATCCGATGCCTTAAAATAGAACTTAATATTATCCGTTCTAACATCAAACGGAACTGTTGCAGTATATTTGCCTGAATTATTTTCACCTGCTTTTTCTGTAAGGACCATCTGCACCTCTTTAAACTCGCCGCCATTTGCTGAATAGAACATTTTAACTGATTCAGAAACAATTGTATTTTTTGAAAGCACATAGACTGAAATACTCTGTGATTCCCCGTTATCTGTCACCTCGGGTTTATTGCTTATTATCATTCCGTGATATAAAGCAGCATCGTATGCGTTTATGAGTCCCCACCCGTAAACATTGCCGGGGTTATCCTTTTTATTAGCAGTCATCTTCAGCGCTTCAAGCACCTGCTGCGGGGTAAGCTCAGGATGCACCGAAAGTATCAGAGCGCAAACTCCCGCTGTTAACGGACCCGAAAACGAGGTACCGCTTGTATATGAATAGCCCGCAGTATCATATGTAAATGAATATGAAGCAGCAGCGTAAACATCAACGCCCATTGCAACCACATCGGGTTTTATCCTGCCATCAGCTGTTGGACCGTTTGAGCTGAAATAAGCTATCCTGCCTGCGCTGTCAACAGCGCCTACGGCAATTACGTTCTCGCCGTCCGGCGGTGAAACAATGCTTGGCGGTGTGGTCTGGCTTTCATTACCCATTGAGTTCACTACAACTACTCCAAGCTTAGCTGCAAGCTCCGCAGCCCTTACAATAACGGTAGTTTTACCGTTCATATCCTTGTATGTGTACTGGTTATTGGGCAGATCGAACGGTTTATAAATTAGTGAGCTTGATACCACTTCTGCGCCCTGTGATTCCATCCATTCCAAAGCTTCAAGCCAGTAATCTTCTTCAACCGGTGTTTCACTTGCGCCTGCTTCTGTTTTGCTTAAATAGAATTCCACATCAAAAGCCGGACCTATAAGCTGCCCCGGGAAATATCCGCCCAATGTTGACATTGTTGCAGTACCATGTCCGTCCTGGTCATAGCTGTCACCGGGCATCTGGTTTGGCTGCGTTTGGTACTGAACTGAATCATCCTTGAATATCCAGTCATATTCATCCTTAACGTTCCTTGTCATTAATGCTTCATGCTGTCTCCAGTTAAAGCCGTCATCACACATACCAACGGTTACTCCGTAACCGGTTACACCGTAGTTATGCAGCTTCGGTACATTTATCTGCTCGTTCTGCCAGTATGAATAACCGTAATCATACTTTGTCTTTGCCTGGTAATACCTGTTCTGCTCATTAATTATTTTAGTTCCGGGTGTAATTTTAACAAACTCAAGGTAACCAACACCTTCTATTTTTTCTACAAAAGGAAGCTTTTTAATTTCATCAAGCTTTTCTTTTTTGGCTTTTATGCTTACAGCATTGAACCATTTTGATACTGCATGCGGTGTTAAGCCAAGCTTAACAACGCCATCGATATATTCCTGCTTAACCGGTATATCGTTATAATTAACCAGCATCTCAGGTGCCAGCACTTTTGACCTGCGCCACAGAGCTTTTTCTGTTAATCCGCTTTTAGCTGAATTATAGCCTTCGCTTCCTGGTGTTAATACATCACCGGGCTTGTACTCCCCTTTATCCTTAAAATATATCCAGTAACGGTATTCAGTTGTTTCGGGATTAAGCTTCTGTGCAAAAAATTCACCTGTTAACTGAAAAGAAAATACCAGTAATAAAACTATTTGAAATTTACGCAATAAAAAATGCTCCTGTATAATTTAACTTACTTGTGGCGTCAGGTGTTTACCTGACGCAAAAAACATTTGTTCTAAACTTTTTCAGCCTGTTCTTCGCAGGCTTCTAGGTTAAAAACCCTAAATCACATAAATCTTGTCGCACTGAGCGCTGTGCCCGCCTTCGGCGTGGTAGTCGAAGTGCACTAACCTAAAACCGTATAGCCGACACATAAAACTAAACCGACTGTTCATCAGCATGGTAAGAGCTTCTTACCAGCGGACCTGACTCAACATGCCTGAAGCCCATTTCAATTCCTTTGAGCTTATACTCCTTAAATATATCAGGATGTACATAACGCTGAACGGGCAGATGGCTTTTTGTGGGTCTGAGATACTGCCCTATTGTAACAATATCACAATTTACTGCTTTCAGATCATTCATCAGTTCATATACCTCTTCATCAGTTTCACCGAGTCCGACCATAAAACCGCTTTTTGTAATTAAACCTTTTTCCTTGCCTATCTTCAGCAGTTCAAGTGTCCTTTCATATACAGCCTGCGGCCTTACAAAATGGTACATTCTCGGAACAGTTTCGATATTATGATTTAAAATATCTGGCCTTGCATCAATAACAAGCTGAAGCGCTTCCCAGTTGCCTCTAAAATCCGGAATAAGCACTTCCACTTTGCAATCCGGTGAAAGCTCACGGATCTGGTTTATAGTCATCGCGAAAATATCAGCGCCGCCCATTTTCTGGTCGTCCCTGTCAACAGATGTTATAACAGCATGTTTTAAGCCAAGCTCTTTAACTGACTCAGCCACGCGGCGCGGCTCATCGTAATCCAGCGCATCGGGCTTGCCAAGCTTAACTGAGCAGAACCCGCATGAACGCGTGCAAACCTCGCCAAGTATCATGAATGTTGCCGTTTTTCGGTGCCAGCACTCCGCCATGTTTGGACAGCGTGCGTCTTCGCAAACTGTATTGAGCTTCTTTTTACCAACAAGCTCCTTCAGGTATGTAAAATTCTCACCTGTTGGAAGCTTAACTTTCAGCCAGTCAGGCCTGCGGTTATTTTCTATTTCCGGATTTTCAATAGCATGCTTCTTCTGGTGGGTGTTTATATATTTTATTTGTACTAATTCAGCCATATTATTTTTCTGTTACACATAATCCTATGCTTAAAGAATAGCTTGTGTACTTATTCACTTTTTTGTTTTTTGTCACCCTGAACTTGCTTCAGGGTCTGCTTGCATACTATGTAATATTTCTCGCATCCCAAATCACATATTATGTTAATATCCCGCTTAAGCGGGACTTGCAAAAAACGCAAGGATGCTGAAACGAGTTCAGCATAACAAGAATTTTTATACACCGTAAACCTTTTTATAAACAATATTTCCAACAATGGGATATTTCTTCATGCCGCCTTTATATGAAGATATTGCGTTTATGATTGCGATTGCAACACTGCCGAAAACAAATCCCATAACAATTACGCCAAGCGCCAATATCACAATTATCTGCAAAGCGCCAACATGCGAAGGCCCGCTCTGCCCCGGGACTATGAGTCCCGCTGCTATACCAATTACTGCGACAAATATCACTATGAATACCAATATAACCGTATAGGCTATATGGAAGAATAAAGCCTGCAATGAATGAAAAGTAACAAACTTTGATTTATCCTTATTAATAGCCCAGAATATCAATGGTATCCAAATACTGCCAAAGAACATTGAAAGATGCGCGAACATTGCAAGCATCCTGTCATTCTGAGGTATATCCTCAAATTCAGTTTGCGGGTCCATACACCTTTGCGTAAACTTTATTGCCGATGATCGGATATTTCACTAACCTGCCCTGGTAAGATTTTATACCCATGTAAATGGAATAACCAATTGCCCCGAAAATGATAGCGAACAATGTCGCATAAAAACCAATCATAGCGATAATAAAAAATACAGGCATTTCCTGCCTGCCTGTTGTGCTTGTGAATGCACCAACTCCAAGTCCGCCAATAACAGCAATTATTATGAAGGCAAAAACCCAGATTATAATTATTGCAATGTAGGCAATGTGGAACCACAACGCCTGAAGAGCGTGGAATGTAACGAACTTCGATTTATCCCTGTTGGTAGCCCAGAAAATTATCGGTAAAACTATACCCCCTAAAAATAAGGAAAGATGAGAAAAAAGCGCCAGCATTTTCTCATCTCCCTGTAAATTATTTGGATCAGGGGGCGTTCCGAATGAATTTGTCATATAGTATTATATTTATTTTATTCACACCAAAGCCCTCAAGGCGATCCGAAACGTATTTAAAACATTTTAGACTGTGTAGTTCTCGAGGTATTCAACTACCTTCATAATGAACTTACCGCCTAAAGCGCCATCTATCAGCCTGTGATCGAATGAGAGCGTTAAATACATCATCGGCTTTATTACAATTGCATCGCCTTCAGATGTTTCTACTACAACAGGACGCTTTTTAATAGCGCCTGTTCCTAATATCGCAACCTGCGGCTGGTTGATGATCGGGGTTCCGATAATATTGCCAAACACGCCGTAGTTTGTAATTGTGAATGTGCCGTCCTGGATCTCATCAAGAGTTAACTTTTTAACCCTTGCGCGTTTTGCAAGGTCAGTCATCTCTCTTGCAATGCCTGTCAGGTTCTTTGAATCAGCATTTTTTATCACGGGAACGATAAGTCCGCCGTTATCCATCGCGACAGCTATTCCTAAATTAATGAAACTCTTAACAAGGATATTTGTTCCGTCGATCGAAGCGTTAACAAGGGGGAAATCCTTTAAAGCCTTAACAACAGCTTCGCAGATAAACGGCATATAGCTTAATTTAAAGCCTTCACGTTTCTGGAAATCATCGCCCATAGCTTTTCTTGCCCTGTCAACCGCGCTCATATCACACTCAGCAATTGCCGCTACGTGAGGTGAGGTGTGAATGCTCATTACCATATGTTCAGCCATTTTTGACTGCAGAGTATCCATCGGCACAACATCAACTCCGGGCATATTATACAGGTTGGTCAGGTCAACTGATTTATGTATCTCCGGAGCTTTATATTCAGCCTGTTTCTTTTCAACTGTAACAGCTTTTGCTGTTGAAGGAGTTGTTGTTCCGCCCTGTGTTGCCTTCGGCGCGCTTACTTTGCCTGATTTCCTGTCTTCAACATATGCTAAGATATCCTGTTTCCTTACCCTGCCGCCAACACCTGTACCGGTGATACCGGAGAGCTCATCCATCGATACGCCTTCTTTTGATGCAATGTTAAGCACAAGCGGTGAGTAGAAACCTGAGCCTGAACCTGATTTGGTTTCGGCCTTTGTTTCTGCTGCCGGTGCCTTTGGAGTTTCTTTTACCTGCTCCGGAGCCTTTTCAACTGCCTTAGGCTCTTCCTTAACTTCTGCCTGAGGCGCATCGGCTTTGGTTACACCTGATTTTACATTGGCATTAGCCGCGTCTGTTTCAATTCTTGCAACAACATCGCCAACGTTAGCTGTATCGCCTTCTGCGAAAAGCACTTCTACAAGTATTCCGCCTTCTGCTGAAGGTACTTCTGTATCCACTTTATCGGTTGATATTTCAAACAAAGTCTCATCCCGGTCAACTTTATCGCCCGGCTGCTTAAACCATTTAAGAATTCTGCCATCCATTATTGATTCGCCCATTTTGGGCATTACAATATCAACTACTGCCATTATAAATCTCCGTGATTATTTAAATTTTTTAACGAATTTAACAAAAATAGCGAAAATTAAAAGAAGTTGCAATTCAATGATTTATATCGTTTACTCATCAAAATATCAGAATAGAAAAACATAAGGAGTAGCCACGAATTTCACTAATGTCACGAATTTCGTAGGAACAAATACAAAACATAATATTTGAGATTTTTTACCTAAGTATTGAATTTGAAAAAAAATGTATTCTTTTCATTTAAATATCATTTGTGAAATTAGTGAAATTCGTGGCTATTTCTTCTTAAAAATAGAAACTTTTTACTCTTCATTCCTATTAGACTTATTAAATCTATCCACTAAAAGAGCAGATTTCAATTTGAAAAAATCATTAATACTTATAATTTTCGCTGTAGTTACACTAAACTCCAAAGTTTTCGCGCAGGATAGCACTGACTACCGGAAAATGTACACTTCCTGGGCAATGATGCAGATAATCCCCTCACCCGTGATATTCCAGGATTCAGACGGCGAAAATTCCAAAGTTCAGTTCGGGCTCAGGTGGCAGCTCATACCCGTTAACATTTCATTCCGCTCTAACAAATACACAACACCAGTTCAATTCTTCAAGATCAACCCTGTACGCAGATTCACAGGCTCAATGGATATTTTCGTCCAGCCTGAATGGACCTTAACGGGCTTTAAGTATTCGGGGTTATCAAGATTCGGAATAAGCGCCGGCAGCAGAATTATCATGCCCATAAAGGGCGATGGAGAGAAAATTTCATTTTCGCTTGGCGGAAAATATACCCACAGAAATGATAATCTTACCGGCAATAACGGATACTGGTCTGCCGAAGGCGGTATATACTTTTTGTTCGGTTTTGTTGGACTGCAGTTCAGCTACAACTTTGATGAACGAAGCCGGTATAACATCGGCTTTTATTTAAAATACTTTTAGTCTATATGATGAAATGTTCAGCTATTTTTTTATTTATATTATTTACCGTAACTATCATAGGATGCTGGCCTGTAAAAGTCGGTATGAAAAGTATAGGTGAATCTATCTTTGGTGAACCGGAGAAGGTTAAAAACAAGATCAAAGACCCTGTTAAAGAAAACGTCAGGCTCTCAGCTTTATGGGTAGGTCACTCAACAGTGCTTGTACAGATTGAAGATAAAGTAATACTGGTTGACCCCGTTTTTGAAGATGTGATTTCAGGCGTTGTTCTGCGTAAAGTTGAAGCGGGACTGAATATTAAGGATATTCCCAAGCTCGATATTGTTGCCGTATCACATGCGCATATGGATCATATGAGCCTTGGCAGCCTTAAGGACCTGGATGCCCGCTTTCCCAAAGCGAAGCTTATTATCCCCGCCGGCTCCGAAGAATACCTGCCTTCGTATGATATGGAAATGATACGCCTCAGAACGGCGAACTCAAAAGAACTTGGTTATGTAGGTGAATCACGCGAAATTGACGGCGTAAAAATTACCGCTGTTTTCGCGCAGCACCAGGGCGGCAGGTACGGAATGGACAGCTACACATGGAAAGTGCCCGGCTGCACAGGTTACATAATTGAATATAAGGGCATCACTGTCTTCTACGGCGGTGATACTACATATGATGAGTTTGCGTATAAATTCCTTGGCACAAAATATAAAATTGATCTGGCTCTGATTCCCGTTGGACCCTGCCGCGACTGCGAAACCGATGGCAGCTATTATCACTTAGCTTCTCTTGGCGCGCTGAAGGTATTTGATGAGCTGAGGGCTGATTATATGATACCTGTACACTATGGCGCACTTGAATATTTCGATGACCCAAATATTCCCGTATACGTGCTAAAGGATCTTGCCGAAAGATACGGCTCAAACTCCGCAACCGGCCTGGCTATATCAAAGCCGTATTCAGAAGGGCTGAAGATACTCAACGAAGGCGAGCAGTATATATTTCAGTATAAATGATATTCAGTACATAATATCACTAATGATCTATCGAACAATGGGCTGCAGCCCTTTGTTCATTACGAGTGGTGATTCAATAACAATAAAAGCCGTCTCAAGAGACGGCTTTTAGTTTAATAAAATATTTTAAACAGATTTATTCTCTGTCTTTTGCGAAATCAATTGCTACTTTATTGCCCTTAATGGTGTTGTTATGCATTGATTCAACAACAGTATCAGCCACTTTTTTATCAACTTCTACAAATGAAAATTTATCGTACATATCGATAGTTCCTATCTGGCTGCCTGAAATCCCGGATTCACCCGCAATTGCGCCGAGAATATCACCTGCGCCGATCCTGGATTTTTTTCCGACATTCATAAAGAGCCTTACCATATTGCCGCCTGATTTTTTAAAATCACCTTTGCGTTTATCTTTTCCAAATGAACGGTCGCGGTCTTTTCCGTAGGATTTATCCTTACCGTAAGATTTTTCATTTCCGTATGACCTTTCATTTCCATATGACTTTTCATTTCCGTATGATCTCTCGCGCCTGTCGCCGCGGTCACGGTCTCTGCCTCTTTTTTTATCGCCTTTTCTGTCCCTTCTTCCATCAGATGTGCTGTCATATTCACGTATCTCAGGCAGATCTTTCTTTTCGGCTTCATTGCCTTTAATTAGTATCTTTATAAGGCCGCCTGCAATTTCGTACGATGTGAAATCCTCAGCAACAAGCTTATCTATGTAATGATCGTATTTTTTAAGGTCTGAACCATCGCCGATTGCTTTTTTAATTTCATCAAGGAATGTTGATGTACGCAGCTCAGCAACATCTTCGCTGCTTGGGGGATTCATACGCATTATCTTTGACTTTGTATATCTTTCAATATCCTTAATTTTGTGGAATTCCTTGCCGACCACAAAAGTATGCGCCTGCCCTGTTCTGCCTGCGCGCGCAGTTCTGCCTATCCTGTGCACATAATACTCTTCATCCTGCGGCATATCGTAATTGAACACTGCGTCTATATCATCAACATCAATTCCGCGCGCGGCAACATCTGTTGCCACAAGCAGGTCAAGCTTTCCTGAACGGAATTTATCCATTACCCTGTCACGCTGGCTCTGCTTTAAGTCGCCGTGCAGCGCTTCGCCGGAATATCCTCTTGCCTTTAAATGCGCAACAAGTGTATCCACAGTGCGCTTTGTGTTGCAGAACACAAGCGAAAGCGTTGGGTTTGATACATCAATAAGCCTGGTCAATACTTCAAGCTTCATATTTGGCTTAATTTCATAATAGAACTGCTGGATATTCGGCACAGTAAGCTCTTTATGAACAACTTTAACATGTTCCGGATTCTTAAGATACTTTCTTGTAAGGTCAAGTATCGGCTTCGGCATAGTTGCTGAAAAGAAAATTGTCTGCCTTTCTTTCGGGACCTGTTTTAAGATCGATTCAATATCATCACGGAATCCCATATTAAGCATTTCATCGGCTTCATCAAGCACAACTGTATTTACATTATCAAATTTTATAGTTTTGCGCTCAAGGTGATCCATAAGCCTGCCGGGAGTTGCAATTATTATCTGCACCCCTTTTCTCAGTGTCATTAACTGGCGCTCTATTGACTGGCCGCCGTAAACAGGCAGAACCTTGATGCCTTTTTTATATTTAAGCAGGTCGCTGAATCCTTCAGCTACCTGTATAGCAAGCTCACGGGTTGGGCAAAGTACTATTGCCTGCGTAAGCTTTGAAGTTGGGTCAATTTTTTCTATTACAGGTATGCCGAACGCGGCAGTTTTTCCTGTTCCGGTCTGCGCCTGGCCGATTAGATCCCTGCCTTCAAGCAGATAAGGTATTGCCTGTGACTGTATAGGCGTAGCTTCTTCAAAGCCAAGATCAGCTACGGCTTTTGTGACCTCTTTGGAGAGGTTTAAATCTTCGAATTTTAATGTTTCCAATTTAAAATAATTAGTTTGATCCCTTCGTTTTCAGGGGTCTGAATTGTCTCGTTAATATTACGACTGATAAATAGGTGTTTAACTAGAGGAATATCTCACGGATTGCCGCACGCGCGGCACGATTTATATTACAAATATACGCAAAATTTATGAGAGATGCAGATGAATAACTTTTCACCACTAAGGCACTAAGAACACTAAGATTATATTTCCGCTATTAGTATTGTCTGACTTGCTGCTAAGTTGGGATATCATTACTAACCCGCTGTTGGTCTTGAGACCAACAGCAGAAATGAATATCCTGCCATTGTTTTTGAAAACTTCACCATCAAAGGTATATCATCAACATTAAAAATTTCGTGAAATTTGTGTAATTCGTGGTTAAAACTTTTTCAGAAGTTAACTTAATTCAGTTGTTGGTCACAAGACCAACAAAGGGGTAATCTTTATACATCTATGATCTTTGAATTTTTTCAATCTCTAAGTAAAACTTGTCATACCCGCGAAAGCTGGTATCCAGACGAAAATCTTTATACATCTAAGATCTTTGAAACACGTATTTCTTGAATTGCAAAATATTTGAATTCACAATTCAACCCTAAATCAAAATTCAACCACTAGATTCCCGCCTGCGCGGGAATGACAAGAACGTGTTCTATTTTATAAACCCCGGAGTGCTGAAAAGTGACTGAATGTATTCGGGATTCTTAAGCGTACGCACTTCAAGTGCAATATTGGTGTTTGGACATTCTGCTTTGAAATGATTAAGCCATATACATTTCATTCCTGCATTATAAGCGCCCATTATATCATGCTCCCATGAATCCCCTATCATCACCGTTTCTTCGGGTCTTGCCGCAAGCTTTGTTAATGTCAGGTTGAATATCTGCACATCAGGCTTAGGCACTCTTGCTTCTTCTGATGTTATCATCAGGTCAATATACTTCCTCAAACCAAGGTGATCGAGTTTTTCTTCCTGCTCGCTGATAAGGTTATTGGTGATAATACCAATTTTAAAATTCTTCTTTAACAGCTTTAAGATCTCTTCCGCTCCTTCAGTTCTTCTTCTGTTCTTTAAATATGCATTCCTGTAAATTTCCGCAGCGTTCTCGGCGGTATTAAAATCTATTTCAATTCCGCGGTTAAGGAACAGGAACTTGAACCTTTCAGCGCGAGCTTCATCAATTGTCATTTTACCGAAAAGCACATGAGAAAAATGAATCTGCTCAAGTATTTCTGAATGCTCCAGCTCAAGCTGCTCAAGCGTCATTTCATGGAAACATGTATAACGCTTCCAAACCGCTCTAAGCCCTTCGCGGCTTGAATGCCTGTGATCGAAGAGCGTATCATCAAAATCAAATATTACATTCTTAATCATTTGGCTTTAACTTTTTTAAAATTTCATTTTCCCCTGTCATTTATATCAAGGTGGAATTTATGGAGGAACCTGTGAAGTATGGGCGTTAAAAAAATTGCCATTGCAGAAAGAAACGCTACGCCGCTGAAAAGCGAATAACATCCGGCGAATATCTTAGCAGGCGTGGTCTTAAGCATATCCACGGGACCCATACCGCCAAGTATCATTGAGGCGTTCAAAAATGAATCCACCCAACTGAGTCCCGCAAAATAATGATAACCAACTATACCGATTGAAAGAGATAACCCGAAAATACCGGTACTTATCAGTGTAAATTTTAGCAGGCGGACTCTGAAAACCTTGCCGGTTGCAAGCCTTGTTTTGGAGTGTTCGAACATTTCCCGAATTAGTTAAACAAATTTAATGAACAAATATCCTAAAAGAAACAGAACCGGCGTTAGAAGTAAAATTTTTATGATTTATTTAAATTCAGCTTTTAAGTAATTTGCAGTATTATAAATATAAAAATTAAGCTTAAGGCCGGAAAATAATATATGGAAATAGCTATTGCGCTTTTAACACTCATAGCGCTTGAAATTGTATTAGGGATCGATAATATTATCTTTATTTCAATTCTTGCAGGCAAGCTGCCGCCTGAAAAACAGAAAAAAGCAAGGTTAGCAGGCCTGGCAGCAGCAATGATAATGAGAGTGCTTCTGCTTTTTTCGCTTTCACTTATAATGAAGCTCACTGCTCCCCTTTTTACTTTAATAGGCAATGAAATTTCTGGCCGTGATATCATACTTATAGTAGGCGGATTATTTTTGCTTGCAAAAAGCACGTTTGAAATTCACGAAAAGCTCGAAGGCGATGACCACGCTGATGGCTCCGGCAAAAAAGCAGCTTCATTTGCGGGTATAATCATTCAGATTATGATACTCGATATCGTATTCTCGCTTGATTCCGTAATAACAGCGATCGGTATGACAGATATGCTCTGGGTAATGATAACTGCCGTAATAGTATCAGTCATATTTATGATGTTCACATCCGGTGCAGTCAGTGATTTCGTTCACAAGCATCCGACAGTAAAAATACTGGCATTAAGCTTCCTGCTGCTAATCGGTATCACGCTTATTGCTGAAGGATTTGACCAGCATATTTCCAAAGGCTACATATATTTCGCAATGGCTTTCAGCGTATTTGTTGAAATGATCAATATTAAGATCAGGACCAAACGCTCAAAACCGGTGGTTTTAAAAGAAAAGAATTTATAACAGCAAAACCTGTAATTAGGTAATTTTTATGGCACAACAAACAACAAGCTGCATACTGATGGTTTCACCGGATTCATTTGGCTATAACTTCCAGACTGCAGGCTCAAATTCATTCCAGAACAAGCCTGAGTTTGATCCCGATACCCTGAGGAAAAAAGCCTTGGAAGAGTTTAAGGGTATGACAAACAAGCTCTCGGGTGTTGGAGTTGATATCCTGGTTTTAAGCAATGATACTGAATATGATGTACCTGATGCGGTTTTCCCTAATAACTGGTTCGCAACTTATGAAGATGGTACCGTTATGCTTTTCCCAATGCTCAGCGAGAACCGCCGCCTTGAAAGAAGCAAAGATACCATTACAGAAGTTATGGAGTCATCCGGGTTCAGCATAAAAAGATTTATTGATTACAGTGAATATGAAAGGCAGGGACTCATACTCGAAGGCACGGGCTCACTTGTCCTTGACAGGAAAAATAACGCTGTGTACGCAATTGAATCTGAGCGGACAAACAGCGTACTGTTTGAAAGGTACTGCGATGAAATGAAAATCCCTTCCGGCAACCGTATTTTCTTTCATGCAAACGATGAAAGCGGTAACCCTATCTATCACACAAATGTAATTATGAGCGTTGGAGATGGCTTCGCGGTTATTTGCAGTGAGTGCATTGAGCCGGGCGAAAGAAGTGAAGTGCTTACAAAACTGAGGTATTCAGGCCTTGAAGTAATAGATATAACTTACAGCCAGCTTAAGAATTTCTGCGGAAATATTCTGAACGTAAAAAATGTGCAGGGTGAATCACTAATAGTACTTTCGGCAAGCGCAATGTGGAATTTTGAAGACCACCAGGCTGCGGCTCTGCAAAAATACGGCAGGCTGGTTGAAGTAAACATTAATACTATTGAATCAGTCGGCGGCGGCAGCGCCCGCTGCATGATGGCTGAGATATTTCTCCCTAAAGCAGGTTAGGTTAGTTAAGGTACTTTAAATAAATAAGCTCTTTGGTAATTTGTTACTGTATATGATCTCACTTCACCCTGTACCAGTTGACTTTCAGAAGTTGAAACAGGATTAACCGAACTAACCGTTACTTCAAAAACAATCTTGTCTTCCAGTAAAGTGTATTGGGTCTCAATCAGTGAGCCTCCAATATCAAACCGGCTTATAAAGGCGTTTCCAAGCAGATTTGCTTCCAGCAAAATTCCGTCCTTTTCATCTATTACATATCTTCCTTTAGACTGATCAATTGTTCTTAATAAATATTTCCTGTCATCATTCGCGGAATCCTTATAAATAATTCTCCAGTTATACACATTTGCGGAATCAGTTTTACTGATGTGTAATTCCATGTGGATCGTGTTTACCTTTTCTATTCCCGGCTGCCCGAAAATAAACAACTCACCACTCCATTTGCCAAGCCATAAAGCATCGACCTGTGCGAACAGATGAATGTTTATGAGGATCAATCCTGCAATTATTATTTTTGCCTTTTTAATTTTGCCTCTTGCCATTCACACTACTTCTGCGGTTCCATCCCGAAGGCAACCCATTCTTCTTTGCTAGGTCCGTAAAATCCCGGGACTTTAAGTCCCGCCTGGCGCATTAATACTGTCATCTGTCCCCTGTGGTGTGCCTGGTGAGCTATCAATATACTTAGAGTCGTGCCTCTTTTCCATTTCTCGCCGTACATATCGTCTTCAATATCAAGTGTTCCGTCATTCCAATGGTCTTTTATTTTCTCAACCAGCGATTCCGAGGCGTGTTTATAACACTCCTTCAGATCTTGCGCCTTGTTCATATTCCAGTGTCCTGATTCATGGTCAGGTGTAAAAACTTTCAGTCCGGTTCTGCCCATCATCTCACCAACTGATTCTGTGATATGCCAGCCTATAAAACCAAGCGACCTTCCATCGGGTGTAACTTTCTGCTCAAGTGAGCTGTCCGTAAGCTCATTAAATACTTTTGCTGTAGATGAGCTTTCATAAGCCCAGTCATCCAGGAATTCTTCAAGTGATGTATATTTCATTTTTTATTTGTTTAATTGTATTACAAATTTAGAGAAACAATCATAAATATAAAAGGGGCTGCAACAAAAGTTATTTTGCGAGGAGCGAAGCGACGAAGCAATCTCATAAATGGACAAAAATTTCAGGACAACTTTAGGTAAACAATCAAAAATATAAAAGGGGGAGGTAACAAAAGTTATTTTGCGAGGAGCGAAGCGACGAAGCAATCTCATAAATAGACAAATTCTCCAGGACAACTTTAGGTAAACA